>DATJFF010000318.1:0-28783 GCA_035495795.1 Vicinamibacterales bacterium
CGTCTTCGAGCGGAACTTCTATCCGTATCTGCAGACCGTCACCTGCGCCGGCCACGCGACGATCGGCACGGGGAGCTTCCCCGCGACGCACGGCATCATCATGAACTCGTGGTGGCGCGGCACGCGCAACGGGACGTGCACGGAAGACGCAGCCGTCAAGCCAATCGGCTACGAGCCGGACGCCGAATCAGTCGGGCACAGCGCGGTCCAGTTGCTCGTCCCGACGATGGCGGATCGGCTTCGCGAGACCTCGCCCGCCGCTCGAGTGGTAAGCCTGTCGATCAAGCCGCGGAGCGCGATCATGATGGCGGGCAAGGGCGGAGTCGTCACCTGGACGGACGATCACAACAAGTGGGCTACCTCGACCGCCTACTCGGCGGCTCCGGACCCCGACGTACAGGCCTTCGTCAACGCACATCCCAGGCTCGCGTTGAGGGGCGAGGTCTGGCAGCGGCTGCTCGAGGCCGAGCGTTACACCGGCGTTGACGATGGGATGGGAGAGAAGCCGCCCAGCGGATGGACCACCCAGTTCCCGCATCCGATGGCCGGCGGCCCGGGAACGTCGGAGGATCAGTTTTACACGCTCTGGGAGAACAGCCCCTACGCGGACGCGTACCTCGGCGCGATGGCGGCTGACCTGGTGAAGCGGAAGAAGCTCGGGCAGGGCCCGGCAGTGGATCTTCTGGCCATCAGCTTCTCCGCGCTCGACTACGTCGGCCACAAGTTCGGTCCCGACAGCCACGAGGTACAGGACACGCTCCTGCGCCTCGACGTGACGGTCGGTGACCTGCTCGACTCGCTCGACACGAGCGTCGGCAGGGGACGCTATCTCCTGGGGCTCAGCGCCGATCATGGCGTGGCGCCCATTCCCGAAGCCTGGGTCGCCGAAGGGCACGAGGGCGGACGCATTGCCCTTCAGCAACTGGCCCGCGCCGCCAACGCCGCGCTCGTCGAATCGCTCGGGCCTGGAGAGCACGTGGCACGCGCGGAGTACACGCAGATCTATCTCTCGGCCGCCGCCGGGCAGCGCGTCGCCGAGAACCCGGCTCTGCTGCAGCCGGTGCTCGCCGCGCTGGAGCGGCTCCCTGGCGTGCTGCGCGCGATGCCAAGCGCCGGACTTGAAGCGGCGCGCGATTCAAAGGATCTGGTCGTCCGTGCGGCGGCGCTCAGCCACGTTGCCGGCCGGAGCGGACAGATCGTGATCGTCCCGCGGCCGTACTACATCGTCGGCGGGTCTGATGCGACCACGCACGGAACGCACAACCCGTACGATCAGCACGTGCCCTTGATCTTCTTCGGCACCGGCGTCGTGGCCGGCCGCTACGACACGCCTTCGACGCCCGCGGACCTCACACCAACCCTGGCGGCGCGAATCGGCCTGCAGATGCCGGGCGTCGACGGCGTGGCGCGGACCGCCATCTTCCGAGCTCATTGAAGCCGTGGCACATAATGGGTTCGGAGGGACGAAGTCGATGAGTACCTCGCACGCGCGCCTCAGGTCGGTCGCCTGCGGCGTCGCGCTTGCAGTTCTTGGCTGGTCGAGCCTGTCGGGCCAGGAACCAGCGCCCGCCGCAAGGGCGCTCGTCTCGGAGGCGGCACTGCCGGCGATCGACCGCGGGCTGCGCGCTCAGGACATCGTCCGCGATCCCGAACGCGTACCGCGGCGGCCGCTGCGGGCCGATGCGCTCGATCGCTCGGCCGTAGACGGCGCGTACCTGCCGGGGTCGGTGATCGTCAAGTTCAAGGACGGCGCCGATCGTGGCGCGGCCGTCAGCAGCACGATGGCGCAGGTCGCGGGAACCTCAGCGCAACAGCCGTCGTGGGCCGATTTCGAGATCGTCAACATCGCCGACAGCATGGATCCCGAAGTCGCGGCCGCGGCGTTGCGGGCCCGCGGCGACGTCGAGTACGCGCAGCCCCGCTATCTCAATCACACGATGTACCGGCCGAACGATCCGCTGTACTCGAACCAGTGGAACTTTCCAGCCATCGACATGGAGCGGGCGTGGGACATCCAGCCCGGCGCCTCGTCGAACGTGATCGTCGCCGTGTTGGACACCGGCGTCGCCTTCAAGAACGCCACGTTCCGATACAACTCGACGGTCCCGGTCCAGATCGAAGACGGCGGCCCGTTTTACCCGGCGTTGGGTATCGTCGACGTGCCGTTCGCCATCGCCCCGGAACTCGGCGATCGCTTCGTCGCGCCGCGCGATTTCATCTGGAACGACAACGACCCCGTGGATATGGACGGCCATGGCACACACGTGTCGGGGACAGTCGGCCAGCTCACCAACAACGGCGTCGGCGTAGCCGGCATGGCGTTCAACGTCCGGATCATGCCGGTGAAAGTCATCTCCGGAACCTGGGACGACATCTTCGGCTCGCCCTTCGCCGGCACTGACGACGTGGTCGCGCGCGGCGTCCGCTACGCCGTGGACAACGGCGCGAAGGTGATCAACATGAGCCTGGGACGCGAGCAAGGCGGACCAGCACCGACCGTGGACGACGCGATTCGCTACGCGGTACAGCGCGGCGTGTTCGTTGCGATCGCGTCCGGAAATACCAAGGAAGAAGGCAACCAGCCGAACGTGCTCGGCAACATCGCGCCCTCGCTTGCCGGCGCGGTCACGGTCGGCGCGGTCGGGCGGTCGCTCGAGGTCGCGTACTACTCGACTACCTCGCCGGCCGTCGAACTGTCGGCGCCTGGGGGTGATTTCAGGCAATCGGGCGGCCAGGGGTCCGGGGGCATCCTGCAACAGACCCTCGATCTCGATTTGCTGGAAACCTTTAACCGGCCGCCGTCGCAGTTCGGGCCACCACGGGCTGATTCATTCGCCTATTACTACTTCCAGGGCACCTCGATGGCGACGCCGCATGTTTCCGGGTTTGCCGCGCTGCTCATCCAGCAGGGAATCACGAGTCCCGCGGCGATCGAGGAGGCGATGAAGAAGTCGGCCACCGACAAGGGACCTCCGGGACGCGACGACGCGTACGGTTTCGGCTTGATCAGCCCCCGCGCGGCGCTGCGCGGAATGGGACTCGCCCGCTAGCCCGAGGAGATCCGATGCGCGTGTGGACGATCCGGTTGCTGATGGTTGCGGTGCTGGGGACGGGAGTGGCGGTCCCCGCCGCGGCGCAGGGCGTGGACATCAAGGGGTACGGCATGGTCGGCGGCATGAACTTCGCCGCCTCCGAAAGCTTCGACGCCGTCTTCGGCAGTTCCACCGGGCTGATCTTCGGCGGCGGCGCCGAGGTCGGGCTGCCGTGGGGCGGCTTGTACTTCGGTATCGGCGCGTGGCGCTATTCGAACGACGGCGAGCGGGTCTTCGTGTCGGGCTCGGACGTATTCCCGCTGGGCATTCCATTGTCGGTGGACATCACGCCGATCGAAGTAACCGCGGGGTGGCGCTTCAAGCAGATCTCGCCCCGGCTGGTCCCGTATGTCGGCGGCGGGTGGAGCTCGTACAGCTACAAGGAGACCTCGGACTTCGCAGTCACGGGTGACGACGTGGACGAGCGCTTCAACGGCTTCCACATTCTCGGCGGCGTGGAGTTCAAGGCCGCGCGCTGGCTGGGAATCGGCGGGGAGATCGTCTTCTCGCGCGTGCCCAACGCGCTCGGGGTGAGCGGAGTATCCGAGGCGTTCGACGAAGACAACCTCGGGGGCACCAGCTACCGGCTGAAGATCAGCGTTGGCCGCTGACGCCCGATTCACCCGCCGCGTCTTGGGGATCGTCAAGCGGATCCCGGTGGGCCGCGTCACCACCTACGGAGACGTCGCGCGCCTGGCCGGCCACCCCGGCGCGGCGCGTGCCGTCGGCAACGTCATGCGCCAGGCCCGCCTGCCGGGCCTTCCCTACCACCGCGTCATTGCCGCCGGCGGACAACTGGGCGGCTATTCCGACCTGTCGCTGAAGCGCGCCCTGCTGGTCGCCGAAGGCCTGGTGGTCTCGGCCCGCCGGGTGCGTCATTTCGAGAAAGTGCGCTGGCCGTAAAGGCTTCAGGCCTCAGGCCTGATCTTGGTGACTAATTCCTGGCTCCCGGCCCCTGTCTCCTAATTCCTGCCCTTCGAACCAATTAGGCGCGACGAACGTCTGTTTGGGCGTGATCAACCCCGCCCGCCATGTCCTCGTCTAAGCATTCAGGAGCGGTGCGGAACGCGGACCTCGACCTTGCAGGACGCATCAAGTCGGGTGACGCCGCGGCATTCGAGGCGCTGTATCAGCAGCACGCCTCCCGCCTCTACAATTTGGCCAGTCGCATGTCCGGCGGCGCCGACGCCGAGGACCTGCTGCAGGACATCTTCCTGCTGGCTTATCGGAAGGTCGGGAGCTATAGAGGTGAGTCGTCGCTCGGCACCTGGCTGTATCGGCTGGCGAT
The DNA here is from genome assembly GCA_035495795.1 of Vicinamibacterales bacterium. Taxonomy (GTDB): domain Bacteria; phylum Acidobacteriota; class Vicinamibacteria; order Vicinamibacterales; family UBA2999; genus VFZN01. The sequence goes on from DATJFF010000318.1 coordinate 4,381, forward strand.
GAACCACTGCCTGGACGTGCTGCGGAACCGGCAGACCCGGATGGGGCAGGTGACCGACTCGATGGACGAGCCCGACGCGGCGCCCGTGGCCGCCCCCGGGCCGACGCTGAGCGCGGTGAGCCGGATCGACCTCGAACGGGCAATCGAAGCGCTGCCGCCCGCGTGCCGGGCGGCGTTCCTCCTGCATGACGTGGAGGGGTTCGGCCACCAGGAGGTGGCTGACATCCTCGGGGTAACCGAGGGGACATCGAAATCGCAGGTGCACAAGGCCCGCCTGCGGATCCGCGCCCACCTCGGGGCGCGGGAATACAGCGCCGGATGAGCGTGAACACTGTGACCTGCCAGGAACTGCCCGTCGCCGCCTACGTCGAAGGCGAACTGGACCCCGCCGGGGAGCGCTCCGTCGAGCGCCACCTCGAAGGGTGTGCGGCGTGCCGTGGACTGGTTGCCGATTTGCGCACGGTGCGCGCGGCCGCCTTCACATTGGATCGGCGCGAGCCTCCGGCCGACCTTCTTTCCCGAATCCAGGCCCGCATCGTCAGCGAACCGAAGCCCGCGGCGCGCCTGCTCGCCTGGCCAAACACCCGGGCAGCCTGGGGCACGTGGCTGGCCGCCGCGGCCGCGCTCCTCGTCGCCACCACTGTCGGCATCGCGCCGCTGCTCCGGCCGTCAGCGCCGATGGGAAGTGTGCCGGAAGCCGCCACTCCGGCTGCACTGGTGGACTCGGTCCAGGCCGACCTCGAAGCCGCGGAACAGCACTACGACCGGGCGATCCAGGGCCTGGAACAGATTGCCAGGAGCGATAGCTCCGAGCTCGATCCGCAGGTGGCAGCGGTGCTCCAGAAGAACCTGCAGGTGGTGGACCAGGCGATCAGCGAAAGCCGCGCCGCGCTCAAGACGCAGCCGGCGAGCGCCACCGCGCAGGAAGGGCTGTTCGACGCGATGCGGACCAAGGTCGCGCTGCTGCAGCAGACCGTCGAGTTGATCAACGAAATGCGAAAGGGCAACCAGGCAGAGGCCGGTCGGCTCATGCAGGACCTTTCCCGATGACCCCCATGATGCACCTTCGACTGATTACCGTCCTCGTCGCCGTCGGCTCGTTCGGGCAGGCGCAGGCGGCACTGACCGGGGGCCTCCCCGCCGACACGCCGCGCGCCGCCTGGTTCGAGCGCTACGCCGAGGCTCGCCAGGGGCCGGAGCAAACCGACCGCCTGACCCAGACGATCAAGGTCGGGGCCGAAGGCGCGCTCGACCTCTCGAACATCTCCGGAGACGTGCGCGTCACCGGCACCTCTGGTTCGGCGATTACGATCGAGGCGGTCAAGCGGGTACGGCACCGCGACGCCGACGAGGCGAAGCGCCTGCTCCAGGAGCTGCGGATCGACATCACCACGGTGGGGGACCGGGTCGAGGTCCGCACGACGTACCCCCGCCGGAACGGCGGCGATCGCAACATCTCGGCCCGGGTGGATTACACGGTCAGCGTGCCGATCGGCGCCGCGGTTGCGGTCAAGACCGTCTCCGGGGACGCAAGCGTGACGAAAGTGAACGGCGAGGTCCGCGCCGAAACCGTGAGCGGCAACGTCGCCGTGACCGGCACGCCGAACCTGGCGACGGCGAAGACGGTGTCGGGCAACGTCACCGCCAGGGACGTCGAGGGCGCCTCGACCCTCTCGCTGGGAACGGTGTCCGGCACGGTCCTCGCGGCCGGACTCAAGGCCCGCTCGCTCGAGTGCGGGTCGGTCAGCGGCGACATTCAGCTGTCGGACATCCAGGTCGAGCGGCTGATGGCCAAGTCGGTCTCGGGCTCGATCGAGTTCGGGGCGACCCTCGCCCGCGGCGGCCGCTACGACCTCGGCTCCCACTCCGGCGACATCCGGATCGTCCTCGCCTCGCAGACCGGCTTCGAGCTCGACGCCAGCACGTTCAGCGGCAGCGTCCGCTCCGATTTCCCGGTCACGATGCGTGCCGACGGCGGCAACCGGGACCGCCGGGACTCGAACAAGAGCATCCGCGGCTCGTTCGGCGACGCAAGCGCCCTGCTGTCGCTGAAGACCTTCAGCGGCACCGTGGTGATCGCCCGCAAATAGCCGTCCCGCAGGAAGTTGTATAATTCCGGTCGGAGGCATTCGACGATGACTCGTAAATGGCTTGCCGGAACCGCGATGGCTGTCCTTCTGTCGGTCGGCGCGGCGGCCCAGAGCACGCAAGGCCAGGTCCCCTCAGGCGAGACCGCCCTTGGCTCGGTCAACCTGCCTCGGGCGGTAATGGCCAACGGCCAGAAGCTGTCGGCCGGAGCCTATCAGGTCCGTCTGACTGCGGAGCAGGCTCAACCCTCGGTGCCCGGCATCCAGATGGAGCGCTGGGTAGAGTTCCTCCGCGGCGGCAAGGCAGTTGGCCGCGAGGTTGCCAGCATCATCCCGCAGGGCGAAATGAAGGACCTGCAGACCGGACCTGACCAGGGCGGACGCCCAGGCTCCGGAGCCGCGAAGGTCGAGCTGTTGAAGGGTGACGAATATTTGCGGGTCTGGATCAATCGCGGCGGCGTGAACTACCTGGTCCACCTGCCGGTCGCTAAATAGGCTTCAGACTTCAGGCTTCAGACTGCAGGCCAGATACAAAAGGCCGGGCTGCCAAACGGCGCCCGGCCTTTTTCTATTCCTCCAGACCGCGCTAGCCGCCGATCGACATCACGTCGAATTGCTCGTGATGGAGATGGACGTCGGGCTTGACGATCACGTCCCGGCCGAGAAGGTGCTTCAGGTCCTTGAGCACGCCGCGCTCCTCTTCCTTCAGCGCCCGCGCGATGTCGGGATTGACCCGCAGCAGCACCCCGGGGCCGTCCAGGTCGGGGCCGATCTTCTTCATCTCGGTGAGAATCTCGTAGCAGACCGTCGAGCTCGACTTGATGGTCCCGGCGCCCGAACAGTACGGGCACGGCTCGGTCAGGACGCGTTCGAGGCTCTGCTTCACACGCTTGCGCGTCACGATGACCAGGCCGAAGTCGGAGACCTGGAGCGCCTTGGACGGCGCACGGTCCTTGCGCAGCTCCTGCTCGACCGCCTGGAACACCTTCTGGCGGTTCTTCTTCTCCTCCATGTCGATGAAATCGAGCACGATGATCCCGCCGAGATCGCGGAGCCGGATCTGGCGGACGATTTCCCTGCCCGCTTCGAGGTTGGTCTTGAGAATCGTGTCCTCGAGGCGTCCCGCCGTCTTCTTGCCGACGTAGCGTCCGGTGTTGACATCGATGGCGACGAGCGCTTCGGTCTGGTTGATGACGATCGAGCCTCCCGACTTGAGCCATACCTTGCTGCGCAGCGCCTTGTCGAGCTCGGCCTGCACGCCGTACTCCTCGAAGATCGGATAGTCCTTGTCGTACAGCTTCACCCGCGAGGCTAGCGACGGCATGATCCGGCCGATGAACTCGACGATGCGCTCGTGCTCGCGGGGATCGTCGATGCGGATCGCGCTGTAGTCGTCGGTGAGCAGATCGCGGAGCAGCTTGTTGACGAGGCTGGGCTCCTGGTAGATCACCGCCGGCGCGCGGCGCCCCTCCGACTTCTGCCGCATCTCGACCCAGATTTTGTGGAAGTAGTTCAGGTCGGCGAGGATGTCCTCCTTGGTCCGCCCCTCGGCCGCGGTCCTGATGATCACCCCGCCGCCGAAATTGTGCTGGTCGCGGAACTCGCGAACGATGCCGCGCAGGCGGGTCCGCTCCTCGCGCGTCGCGATCTTGCGCGAGATCCCGATGTGGTCCACCGTCGGCATGAAGACGAGGAAGCGTCCCGGCAGCGTCACGTGACCGGTGAGCCGGGCGCCCTTGGTGCCGAGCGGCTCCTTGGCAACCTGGACGACGACGTCCTGCCCTTCCTTCAGCAGCTCCTCGATCTTCGCCTCGGGCTGCCGCTCCTCGCGGTCGCGGCCCCTGGGCTTGTCGCCTTTTTCCGGCTCCGCGTCGGCATCGCCCTTCGCCCGGACGTCGCCCTCGTCGTCGCCATCGAACTCGTCGAGGTTGGTGATGACGTCGGACACGTAAAGGAAGCCGTCGCGCTCGAGCCCGATGTCGATGAACGACGACTGCATCCCGGGCAGCACCTTCGAGACGCGGCCCTTGTAGACGTTCCCCACGACACCGCGGTTGCGCTCGCGCTCGACGAAGATCTCGGCGAGCTGGTCGTCCTCGAGGATGGCAACACGAGTCTCGTGGCCATTGGACGAAACGATCATCTCTTTGTTCATGTTGAGAAGGTCAATTCGTGAACCGCCGCATCCGGACGTTCAGGATGAGGCCGAAGCCCGCGAGCGTGGCAATCATGGAGGACCCGCCGTAACTGAGGAGCGGCAGGGTAAGACCCTTCACGGGCACGATCCCGCAGGACATCATGATGTTGTAGACAACCTGGAACGTGAAACTGGCGAGCACGCCCAGGACCAGATAGGCGCCGAGCCGGTCCTTGGCCAGACGCGCCGCGGCCAGCGACCGCATGATGACGAACAGGTAGAGTCCGAGGGCGACCAGCACGCCGACGAACCCCCGCTCCTCGGCGAGGACCGAAAAGATGAAGTCGTTGTGGGCGACCGGCAGGAACCGCAACTGCCCCTGGGTGCCCTGCATGAAGCCCTTGCCCCAGACCCCGCCGGAGCCGACGGTGATGCGCGCCTGGAGCTGCTGGTAGCCGGCGCCGCGCGGATCCTGCTCGGGATCGAGGAACGTCGAGATGCGCTCGCGCTGGTAGTCCTGGAGCGCGAACTGGTAGGCAAAGGGAGCCGCCAGCAGCCCCACCAGCGCGAGGATGCCGAGATACCGCACCGGCATGCCGGCGACGTAGGTGATCGTCAGCAGGATCGGGATCAGCGTCACCGCCGTACCGAGATCCGGCTGCCGCGCGATCAGCAGCACCGGCACCGCTGTCAGGATGCCAGCCAGGAGCAGATCGTTGTTGGTGAAGGCGCGACGCCGGCTTTCGCCAAGCATCTTGGCGAGCATCAGCGCGAGCGTCGCCTTGGCGAATTCCGAGGGCTGGATGTTGTAGAAGCCGAGATCGATCCAGCGGCGCGATCCGCCGCGGACGGATCCGAAGACCAGCACCCCGACCAGCGCGAAGATCATCGCCAGGTAGATCAGGTGTGACTTGTCGGCGAGCGAGCGATAGTCGATCGCCATGCACGCCAGCATCGCGGCGATCCCGAGCCCGATCGCGTAAATCTGGGTCCGGTAGATCCCGGTCGGGCCGCCGGTCGCGGAGTAGATCGTCACCAGCCCGATCGCGCAGAGCGCGAACACGGCGACGATCAGGATCCAGTCGATGTGGAAGTAGAGGCGGCGCTCGAACATGCGCTAGGGCTGATCGCCCACCCCGGCTACCAGCGCAGTTTTGGGCGCCGGCGGCTTCTCGACCGGCGCGGGCCCGATCGTGTCGCCGATCTTGATCGGAGGCGCTGGCAGCGGCCGCCCCTCCTGCTTGGCGAAGAACGTGTCGAGCAGGTGACGCGCGATCGGGGCTGCCGTCACGCCGCCGTGACCGCCGTGCTCGACGATGATCGCCCCGGCGATCTTCGGATCGTCGTGAGGCGCGAAGAACACGAACCAGCCGTTGTCACGCAGGTCCTTGTCGGTCTTGCCCTTGGCGGCCCTGGCGCCTTCGTTCGAGATCACCTGTGCCGTGCCGGTCTTGCCGGAGACGTCGTAGCCGGCGAGGCGGGCGCGCCCGCCGGTACCAGCGCCGTTGACCACCATGAACAGGCCGTCGCGAATCGCCTGGATTGTCGCCGGCTTCAACGCCACAGTCGATTTCGGGGCCGGGGGCGGCACCGGCTTCGGGCCGGAGCCGTCGTCAGTCGCCTTCAACAGGTGCGGGGTGACGCGCGTGCCGCCGTTCGCCAGCGTTGAAATGTAGACCGCCTCGGAAATCGGCGTCAGCGTGACCGCGCCCTGGCCGATCGAGACGGAGATGGTTTCGCCGGCGTACCACTTCTCGTGATTCTTGGTGACGGCGCGCTTCCACTCCGGCGACGGGACGAGCCCCTGCACCTCGTTCGGCAGATCGATGCCGGTCTTCTCGCCGAGGCCCAGCAGCGTCGCCCACTTGTGGATCTTGTCGATGCCGACCATGTTGCCGATTGTGTAGAAGTAGACGTTGCACGACTTCTCGATCGCGTGGCGCAGATCCATCGTGCCGTGCCCTCGGCCGTTCGGGAGCGAGCAGGCGAAGCTGCGCCCGAAGAACACGGCGTGGCCGGGGCAATAGACCGTGAAGTCCGGAGTGATCAGTCCTTCCTCGAGGGCCGCCACCGCGACGGCCATCTTGAACGTCGATCCGGCCGGATAGCGGCCCTGGATTGCCCGGTTCTGCAGCGGACGGTTCTGGTCGGTATTCAGGGACGCCCAGGTGGCGCGATCGATGCCAGCGGCGAACGCGTTCGGATCGTACGCCGGCACGTTGGCGAGTGCCAGCACCTCGCCGGACTTCGGCTCGAGGATCACCGCCGCGCCGTTGTAACCCGAAGTGCGAAACCCGTCTTCGAGCGCTTTCTGCAAGTCGAAGTCGATCGTCAGCTGCAGGCGCTGGCCCTCGACCGGATCGTCCTTGCCGAGGGTGCGGATTTCGCGGCCGACGCTGTTGACGACGACGCGCTTGGCGCCGTCGGTTCCCATCAGCAGCGGATTGTAGATTTTCTCGATACCAGACTGCCCGACGATGTCCCCGCTCTTGAGGCCTTCGTCCTCGGCGACGTCCCGATCGCTCACCTCCCCGACGTATCCGATCGTGTGCGCGGCCATCGCCTGGATGGGGTACTGGCGGGTCGGCACTTCCTGGACGACGACGTCCGGGAGCTCGAAATCGAGCCGACGGGCGGTGACAGCCGCCACTTGCGCCAGCGTTGCATCCTGAACGATCACGATCGGGCGGTAGCTCGGCTCCCGCAAGTGGCGCTGGACCGTCTCCCGCACCTGCGCTTCGTCGAGCCCGATGATCCTCGCCAGCACCCGGATGGTGCGATCGAGGTCCTTGGTGTGCTCGCGGACGATCGAAATGTTGAAGGCGCTGCGGTTCTCGACCATCACCTGCCCGGTGCGATCGAAGATCACCCCGCGCGGCGCACGCAGGGACAGCGTCCGCTGGTGGTTGTTCTCGGCCATTTCCTGGAACTTGGCGTGCTGTGCCACCTGGAAGAACCAGAACACGCCGGCCAGCGCGCCGAAGACGACGAACACCGACACGCGCAGCCACCCGAGCCGTGCCGCGAGCCGTCGTCGATCTTCAGCGATCGCCATGTGATGCGCCTCTGACTATGGTAGCTGGTTCAGCGCCGGATCGGTCGTCCCATCCGGCGGCGCTGCAGGAAACCCGGCAGCCATTCCAGCACCTGAAAACCCACGACCCCGACCACCGCGTTCCCCACCGCCTGCCCCGCGACCGCGGGCCACGGGTTCGAGAATTGCCGCAGTCCGAGCAGCACGTAGAGGCCGATGAAGATGGCCGCGTGCAGCAGGCTCGCGCCGATGAACACCACGAACCGCGGCAAAGGGGCGGTCACGATGAACTGTGTTCCCACCCGGCCCGCGGCAAACCCGACGATCGTCTTCGCCAACGCGCCGATCCCCATGACCCCGCTCGACAGGGCGTCCTGGATCAGCCCCGCCGCCGTTCCGGCCAATACCCCGGTCGTCGGTCCCGAGGTGAGCGAGAGGTAGACGACCACGATCAAGACGAAATCGAGCGACGACGTCTCCCGCACATACGCCGTCAGCGTCGTCTGCAACGCCAGCGCCCCGGCGATGGTCGCGAGCGAGGCGGCCAGCTTCACGGCCGCTCGCCCTTGGCGGGCGCCGTGTCGTGACCCGGCGGCGGCGTCAGCACCACCAGCACCTCTTCGAGCCGCGAGAAGTCCACCGCCGGACTGACGCGAATCTCGTGATAGCTGCCGGGACCGCGCTCGACCGTTTCAACCGTGCCGATGACGAACCCCTTCGGGTAGATGCCGTCAATTCCCGACGTGACGACCAGGTCGCCGGCCTTCACGTCGGCCGTGCCCGGAACGTAGTCCATGCGCAGCGTCTCGCCGCCGGCGCCGACCACGACGCCCTGGGCCCGCGATCGTTCGATGATCGCGCCGGCCGCCGCGTTCCGGTCGATGAGCAGCTGGACTTTCGAGGCGCGCGCGCTCGGCAGGATCACCCGTCCGACCACACCCGACGGGGACAACACCGCCATGTCGGCGTCCACGCGATCGCCCGTGCCCTTGTCGATGGTGACGGTGCGGAACTCCGGGCTGGCGCCGGCGGCGATGATCTCGGCGGCGGTCGTCTCGAGCTCGGCGCGCTGCCGCAGCTCGAGGAGTTGGCGGAGGTCTTCTGTCCGCTGCGCCAGCGCCCGCTCTTCCTGCAGCTTGATCTGGAGGTCCTGCAACTGCTGGCGGAGCGCGGCGTTCTCGTCGTTCACCCCGCGCAAGGCGAAATAGCCGGACCAGAGCTCCTCGACCCCGGTCACCGCGCCGGTGATCATGCGCTGCACCTCCGAGAACGTGCCGAAGGTGAGCGCCCGAAAGATGGGGATTCCGGTCGCGGTGTTGACCTGCACTGAGATGAGGACGAGATGGAGCACGACCGCAACGCCGAGAACGGTGCCGGGGCGCTGCTTGATGTCGGCGAGAGCCATGGCCAGGAGCCAGGAATCAGGAAGCCAGCAGCTAGGAGCTAGTCAATGGCGATCTTTCTCAACAGATCGAACTCACCGAGCATCTTGCCTGCTCCCAGCACTACCGACGACAGCGGATCCTCGGCGCTCGACACCGGCAGCCCGGTCTCCTCGCGCAGCCGCTTGTCGAGGTTCTTCAGCAGCGACCCGCCGCCGGTGACGACGATGCCGCGATCCACGATGTCGGCGGAGAGCTCGGGCGGCGTCCGCTCGAGCGCCACCCGAACCGCGTCGACGATGACGTTGACGGTCTCGGCCAGCGCCTCGCGGATCTCGTCGTCGGAGATGGTGATGGTCTTGGGCACGCCTTCGATCAGGTGACGGCCCTTGATCTCCATCGTGATCCGCTCTTCGAGCGGGTAGGCCGAGCCCAGCTCGATCTTGATCTGCTCGGCGGTGCGCTCGCCGATCAGGAGGTTGTAGGTCTTCTTGATGTACTGGATGATCGCCTCGTCCATCTCGTTGCCGGCGACGCGGACCGCCTTGCTGTAGACGATCCCGGCCAGGGAGATCACGGCGATATCGGTGGTGCCGCCGCCGATGTCGACGATCATGCTGCCGGCCGGCTCGGTGATCGGCAGGCCGGCGCCGATCGCCGCGGCCATTGCCTCCTCGATGAGGTGCACCTCACTGGCCTTGGCGCGGTAGGCCGAGTCCTTGACCGCCCGCTTCTCGACCTGGGTGATCTCCGACGGGACGCCGATGATGATGCGCGGCCGCACCCACACGTTGCCGTTGTGGGCCTTCTTGATGAAGTAGGTCAGCATCTTCTCGGTGACGTCGAAGTCGGCGATGACGCCGTCCTTCATCGGCTTGATGGCGACGATGTTGCCGGGGGTCCGCCCGAGCATCTCCTTCGCCTCGCGGCCGACGGCCTCGACCCGGCCGTTCACCTTGTTGACCGCCACGATCGACGGTTCGTTGACGACGATGCCGCGCCCCTTGGCGTACACGCAGGTGTTCGCCGTGCCGAGGTCGATGGCAAGGTCAGTGGAGAGAAACGAGAGAAGCGAACCAAATCCCATGTGCAGAATCGTGCATTATCCCTCACCCGGTGAGGGCAGGGCGAGTTGTACGCCGTTCTTTCCGGAGTTCTTTACCTGATACATCGCCATATCGGCCGCGCGCACAAGTTCTTCAGCCGAGGTCGCCACATCGGGGAGGGTGGCGATGCCGACCGAGGCCGTGAGCCGCAGGCTCAACCCGTCGCCGGCCAGGAACGGATGCGCCTCGATCCGGTCCCGAACGCGCTCCCCGACCGCCACCGCGCCCTCGGCGCCGGTGTCGGGCAGGATGATCGAAAACTCGTCGCCGCCGAACCTGGCGACGATGTCGGTTTCGCGGGCCGACCCGCGGATCACCGCGGCGGCCTCGACGAGCGCGCGGCTCCCGGCGAGGTGGCCGTGGCTGTCGTTCACCGTCTTGAATCCGTCGAGATCCAGGAAGAGCAGCGACAGCGGCCGGCCGGAGCGCGAGGCCCGCTTGGCTTCCCGTCTGAGCACGTGGTTCAGATAGCGGGAGTTATAGAGTTGCGTCAGGTCGTCGGTGACCGAGAGGGCCTCGGCCCGCCGCAACATCAGGGCGTTGTCGAGCGCCTGCGCCGGCCCTTCGAGGGCCAGTCCAAGCAGCTCGGCGAACGCCGGAGTGATCTTGGGCGCCGTGGAGGAGGCGGCCCGTTCGATCACGACGAGCGCCGCGACGGTGCGCGTCCGGCACCGCAGCGGCCAGCCGATCGCGGCTCCCGCCGAAGCAGAGAGCCGGCTGTCATGCCGCGCGTCGGCGGTAATGAGCTCCCGCCCCCGCAGCAGCACCCAACGCGCGATTTCGAGCGCCGCGGGGGCCAGCGCCGAGCCCAGGCCGCGAGCGGCCAGCGCCGAGACCTGGCCGTCGAGATCGGCGGCAAACACGCCGCATCCCCCCGCCTTGAACCACTCGGTGGACAGTGCCACCACCTGCTCGCCGATCACGGCGGCGTCGAGCGACTCGTGGGCGGCGCGCATCATGCCGAGCACCATCTCGGGACGCCCGAGCCGCCCCTTGAGCGCGCGCTGGCCGCGGCCCAGCCTCTGCGCCAGGTCCAAGCGGCGCGAACCGCCGTAAGTCATTCAACCGTAGGAATATATCATGAGGTACCACGACCGTGCTACGATCGTCGTTTCCGAGGTACGTGCGCACATGACCATGCTGGATCGGATGCGGCGACACAAGGGCTGGCTCAAGTGGAGCCTGGCCCTCGTCGTACTCACTTTCGTCGTCTTCTACATTCCGGACTTCCTGTCCATCAGCACCGGCGCCGCGCCCGGCCAGGTGCTCGCCAATGTCGAAGGTAACCCGATCACGGTCGGCACGTTCACGCGGCGCTACGCCACCCAGATGAACGCCTACCGCCAGGCCTACGGCGGCCAGATGAACGAGCAGCTGCTCCGCCAGCTCGGCATCGACCGCCAGATCCTGCAGCAGCTGGTCGACGAGGAGGCGATGGTCGCCGAGGCCAAACGCCAGGGCATCACGGTCAGCGACGTCGAGATTCGCGAACGGATCCTCAACATGCCGGCCTTCCAGGAGAACGGGAAGTTCGTCGGCGAGCTTCGCTACCGCCAGGCGCTGCAGTTCAATACGCCGCCCTTCACGGTCACCGAGTTCGAGGAGAACATCCGCCGCGCGCTGATGATCGAGAAGCTGCGCTCGTCGATTGCCGGATGGATCGCCGTGACCGACGCCGAAGTCGCCGACGAGTACCGCCGCCGCAACGAGAAGGTCAAGCTCGACGTCGTGCCGATCACCGCCGATGCCTTCAAGGGCCAGGTCACCGTCACCGACGCCGAACTGCAGGCCCAGTTCGACAAGAACAAGGAGTCGTACCGCATCGGCGAGAAGCGCAAGATGAAGTACGCGCTGGTCGACGTGGACGCGGTCCGCGCCAACATGACCGTGCCCGATTCCGAGGTCGAGGCGTTCTACAACCAGAACCGCCAGCAGTACTCGACGCCGGCCCAGGTGCGCGCCAGCCACATCCTCTTGAAGACCGAAGGCAAGGACGAGAACACGGTCCGCCAGCAGGCCGAGGCCGTGCTGAAGCGGGCGCAGGCTGGTGAAGACTTCGCGGCTCTGGCCAAGCAGTTCTCCGAGGACGACTCGAACAAGGACAAGGGCGGCGATCTCGACTACTTCGGGAAGGGACGCATGGTCCCGGAATTCGAGGCAGCCGCGTTCGCGATGAAGAACGGGCAGATCAGCGATCTGGTCAAGACGCAGTTCGGCTTCCACATCATCAAGGTCGTGGACAACCAGCCCGAAGTCGTGCGCTCGCTCGATCAGGTGAAGCCAGAGATCGTCGATCAGCTCCGCTGGCAGAAGGCACAGCAGGCTGCTGAAGCCCAGGCCAAGGCGCTCGCCTCGGACGCCAAGACGCCCGCCGATCTGGAGCGGCTCGCGAAGGAGCGCAGCGTCGAGTTCCGCGAATCCGGACTCTTCAGCGCGTCGGATCCGATCGACGCGCTCGGCGTCCAGCCGGAGCTGGCCTCGACGATGTTCGGCCTGAAGGAAGGCGAGGTCAGCACACCGCAGCGCGTCGCGCGCGGCTGGGTGATCGGCACCGTTTCGGGGCGACAGGACGCCTACGTCCCCACGCTCGCCGAGGTCAAGGACAAGGTCCGCGAGGACGTCGTCCGCGACAAGTCCGCGGCCCTCGCCAAGGAACGCGCCACGGCGATCGCGGCCGACCTCAAGACGGCCAAGGATTTCGCCGCGGCCGCCAAGAAGCACAACCTCGAGGTGAAGCCGACGGAGCTCCTCGCGCGCGGAGCCGCGATCCCCGACGTCGGGATGAGCGAAGAGGTCGATCAGGCGGCGTTCTCGCTGCCGATCAAAGGCGTCAGCGACGCGATTGCGACGCCGAGCGGCACCGCCATCATTCGCGTCACCGAACGGCAGGACGTCACCGATGCGCAGATCGCCTCGGGCCGGGACGAGCTCCGCGAGGAGATGAACCAGCAGCGGCGCGATCGCTTCTTCAGCGCTTACATGCAGAAGGCCAAGACGAACCTGAAGATCAACATCAACCAGGACATGCTGGCGCAGGTGCTCGGCGGCCCTGGCTCGAATGCCCCGAGTCCTGCTCCCATTCGCAGTTCGGGGCGGCCTCCCATCAAGCGATAGCCGGCAACGCGTGAGAGAGGGGCCGCCCTCCGGTCCCTCACTTCAGGACGAAGAGCGCCACGTCTTCGTCGATCGTGTGTTCGCTGAACTGATACGCGACCGCGTCGTTCAGCCGTAGGGCGTCCATCGCCCGGATGTAGGCCTGGCCATCGGGCGTGCTGTGAACCACCAGGTAGCGCACGCCGGCCCTCTGCATGGCGGCAACCGCGCCGGGATCGGGAAACGCCGCCGTTCGCCTGAGAAACTGCAGATAACTGTCCGGATGGTAGCCGCTGTAGCCGTTCAGCAGCGGACGCCAGTGATACATCGAGAAGTACATGTACTTCGGATCCCATGTGATCCCGATGTTCGCCGCGTTCGGCAGCGGCCAGTGAGCCACCGGACCAGGCGGCCGCGAGGCGAGAAAGTCCAGGGTGTTGATCGGCTTGAGCGGCGCCGCGTTGAGCGGGATCGGGATCGACGCCGCTTCGACGAAGGCGAGGAGCGCAGCGGCCGCGGGAATCAGCCGTCGCCAGCGTGCCGTCCCCAACCTCGCCAGCGCAAAACCGGCGAGGACCGAGAGCGCGGCGGATACGACGACGAACATCCGCGCCGGTACGCGGAGCCCGCGGTACGGCCACGCGATCTCGCGGACCACGCCGAACGAGAGGCCGTTCGAGCCGAGCGAGAGATCGAACGCAACCAACAGCAACACGGCGTATGCGGCCACGGTGACCGGCTCGCGCCGCCATCCGCGCCACACGCCAATCGCCGCAAGCGCGACGACCACCGCTCCGGGCAACAGCACCCCCTCGAAGACGTCGATGTTCCCGAGCCGCGGGTAGAGCCAGTGCCCGTCCTGGGGCTCGAGGTAATTCCAGATCGTCGGGCTCCAGCGCGCGACGTCGACCGCGTCACGCTCGCCGAGCGCCGCCGCGCTGTGCCGATAAGGCTGGGCGTACGGAATCACGAGCAGGATCAGCGGCAGCACCATTCCCAGGAACGGCATCCACAATCGCCAGCGATGGCGGCCCCGCATGACCACGAGGAGCGGAGGGCCGACGACGAGCAGCGCCGTCGCGAGGAAGACGCCGTAGTAGATCGACGTGAGCACCTGGGCTGACGCAAACAGGCCGAGCAGAAAGCCGTTGGTCCACGTCGGGTCTCGGAACACCCGGTGCAGGCTCCACAACGTCAGCGGAATCCAGCAGGTCCAGACCAGCTCCAGGTGCGAGAAGTGGGCGAAGCGATATGGCTGGAACGCGAAGATGACGCCGGCCGCGAATGCGCTGGCCCTCGACCCGGTCAGCTCGCGAACCAGCACGTACATGCCGAGTCCGGCCGCGACGAACGACAGCAGGATCAGGACGTTGTAGGTGGCGAGCGGCGGCACGCCCATCCAAATCAACGGCGCGCCGATGAGCGCCGGCAGCAGCACCGCGTCGGAGTACGCGAGGGTGTTCAGCTCCGGATAGAAGATGTTCGCGTCGAACAGGTGGAGCGGATCGGCCGGCAGCTGGTGGGCCACCCACGCCATCCGCCACACGCTGAAGAGCGCGTCGTAGTGGGTGCCGGTGTGGGTTGCGAGATGCCGCGCCTGTGGCCACGTGGCGAGGATGGTGAGCAGCCCGAAGGCGGCGCCGGTGACGAGCAGTTCGCGCAGCGGGGGCCAACCGGCGGGCTCGCCGTGGTCGCGGTCGGCGGGCATTCGTCAGCGAACGAAGACGTAGGGCATGTGCGCGAGCAGCTCGCCGGCGCGGAACAGGCGCGAGGGAGCGAGCATGGCAGCGAGGGCCTGGCGATCGCGCGGCCCGAGCAGCGACACGAGCGCCTCGGCAGCGGCGCGAGACCGCACCCGTTCGACCGGGGACTGGAACTGCTCGCTCACGACGGACCAGAAGCTGCGCGGCCGGGGATACACATCGAGCTGCACCTCCTCGTCGGCCGGAATCTTCGCCCGCTGCTTGGCGGCGGCGACCGCAGTCATGAGCCCACCGAGCTGATCGACCAGCCCGTTATCGCGCGCCTGCCGCCCCGTCCAGACCCGGCCCTGCCCGATCGCGTCCACCTTGTCCGGCGTCATCTGACGCGATTCCGCAACCCGCTCGACGAACTGATCGTAGGTGGCCTGCATCGACTCCAGCACCTTGGCGCGCTCGTCGGCGGTGAACGGGCGATCCGGCGAGTACATCTGCGCGAACTTCCCGTTGCTGACGCCTTCGATGTTCGCGCCCACCTTCTCGAGCGTGCCGGCGGTCACGAACTTACCCGTATAAACGCCAATCGAACCGGTGAGCGTGCCGGGCTGCGCGACCAGCACATCGCCGGCCGCGGCCATGTAGTAGCCGCCCGAAGCAGCAAGGTCTGACATCGAGATGATCACCGGCAGGCCCTTGTCCTTGGTGATCATCAGCTCCCGCCAGATCACATCGGAGGCGACCGACGAGCCCCCGGGGCTGTCGATGCGGACGATCATCGCCTTGGCGCCACTGTCGCGGGCCTCGCGGATTTGCTCGATGATCGTGTCAGAGCCGAGCACGGCGCCGTTCACCGGATCGAAGCCGCTCTCGCCGCTCACCATGGTCCCGACGGCGTTGACCACGGCGATCCGCGATCGACGGGCGATCCCAAGCGCGTCCCACGTCACCCGCGCGTAGTCGGAGACTTGAACTTCGGCGTCGAGAGAGAGATCGGCGACGTCGTCGAGCTGATCTTCGTACGCGAGATCGTCCACGAGCCCCGCTTCCACGGCTGCCTCGGGCTGAAACGGGCCGTGATCGATGAGCGCCCGGACTTCCGCCTCCGGCTTCTGGCGTCCATCGGCGATGGCGCGAACCAGCTGCTCGAACGTGTCGCGGTTGAGCGATTCGCTCATCTCGCGGTGTGCAGGCGTGAACGTCTTCTGCGTGTAGGCGTTGATCGCCGTCTTGAAGTCGCCAACGTGGAGAAAGTCCGGATAGGTGCCGACCCAGTCGAACGTGCCGCGCAGGAACATTTCGTAGCTGGCGATTCCGGTCAGCTCGAGCGTCGAGGTGGGGAGGAGGAAGACCTTGTCGGCGGCGGAGGCGAGAAAATACTCCTTGTCGCCGCCGTATTCGAGAAACGCGTAGACCGGCTTGCCGCTCTGTCGAAAGTCGATCAGGGCTTCGCGGATCTCCTGAAGCTTGGCCCAGAACGGCGATTCGAAACCGCCGGGCTTGATCAAGAGGCTGGCGACCCGACGGTCGAGCTTCGCTTTCCTGATCACGTCAACGTATCCGCGCACCGTGAGGAGTTGGCCGTCCCGAAGCGGCAGGACAACGTCGGGAACGAGCTCGGGAATATCGCCGGCGGGCCGTAGCACGAGCGTGGAAGACGACGCGATGGCAGGGCTGCGACCGACGGCCACGTACATCAACGTCATTGCGCCAAGTGACACGATCGTCGCCGTGACGAGGACGCCGATTACGAATTTGACGCCGCGGGACAGGCTCACACCGGCAGTATAGACCGCGCGTTCAAGCGCGACTGTGCGCCTCGGGGCTTTCAGCGAATTTCCCGGGGATGCGTCACATGAGCGAATCGCCGCAGCCGACCATTAGCGCGGCGCATGATTCGCTCCCAGAATTTTCGTGCAACTCGCGCGTCATAACGAACATCCTGTTCGATAATCGGGCTCTGCTCGCGCTGGAGGAGGCACGAGCACGGCTCGCGGATCCTGCCGCTGCGGTCGGCCGGGTCGAACGCCGACGTTCCCCCACAGGGAACGGTCAGCCTGGATGATCGCCACTCGCCGGGGGGCACGGTGGCGAACGACCAGCCGGCGAGACCTGTCCAGGCCGCCGGCGGGGTCCGCGGGAAAATAAGTGAGAAGTAAGAGGTGAGAGGTAAGAAGCGAGAGGTCAGAAGGAAGGTCTGGCTTCTCACTTCTCACTTCTCACATCGGACGCGCGACGTGTGAAGCGCAGGAGCCACACCCGGTCCTGCGTCACGGTCATCGCCGTCGCCTTGCCGGTGCCGCGCACGAAGCGCACCGTCCCCAACGAGCTGCTGAACGCGTTTTCGTAGAGGGGCGTGAGCGCAATCACCCGGTCCGGCCGCTGGCGGAGCACGAGCCTGCCATCGACGACGGCCGCGGTGAAGTTGGTCTCGGCCTCGCTGCTGGCGTACTCCCCTGCCAGGGCGGCAAGCTCTCCAGCGGTGGGCGTCCAGGAATTCACACGTTCGAGCGTGTTGACACGGCCGAATGCGTCAGTGACGGTGACCCGGCCGCCCTCCGCGAACACCCACTCCTGGCCGCTGCCGCCGCGAAGCCGCGATCCCGATTCGGCAAAAAGGACTGGCCCGCGCTCCACACGGACCCGATCGCCGCTCTTGACGATGCGCGACGGAACTCCGGTGGCGACATCCCGGTACAGCCCGAGCAGCGCACTCGTTTCCGCTTCCGTCAAGACATAGGAGCTTTTCCGCTCCGGGACGGCTTTCAACTTCGCGGCGAACACCTGGTCTGCGACCTTGTACGCGACCGAGTCGGCATTGGCGTCGGCGCCATTACAGAGCACGGCAACGCCGGACCTGGCCTCGGGGAATGTCGTGAGGTAGGCGCGATAGCCGGCCGTCGAACCGCTGTGCCGCACCTCGCGAAGCCCGCGATACTCCCCGACCCACACTCCCATGCCGTAATCGTGCGCCTGCCCATCGGTGAAGTGTCCCGGCGTGGTCTGCTCCTTGACGAAGGCGGCGTCGCCGACGACCGGGGTGCGGAAGTTCCGCGTCCAGATCAGGAGATCGCCGACCGTGGTCAACAGCCCGCCGTTGCCGTAGACGTTCTCGAAGGGCATCTCGGTGTGATAGCCGTCGGTTTCCCTCTGATAGGCGAGCGCCCGGCCCGGCACGATGCGCGTGTGGTCGTCGCGCCACGACGTGTGGGTCATCCCGAGCGGCTGGAAGATCCGCTGCCTCGTGAACTCCGCGAAGCTCATGCCGCTGACTCGCGACACGATGATCGCGGCGAGATTGAAGCCGGAGTTGCTGTACGACCATCGCGTGCCGGGCGTGAAGTTGAGCGACTGCTGGCGGGACAGGATCTCGATCACGTGCGCGTGCGTGTACTCCCGGGAGGTGCGCGGCCAGCCGGCAATCCCCTCTACGCTTCCCCAGTCGCGAAGGCCGCTGGTGTGCGTGAGCATGTGGCGGATCGTGAGCGGCGTACCGTAGTCGGGCAGCTCGGGCACGTACTTCCGGACCTGATCGTCGAGCGAGAGCTTGCCGTCACGGGCGAGGAGCAGCACCGCGGCCGCCGTGAACTGCTTCGACACCGAACCTGCTTCGAAAATGGTGTCGCCGCGGTTCGGCACGCCGCGCTCGAGGTCGGCCATGCCGAAGCCTTTCTCGAGCACCGTGCGGCCGTCGGCCTCGACCCCGACCGCACATCCAGGCGTGGCGCTGGTCCACTCCGCGAGGATCGCGTCGATGGAGGGCGAAGCGGCGGGCGCGGCCTGCAGCAGCGCCGTGACGATCAACGGAAACATCGGCATGGGCATCCCCCTCAGCGTACGCCAAGCGCGCGGTCCACGGCGGCCAGCACGTCTTCCACGGCGGCGACGGCCTGCGACGTCGGCGCGACGTCGGCGCCCTCGATCACTCCGAACAGTTGCGACAACGTTGCCGACAGCCGCTGCAGCTCCTGGGCACGCGCCGCTCCGGCTTCGCCGCGCGACCGCGCCGCGGCGAGCTCGGGCGCGACCCGCCGGAGCGCGGCGTCGAGCCGGCGCGACAGGGTGTATTGCTGGCGGATGTCGGCCGCACTCGCCTTGACGCGCGGATCCATGCGGACGTCGAGCGGCGCGGTGTGGGCCTGGCCATCGACGCTGAGCCGCACCGTGAAACGTCCGGGCGATACCCACGAACCGTTCGGTACGCGCGCGGTGTCGCCGCGAATCGCCGCGATCGGATAGCTGAACGACGTGACTGCCGGCCGCTCGTGGTGCAGATCCCAGACGAAGCGATGCAGCCCGCGGGTCTTGAGCAGCGGCTGCGGTGGCCGGATCCAGTAGTCCGGGATGTTGCGTCCCTCCACGAGCGGCTCCGGCGGATCCTCGCTCGTGTAGCGGCGGATCGCTGAGCCTGCCTCATCGACGATTTCAAGCGTCACGCTCTTCGCATCGGCAGGCAGCCAATAGTTCAGGATCGCGCCGTCGGGTGGATTCTGGCCGGCCGGCTCGTCCGGGGGCAGCGGGGTGTCGGTGTTCAGGTTCCAGCGGACCCGCGTCGCCCGTTGCGGCGCAAACAGGTGCGGTCCCGCGGTGAGCGGCGCGTCGGCCCACTGGCGCAACGGCGTGATGTCATCCAGGATCCAGAAGCTGCGGCCGTGCGTGCCGACAACCAGGTCGTCGTCCTTGATTACCAGGTCGCGAATCGAGGTGGCCGGCATGTTGATCCGCAGCGACTGCCACCGCCCGCCGTTGTCGAACGAGACGTAGACGGCCTGCTCAGAGCCGGCAAACAGCAAGCCGCGCCGCTTCGCGTCCTCGCGTACGACGTTGATGATGCCGCCGTCAGGGATGCCGCTCGTGATGTGGATCCACGTCTTCCCGCCATCCGTGGTCCGGTAGATGTGGGGACGGAGGTCGTCGAGGCGGAGCGTGTTGATCGCCGCGTACGCGGCGTTGGCGTCGAAGTGCGACGCGTCGACGATCGACACCTTCATCCACGGCTTGAGCTCCGGCGGGGTCACGTTCGTCCAAGTCCGTCCGCCGTCGCGCGTGACGTGAATCAACCCGTCGTCGGTACCGGCCCAGATGGTCTGCTCGTCCACGTAGGACGGCGCGATGGTGTAGACGACGCCGCGCTGCGTCGGCTTCGCTTCCGGCTGCGACGCATACACGCCGACGTTGGCGGGAGTCTCCCATGTCGCGCGCGTGAGGTCCTGGCTGATCTGCTCCCACGACTGCCCGCCGGTGATCGTTTGCCAGACGACATTCGACGCGAAAAAGAGCTTCCGCGGGTTCAGCGGCGAGAACAGGACCGGCATGGTGCGGACGACACGATAGTTCGGGTCGCGGACCGGCTTGGGCCCGACCTGCTGCACCTGCCCCGTGCGCCGATCCCAGCGCGAGACCTTGCCGCCGTAGACGATGTCGGGATCGAGCGGATCGGGCGCGACGTAGCCGTATTCCTCGACGCCGACCGGCGACCAGTCGCGGAACGTGATCGCCCCTGCGTCTCCGCGGCTGGCGATGCAAACCGAGCCGCTTTCCTGCTGGCCGCTGCAGACGCGATACGGGAACGACGTGTCCGTGCTCACGTGATAGAACGCAGCGGTCGGCTGGTTGTACCAGCTGCTCCACGACTCACCGCCGTTCAGGGTGATGATGGCGCCCTGGTCGGAGGTCAGCGCGATGATGTCGGGGTTGGCAGGGTTGAACCACGCGCGCTGGTAGTCGTCGCCACCGGGCGCGCCGCGGAAGCCAGTGAACGTCCGGCCACCGTCAGTGGACTTCCACGTGACGACGGTGGGAACGATCACGACGTCCGGATTGGCCGGATGGACGCGGATGTCCGTCGCATCGGATGGCCGCGCCACGACGCGTTCGTCGCTGTTGACCAGCGTCCACGACTCTCCCGAGTCGTCGCTTCGGTAGATGCCGGACTTGGTTCGCGCCTCGACGACGAGGAAGAGACGCGACGGGCGGCTTGGCGCGATGCCGACACCGATGCGGCCGAGCCGATCGGCGTCCCAGGTCGGAAGCCCTTTGGTCAATGGCTTCCAGGTCGAGCCCCCGTCGGTGGACTTGAACAGGCCGCTGCCTGGCCCACGGAAGTCGCCGTTCTCCCACGGTCCCTGGCGGGCCTGCCACAGCGCCGCGTACACCACCTGGGGATTTGCGGGATCGAGCACGACGTCCACGCCGCCGGTGTTCTCGTCCTTGTAGAGCACGCGTTCGAAGTTCCGGCCGCCGTCGGTCGAGCGGAAAATGCCTCGCTCGGTGTTCGGCCCGTAGGGGTGGCCAAGGGCGGCGACGAAGAGGCGGTCTGCGTTCTTCGGGTCGACGACGACCTGCGCGATCTGCTGCGAGTCGCGGAGCCCAAGGTGCGTCCACGTGCGCCCCTCGTCGGTTGACTTGTACATGCCGTCGCCGGTGGCCAGGTCGGGCCGCTGCTGCGACTCGCCGGTACCGACGTAGATAACCCGCGGATCGGAAGGTGCGACTGCAAGCGCGCCAATGGATCCGGTGGGCTGATCGTCGAAGAGTGGGTTCCAGGTACGGCCGGCGTCAGTGGTCTTCCACACGCCGCCGTTCACCACGCCGATGTAGAAAGTATGCGGCTTGCCAGGGACGCCATCGAGCGCCTTGGTGCGGCTGGCCCGGTGCGGGCCGATGTTCCTCCAGTGCAGTTCCTTGAAGACCGCGGGATCCGAAGTTCCGGTCGACTGCGCCGCCACCCGCGGCCCGGCGCGAGGGGCGAGAGCCCAGGCGCCCAGAATGGCCGCAAGGAGCACCGCCTGGCGCCGGAAAAGCCCGATGTACATGGGCCGGAGTGTAACTGAACTTCCAGGAGGCGCCTTCGTATGATCGGGGTGAGGGCGGCATGCCCGCGCCTCAGGAGGAGCCGCTGTGAGGACCCTGCGCGCCGTGAAATTCCTGTTCATGGGCCCGGTCATCCTGGTGTTTCTGTTCGTCATCAACCTGATGACCTCGCCCGGGCACTGGTGGGTTCAGTGGGCGGCCCTCGGTATCGGCATCGCGTGGGTGCTCAACCTGTTTCGGGTCATCCGCGCGGTGGTACTGGCCGGCGGCCTCGCGGCACTCGCGGCGATCCTCGCCAACCGATCGCGAAGCTGACCTCGAGACGGCTCTCGAGCGTACCGACGGGCCCCACGCCCGACTTCCCTCACCAATCGGCGGACTGGCCCGACCGCACGTCCTCTCACTATCCTAGTCTCTGGATCAGCGCTATCGATATGCTTGCCGACGGTCAGCATCGGCGCCGCTTCCTGACCATCAAGGGAGTCTCCTGACCATCAAGGGAGTCGGACGCCGCTGCGAACACCGTGCGCGGAGGCAGACACGCTCGTGCCTGGAGTCATGCAAATGAGCCGCATCCTGGTCATCGACGTCGGCGGCACCAACGTCAAGATCGCTACCGCCGGACGTAAGGAGCCACTCAAGATCCCGTCCGGACCGGCGATGACCGCCGCACGGATGGCCGCAGACGTGCGCACGGCCGTTGCAGATTGGGATTACGACCTGGTGTCGATCGGCTATCCGGGTCCGGTCAAGGGCGGCAAGCCGGCGCGCGAACCGCACAATCTGGGTGGCGGCTGGACGCGCTTCGACTATGCGAAGGCGTTCGGCGCACCCGTGCGGATCGTCAACGACGCGGCGATGCAGGCGCTCGGCGCATATTCCGGCGGACGGATGCTGTTCCTCGGGCTCGGCACGGGCCTCGGTTCGGCAATGGTCGAAGAAGGAGTCCTGGTTCCGCTCGAACTGGCGCATCTGCCGTATCGCCGCGGCCGCAGCTACGAGGACTACGTCGGCACGCGCGGGCTCGCCCGGCTCGGAAAAAGGAAATGGACGCATCACGTCCACAAGGTCATCGCGCTGTTGCGGGCCGGACTGCAGGCCGACGAAGTCGTACTCGGCGGAGGGCAGACGAAGAAGCTCGTGACCGTGCCGCCCGGAGTCCGGATCGGCGACAACCGATCGGCAATCCGCGGCGGCCTGCGACTGTGGGATCGACCGGTTACGATTGGCGCGTGACCAAGGGACGGCTCGAAGCCTTCAGCGACGGCGTCATCGCCATCATCATCACGATCATGGTGCTGGAACTCCGGCCGCCGCACGGCGAGACGCTTGACGCGCTGGGACCGCTGCTGCCGGTGTTCCTGAGCTACGTGCTCAGCTTCACCTACGTCGGCATCTACTGGAACAACCACCATCACCTGCTGCACTCGTCGCAGCACATCAACGGGATGGTGCTCTGGGCCAACCTGCACTTGCTCTTCTGGTTGTCGCTGTTCCCGTTCGCCACCGCCTGGATGGGTGAAAACCACGTCGGCCCGTGGCCGGTCGCGTTGTATGGCGTCGTCGCCTTCATGTCTGGCACCGCGTACTACATCCTCACGCGCGTGCTGATTCGCTGTAACGGCACCGACTCCCGGGTCGCGCAGGCGGTCGGACGCGATGCCAAGGGCCTCATCTCGGTCGTGATCTACGCGGCGGCAATCGCGCTGGCGTTCGTCGAACCCTGGATCTCGATCGCGCTCTACGTGGCTGTCGCGGTGATCTGGTTCATTCCCGACCGGAGATTCGAGGAGAGGAGGGGCTAGGTTCTCGGGGTTCTCGGGTTCGCCGGGTTCTCAGGGTTCGCGGGGTTCAGGGCTTGACGAACGATCGCAGCAGCGTCAGCAGCAGATCCACGGCGACCGTGTTCTGGCCGCCGATTGGGATGATCACGTCGGCGTAGCGCTTGCTCGGCTCCACGAATTCCAGGTGCATCGGTTTGACCGTGCCCTGATACTGCTCGATCACCGACTCCATCGTCCGGCCGCGGTCGGCGACGTCGCGCTGAAGCCGGCGGATGAAGCGGGTATCCGAGTCGGTGTCCACGAACACCTTGACGTCCATCAGCTGCCGCAGCTCGGGCGAGGTGAAGACGAGAATGCCTTCGACGATGATCGCGCGGCGTGGCGAGAACAGCTCTGTCTCGGGCAGGCGGGCATGCCGAGCGAAGTCGTACTTCGGGACCTGGACGGCGCGGCCGGACTTCAGTTCCTGAACGTGCCGGACCATCAGGTCGGTCTCGAGCGCGTCCGGATGATCGTAGTTGAGCGCCGCACGCTCTTCGAGCCGCAAGTCGTTGCGATCGCGGTAATAGCGGTCGTGATCGAGGACGGTCACCTCGTCGGAGCCAAGGCTGTCGACAATGCGGCGGACGACGGTGGTCTTGCCGGAGCCGGAACCGCCGGCGACCCCGACGATGACGCGTGGTTCGACGGCGGGTTTCATCGACACTGCCGCAAGGAAACGGTGACAACGATCTCCGGAACGTCGCTCGTCATTCGTGCTTCGCCTCCCGCCTCGTGACCATTCTCCTGATATCCGATCAATCGAGCAATCGAACCAGACCGTCCACCATTACCGCTCGAGCCCCGAATTGGATGTGAGATTCGGCGTCCCCTCGAACCCACGTTCCTCTGAACGTCGATCTCGACAACTCCGTTCCGTAGACGCGCGAGGCCGCGAATGGCTGACGTTGCGTGTGTCTGGCCTGTTCCGATACTCTCCGAGAGTCGTTCGCTTGGCCTGCCCGCCGAGTCTCGGCATCGCGCGATGGACATGCAGCCTCCGTAAGCTCCACAGGAGGGCGTTTGCAAGAAATGCCGGCGTCGAACCTCACGCATAGCCAACGCAAACAGCTCCGGGCACTGCAGGCGCGCATGGCCGACGTGCGCGACCTCGTCTGTGACGCGATCAGGCAACGGGACTTCGCCGCGATGGAGTGTGGGTTTGAC
This sequence comes from Vicinamibacterales bacterium, assembly GCA_035495795.1. Taxonomy (GTDB): domain Bacteria; phylum Acidobacteriota; class Vicinamibacteria; order Vicinamibacterales; family UBA2999; genus VFZN01. The sequence continues at coordinate 28,720 of DATJFF010000318.1, forward strand.
GTGTATCGCGAGTTTCTCAACGAGCGGAGGGCGCTCGTGACGGGCGAGCCGGTCCCTGACCAAC
>DATJFF010000319.1:0-7367 GCA_035495795.1 Vicinamibacterales bacterium
CGGGCCTGCGGCCGAGTACGGCCAGTTGTTGGTGTTCGCCACCCATCCGCCCTTGGGATTGACGACGTTCGGGCTTTCGTCGAAGGTGTGGATGCCTTGCCAGTCGGTCGCCGGCTTGCTGCCGTCCTGCGGCTTACCCCAATCCAGCTTCGGGTCGCGCTTCGGCACGAAGTTCGAGTGGAAGTAGGCGATGTTGCCGTCCGCATCTGCGTAGAGCGTGTTGTTCGATGAGTTGGTGTGGAGGTCCATCACCTTCTTGTAGTCGGCAATGCTCCGCGCCTTGGTCCGCGAGTACGACTGGGTGAGGGCCTTGGTCGGCTCTTCCATCAGCCGCACCGACACCCACTTGCCGTCCGCCTGGCGGACGATCGGGCCGCGGTGCGTGCGGTAGACAGTGAACTCGCGGTGCGCCATGCCGGTCGGCGTCTTGTACGGAATCGACACCTTCTTCACGGTCATCGGCCGTTCTTCGCTGCCGAACTTGTAGAAGACGCCGTTGTCCTTCTTCGTCACGGTCTCGAGGTACTCGTCGATGTTGTCCACGCCGCTCGAGGTGTGCATCCAGCCGGCCTTGTCGTTGAAGCCCTGGTAGATGAAGAACTGGCCCCAGGTGAGCGCGCCGTAGGCGTTCAGGCCCTCTTCGCTCACCATCTGCGCTTCTTCACGGAAGAAGAACGATGTGTGGGGGTTGATCCACAGCAACGCCTTTCCCGAAGCGGAATTCGCCGGCGCGATCGCAAAGCCGTTGGAGCCGGTCGGCTCTTCCGGGTACTCCAGCCCGGACTCGGCGGGGCGAAGCGACGCCGCCTTTTTCGAGGCCTCGTCGCCGGCGTAGAACGCTTCCAACTGCGACAGCGAGATGCTCTCGATATCGCCGCCGATGCTCCCCTCGCTGAAGCTGAGCGCCATCCACGGCTCGAACTGCTTGATCACCCGCGGCTTCACCTCGGCGTGGGTGGCCAGGTAGAAGTTGAGGCCGTCGGCCCACCCGTCCATCAGCTTCTGGAGCCACTCGGGGCTCTGCTGATACTTCGCCTTCATGTCGTCCGGGTCGATGAACATCTTCATCCGCAGGTCGCGCCAGATCTCCGCCTCGCCTTCGGCCTCGGCGAGGCGGCCCTGGCTGTTGATGAAGTTCGTTTCGACACGGTTGAAGTCGTCTTCCGCCTGCGCGTACATCAGCCCGAACACCACATCGGCGTCGGTCTTCCCGTAGACGTGAGGAACGCCCCAGTCGTCGCGAACGATGGTGATGCCCTGCGCCCGCGTGCGCCAGGCGGCGACCTTCGGATCCTCGGCCGGGGCCGAAGGCGTGGACGACGAGCAGGAGGCAGCCACCAGGGCCAGCAGGAGGACGAGCTTTCTCATGGTGCGGGATTCTATACGGTTCGCGAGGCGGCGTCAGCGCTGGAAGAGGTAGGTCGCCTTGACCACCAGCTGATGATCCTTCCGGCCGAAGAGGTCAGCCGGAAGGCCGGTCTGGACGACATCGTTGTAGACGACGTAGAGGTCGCTGCCGGGCCGGTAGATGAAGTTGAAACGGATGTTGTTCGAGAACTCGTAGGTGCTGGTGTTGTACTGGGTCAGGCTGCGGATCGTCATCCGCGGGGTGAAGGTGTAGTCCACGCGGACCGAGGCCAGGTTCACGACGAAGTCACCCCACGGCATCTTGACGTCGTTGCGGTTGTACTGGCCCTCGGTCGACAGCCGGCTCGAGAGGCGCACGCCAGCCGCCGCGTTCAGGTTCATGCGGGTGCCGTCGTAGAACTGGGTGGGCGACACGGTCAGCCGCTCGTAGAGGCGCTTTCCCGGACTGGTGTTGTAGGTGAAGATCCACTCGTCCATGGTGTACGAGCCGATTGGAATCGTCACCGTCGGCCGAATCCGGAACGGCTGGTCCAGCACGTCGAGGGTCTGCTGGTAGATGACGTTGATGAACGAGTCGTCCCGAAGGGTCGTGCCCAGCATCAGGTGATTCTGCCGGCCGATCATCCGGTTGGTCTGGTCGGTGATGTAGGTGAGCACGTACATCGGCTCGAGGAGCTTGACGCGGCCGGCCTTCGGGCGCGGCGTCGGCCCGAAGTAGGCCTTCGTGGTCCGGACGCCGGTTCGCTGCACGAAACCCGCCTCGGCGTTGAAGTTGTCCTGCACGTCGAGGTAATTGAGCCAGAGGTTCCACTTCGGATCGCGGTAGGCGACGCGGCCATACCAGGCGATGTCGTCACCCTCCTTGCCTGGCGTGGCGGTCTTCGCGAGGAACGAGCTGACCTGGAGGCTGCGCCCGATCGCCAGGTTCGCGTCCACGCCCATCGTCTGGTTGTAGTGATCGCTGCCGTTCACCGACGATTTGTTGATGAACAGCGCCCCGACGCGGGAGCGCGCGAGGATGTCGCGGCTATAGCGCGAGACGAAGAAGTTGTCACCAGGCTTCGCGAACGCGGCGTCGGTCTGGATGTCGAGCACGCCGACGTTGTTCCGGCCCGACTTGCCGGCCAGGCGCATGCCACCGATGATCGGCACCGGATTCCCGCTCTCCGACAGCCCGATGCGACGGCTGAAGAAGAGATCGGTCTGGACCTGCGCCGAGGTGAAGGCGCTGCCGGTCCCCATCGTGAAGAAATTCGAGTTCTCCAGGAAGAAGTCGCGTTTCTCGGGATAGAACAGGCCGAAGCGGGTGAGGTTCACCTGCTGCTCGTCGACCTCGACCTGCGCGAAGTCGGTGTTCACGGTGAGATCGAGGTTGAGCCCCGCAGTGACACCGTAACGGGCGTCGAGCCCGACGTCGTGAATCGCGTCGTCGACGGTGATGTCCGCCGACAGCTGCTGATTGCGGGCGCCGCCGACCACGAAGGGCTTCAAGCGCAGATCCAGGCCGCGGCTGATGCCCTTGAGATCCCGCAGATCGCCGGCCAGGCTGACGCGGGTCAGGGTATAGGCGCGCGGAATCGGCGACCAGAGCTCGATCTCGTTCTTGCGGCGAACGTGGCGCTGGAAGTTGATGCCCCAGATCTGATCGTCGACCGGCTTGAAGCGCACGGTGCTGAACGGAATCGAGATCTCGGCGGTCCAGCCGTCGGGAACGATTCGAGCGGCGGCATCCCAGACGCCATCCCAGTTGCGGTTGATGGTCGAGGTCGTGGCCGCCCCGGTCGTCGTCCCGCGGCCGCCGCCTTCACCCTCGTCGAAGATCTGCTGTTCCAGCTTCGCCCCGAGCGGACTGGTGAGGAACATGTAGCCGTTCCGCGAGTCGTGGAACGTGTCGAGGATGACCTGAAAGTTGTCCTCGTCGAACAACCGATCGGCGTCGCGCCGCATCTCGGTCGCCACCACCGGCTCCGAGGCGTGCGCGTAGACGCCGATATAGAGGTGTCCCCGGTCGTAGAGGACGCGAACCTCGGTCCGGTCGGTGGCCGGCTGCCCGATGTTCGGCTCCTGCTGGACGAACGTGTCCACCAGGTTGGCCTGCTGCCAGGCCGCCTCGTCGAGCACGCCGTCGATATGCGGAGCATCCGCGGTAAACACCGCTCCGATGAAGGGGCGTTCCCGGCTGGATTGGGCGAGGGCGGCAGCCGGAATCAGCAGGGCAAGGCCGGCCAGCCTGATGGCGGCGAGAAGGTGATGACGCATCGGATGGATGAGATCCGCCCATCTTAGCACGGCCACCTCAGCCGGTCTTGCGCGAGACGAATACGCGACGGCCCCACCGATCGGGGACGACCACCGTTGTCAGGCTGGTTCTGCCGAGCAGCTCGAGCCAGATCGCCTCCGCGAAGAGTCCCTCGTGGTGCTGGTCGAGTTCGGCCCGCATCGCACCGTCCGAGTCGCGAACGACGATGGTGTAGGCCACCTCCATGACCTCGTCGGCTGGATCCGGATCCCACGACCATTCCAGGTAGCGAAGGGCGCGGCCGTCCTCGCCATCGTGGCCGCCCCAGTCCGTGCCGGGCTCGAAGGTCTCCTTCACGTAGTCGGGCGCCACGATCACGGTTCCGCCTGGGCGACAGTGGAGCGCCGCGGTCCCGAGCGCTGCCTCCAGATCGTCGCGGGTGACGCAATAGGCGATGGCATCGTGGATGAGCACGACGTCGAACACGCGGTTGAGCCGCAGGCTCCGCATGTCGCCCTCGATGTGCTCCACTTCGGGGTTCAGCCGACGGCTCACCGCCAGCATGTCGGGCGAGATGTCGCTCAGGGTGACGTCGAAGTGCGCCTTCATGTGGGAGGCGAGATTGCCGCCACCAGAGCCGAGCTCCAACAGGGTCGGGCGCTCTCCCGGTGACCGCTCGATCATCGACAGAAAGGAATCGGCTTCTTCCGCATAATCTGCGGGCAACGACAGGAGCGGCCACCACGGCGCGAGCGAGGAGTACATCTTCATGGTCAGGAGATAGGACATAGGAGACAGGAGATAGGAATTAGGAATTAGGAACCAGGAATTCCAAGACCTCAGGACCTCAGGGCACGAGCACCGCGGCGCCCTGGATGCGCCCGTCGCGGACGGTTGCGAGCGCCTCGTTGGCCTGCTCGAGCGGGAACGGCGTGGCATCCACTCGAAGCGGGATGCGTGACGCATGCTCGAGGAAACGCTCGCCGTCATCGCGCGTGAGATTCGCCACCGAGCGAAGGACTCGCTCCTGCCAGAGAGCGGCGTAGGGAAACGACGGGATGTCGCTCATATGTATGCCCGCGCAGACGACTACTCCGCCAGGCCGGACCGCACGGAGCGCCACCGGCACCAGAGCTCCGACGGGGGCGAAGATGATCGCGGCGTCGAGTGGCTCGGGGGAGGGATCGCCCGATCCGCCGGCCCACACCGCGCCGAGCCCGCGGGCATGCGCTTGCGCCGCCTCGTCGCCGGACCGCGTGAACGCGAAGACGGTCCTGCCGTCAGCGACCGCCACTTGGGCGAGGAGATGTGCCGCGGCCCCGAAGCCGTACAGACCGAGTCGAGCCGCTCGACCTGCCGAAGGACGCTCCGTGGCCTGCCGGTATGCGCGGTAGCCGATCAGACCGGCGCAGAGCAGCGGTGCGGCCTGAACGGCGTCGTAGCGATCAGGCAGCGAGAAACAGAACCGCTCGTCGGCGATTGTGAACTCGGCGTAACCGCCCTGCATCGTGTAGCCAGTGAAGCGCGCCTGCAGGCAGAGATTCTCTGCTCCGGCGCGGCAGTATTCGCACACGCCGCAGGTCCAGCCGAGCCACGGAACCCCGACGCGGGCTCCCTCCTGGAAGCGGTTCGCGCGATCGCCGCGCCGGACAATCCGCCCGACGATCTCGTGGCCGGGCACGAGCGGCAGCGCAGGATCGGACAGCTCGCCGTCGACCACGTGGAGATCCGTTCGGCACACCGCGCAGGCCTCGATGCGCAGCAGCACCTCGCCGGGCTCAGGCGCGGGCTGCGGCCAGTTGGCGAGGCGGAGCGGCTGTCGCGCAGCCTCCAGGATCATCGCGCGCATGGCGATTGGCTTACAGGTAGCTCACCCACCATTGTGAGCTGCGCGCCTTCCACGCGCCAACGGCGCGGCAGGCGGGGTACAGCGCCAGGACCACGGCGATCCAGACGACATATGCCACCCAGAGGTCGTATCCGAAATCAGGTGGGTAGCTCGCGCGTGGGCCGCCCATCGACGGAACCGGTTCTCCGATGAACGCCCAGGCCGCGGATCCGTACCGGGCCAGCGCCAGCCCGGCCGAGGCCAGATGCGCGAGGAAGAAGTGCGCGACGAAGTAGAAGAGCGGCGCGCGGCCGTAGACCACGAGCGGGTGACTGGATCGGACACCCGACCGATCCAGCCACGCCAGCCCGATCAGCGCCGGCCCCAGCGTCATCAACAGGAACGCAAGCGAGGGCGGATACTTCGTGGTGTTCAGGAACGACAGCACGGTGAACACCGCGGTCGGCTGCGACGACCAGGGCACGGGATCGCCGTACACGTTGATCGCCCTCAGCACCACGAAGCCCAGCGTCGCCGCGATCCCCGCACGCAGGAGGATGCGCTGCCGGGCTGCCGCGTCTTGCTCGAACACGGGCCCGGAGGCCAGCCCCAACGCCATCACCGCAACCCACGGAATCAACGGGTAGGCGACGATGAATGTGATCCCGGCCAGCCGGATCGCGCCAACCTGGTGCAGTACCGTCCACAGCGGCGCGGCCGATCCCAGCTGCGCGGCCGCGATCGGATCGAGCAGGTTGTGTAGTGCGATGACGGCGACAGCCAGACCCGCGAGAACGCGACGCGGCAGCCACACACCGGCGGCGAGGACGACCATGCTCGCGCCGATCACCCAGAGAACGATCAGCAGCACCGGATACGCCGAGAACAGCGAGAAGTTGTAGGCGACTCGCATCACCGTCAGTTCGAGCAGCACGAACCACAGGCCGCGACTGACCAGGAACCCAGCCAGCTCCGTTCGCGACCGGCCTCGCCGCCACCAGAAGTACGCGCCCAGGCCGGCGGTGAACAGGAACGTCGGCGCGCAGAAATGCGTGATCCAGCGCGTCAGGAACAGCGCGACGGTCGTCTGCTGAAGATCGGTCGGCGACGAGACCATCGCCGCGCGATGGATGAAGTCGCGAACGTGATCCAGGGCCATCACGATCATGACGGCGCCGCGCGCGGCGTCGATCGCGGCGATCCGGGCGCCGGCTCCGCTCAGAGGTTCTCCTGGATGAATCGCGGGCTGATGTGGATGTCGAGCTGCACCAGCGGCTCGTCGCCGATCGCCTTGAAGCTGTGAATCTCTCCGGCCTTGATTACGAAGACGTCGCCGGCGCCGCCTTCGAACTCGGTGCCGTTCACGTTCCAGCGGCCACGCCCGGACTGCACGAACTGAATCTCGTCATACGGATGGCGATGCGGTCCGGGCCCGCTGCCCGGTTGGCCGTTGAAGAGAAACACCGACACCTGCGTGTCGCCGTGATCGGCGCCAACGAAGTTGTGCGAGCTGCCCTTGAACGGCAGGTCCTCCTTGCGAACCTGGTACATACGAGCTCCTTCGGTCTAGATTCGCCAACGCTCAAAGGCGTCTCACTCCACTCTCGCGCCATGCTCGAGCAGCAGCTGCTTCAGAATCGAGCGGTGGCAGTGGCTCTCGTCCTCGCAATAACAGCCCACCGAGAAGTCCGCGCTGTGCGACAGCGCCGCGAGCAAGGCGAGATCGTGTTCGGCGGCTGGCTGTTTCATCTCCGCCCTGTAGCGCTTCACGAACCCCTTCCACGTCCCCGACGAATCCGCAGCCAGCCCGAGCTTCATCGTCTCGAGGCTTGGAGCGAGATTCGGGAACCACACGTCGTACCAGTTCTGCTTCGCGAACTCGCTTTTCGGCACCCCGCGCGGCGGACGTCGGACCGTGCCGATGCGGGTGCC
>DATJFF010000320.1:0-15154 GCA_035495795.1 Vicinamibacterales bacterium
CTGGATGGACCCGGTGGTCCCGCCGCAGGACACCGCCGCCTACTACGAGGCCGTGGCCAAGGTGATGGGCGGCAACGACGCGATCAAGCCGTTCTTCAGGCTGTTCATGGCGCCTGGGATGGGCCACTGCGGCGGCGGCCCGGGCCCGAACCAGTTCGACGCCCTCGCTGCGCTGGAGGCGTGGGTGGAGCAAGGCACGGCCCCGAACATCCTGATCGCCTCGCACGCCACGAACGGCAAGATCGATCGAACCCGGCCGCTCTGCCTCTACCCGCAGGTCGCACGCTACAAGGGGAGCGGCAGCATCGACGAAGCCGCGAGCTTCTCGTGCGTCAATGCGGCTGCGTCGACGAAAAAAACACAAACGACGCAGTGATGTCAGGCTTCAGGCTTCGGGCTCTAGGCTCTAGGCCTGACACGCTGCAACAGGTCGTCCACCGAAAATCAAAAAGGTCACCAGATAGATCAAGAGATCACCAGATAGATCCTCCGATCTCCAGATCGAAAGATTGATCATCAGATCATCAGATCACGAGATCTCCAGATTCGCCGGCTTGGCCCTACTTCTCCCGCGCTCCCAACGCGCCGCGCAATTTCTCCGCTAACGAGCCAAGACTCTGGGGCGCGCTATCGCTTCGTTGGGTGTAGGCGCGCAATTCTGATTGTTCCTGCGCGTCGAAGATCGCCTTGCGGCTGACGCGAATGCGGCGGTTGGCGGGATCGACGTCCTGCACGATGACCTCGATGTCGCTGCCGACCGGCAGCGTCTTGGCGATGTCCGCTTCCTTGTCCACGCCGGTTTCAGCGGTTGGCATCAGCCCGATTTTGCCGGGCCCGAGGAAGACGAACACGCCGAATCGCTCGTGCCGCTCCACTTTCCCGGTGATGCGGGCCCCGGGCACAATCTCGCCGCTCGTCGTGAGCGCCCCTTCGGCTCGTGATGACCCTTCCGGAACCATGGCGACGCCAATGCGCTTCTTCTCGAGATCGATGTTCAGAATCTCGAACGCGGCCGTCGTCCCGACCAGCACCAGCTGCGCCCACCCGTCGCGGCGGCCGGTTGGCGGGAACGTCGAGAGGTGCGCAAGCGCCTCGATGCCAGGCTCCAGCTCCACGAACGCGCCGAAGTCGGCGACCCGGGTGACGCGGGCGTTGCGCACCTGGCCGACGGCGTAGCTGGCCGGCACGCGCGTCCACGGATCGTCACCGGCCTGCTTCATGCTCAGCGCGATCTTGTTGCTCGCATCGTCGGTGCGGAGCACCTTGACCGTGACTTCGTCGCCGGGCGAGACGATCTGCGCGGCGTCGGTGTTGCGCGACCAGCCCATCTCGGAGACGTGCACGAGCCCCTGGACGCCGCCGCCGAGGTCCACGAATGCGCCGAAGGGAGGCACCGAGACGACCCGGCCTCGCAGGATGGCGCCGGGGACGACGGTCTGCCGCACTTCGGCGGCTCGAACCTGTTGCTCATCCTCCTGGAGCGCGCGCCTGGATACGACGATGTTGCGGCCGCCCTCCTTGTATTCGACGATTCGGAACGTATAGCGCTGGCCGACGTGCACCTCCGGGTCGGTTGTGCGGGCGGTGTCGATCTGCGAGAGCGGGCAGAACGCGCGGCTGTGGCCGATCCGGACTTCGTATCCGCCCTTGACGACGCCTTGCACCGTCCCCTCGACCGGCAGCCTGGACTCGAACGCGTCTTCGATCTGCCGATCGGTCGCGGCCTTGCGGGCGAGCTTCCGCGAGAGCGTCACCCCGCCCTGGGTCGAGACGACCGTCGCCTGGATCCGATCGCCGACCGCGGCTTCGAGCGCTCCCTCTTCGTTGCGCAGCTCGGCGACGTCGAGCACCGCCTCGCTCTTGCCGCCGACGTCCACGAGCGCGACTTCTTTGCCGATCCGCACGATGGTGCCCTCGACCTGTTGTCCCCTGGCGAGCGGACGGGCCTGGATCGAGGCCTCGAACATCGCTGCGAAATCGTCTTCCGGTTCGTTCACGACCTGCTCCATGTCAACGCACCGTCCCGGCGATTCGGGACGAACTGTGCATCTCCAAATTATACGAGCGCGGATTGCACACGTCTGCCTGACGATGGTTGACGCCTGGTTTGCACTGGCCTCACACTGCCGGCGTCGATGTCGTCGCTCACCAACCCGTTTCCGCCCGATCTCGAAGCGCAGTTTCGCGCCTCCCGCGCCCGCGGGTTGGCCGTTACCAACGGGACCGTGGCCTACTTTGGCCTCTCTGCTTCGATGATGCTGCTGTTCAGCCTGTGGGACTGGTTCGTCGATCCCGATGCCTGGTCTACGGCGCTGGTGATCCGGCTGGCCGCGGTGGCCGTGATCGTCGCGACCGGGGTCGTGCAACGGCTGACCGGCACGGTTCGATGGGCACCAACGCTCGCCAAGGTGCGGTTCTCAACGGCGGTGATCGCGGTCGCGGGCGCAAACGCCGTTGTCCGCGACGGCTACACCCTCGGTCTGCCCGGCCTGGTCGCCGTGTTCCTCGGCGGCCCCTACATCGTGCTCGACAAACGCGACTATTTTCTGACGACGATGCTGCCGTTGGCCGGCGTCGGGATCCTGATGTCCGTGGTCGGTGTCGATCGGATGACCGCGATCAACGCCGCGTTCTTCCTGGCCTTGACGATCGTCGTCGGCCTGATGCTGGCGCGTGTGTTCGAGGCGACCAACCGGCGGGCGTTCGCAGCCGAGCAGGCGCTGATGCGCGAAGCGCGCACTGATTCGTTGACCCGCCTGGCAAACCGCCGATCGGCTGAAGAGCACGCGATTACCGAGCTCAGGCGTCAGGGCCGGCAGGGAAGGCCGACGGCCTTCATCCTCTGCGACATCGATCACTTCAAGCGCATCAACGACGATCGCGGGCACGATGCCGGCGATCGCACCATTCGGGCGGTCGGCGACCGGCTGAAGGCGGTGATCCGCTCGGTCGACACGCTGGCTCGTTGGGGTGGCGAGGAATTCCTGGCGGTGCTGCCCGAGACCGGAGAGGCCGACGCTGCCGTGCTCGCGGAGCGGATGCGGGCGGCGATCGAGGAGCTGACGATGGACGGTGTCCCGGGGCTCCGCGTGACGCTCAGCGCCGGCGTCGCGGCGATCGTGTCGGACGGAACGGCGACCGAGCCCGAGCTGTTCGATCGCTTGCTGAAGGCCGCCGACGCCGCGCTCTATCGCGCCAAGGCGGGCGGCCGCAATCGCGTCGTGACCGCATCGCCCCGAGACGCTGCGATGCCCAATCTCGGTATCGCCGGGTGACAGCCTGGGCGCGGGCGAGCAGTCCCTCCCGCAAACGCTCTCCCGTTCGCCTGTTCACCTCCCGACAGTCGGTCGTCGCTCCCGGCCAGTGTCAGCTGTGTGTCCCAGGCGCTTCGTGCCCGGTCTTGACGACGTATTCGACGTAGCTGCCCGGATAGACGAACGGGTCGCGGCTGGTGCCGCTTTCGCCGCCGAGCTCCAGGACGCGCGACCCCAGCCCGCGCAGGAACATGCGATCGTGCGACACGAAGATCATGGTGCCTTCGAATTCCTTGAGCGCGTCGACCAGCATCTCCTTGGTTGCCAGATCGAGGTGGTTGGTCGGCTCGTCGAGCACCAGGAAGTTCGGCGGGTTGTAGAGCATGCGAGCCATGGCCAGGCGTGACTTCTCGCCCCCAGACAGGGCGCGAACCTTCTTGTCCACGTCGTCGCCAGAGAACTGGAAGGCGCCGGCCAGAGTCCGCAGGACGCCCAGGCCATCGTGCGGGAAATCCTTCTGCAGCTGCTCGATGACCGTCAGATCGGGATCGAGCACGTCCAGCGACTGCTGCGCGAAGTAGCCCATCTTGAGGCTGGCGCCGAGGCGGACTTCACCACCATCGGGCGTCAGGACGCCGGCGATCATCTTGAGCAGCGTCGTCTTGCCGGCGCCGTTCTTGCCCATCACCGCCCAGCGCTCGCCGCGGCGCACCGTGAGGCCGAGCCCGTCGTAGATGACGCGCGAGCCGAACGCCTTGTGGAGATCCTCGATGACTACGACCTGGTCACCCGAGCGCGGCGGCGTCCGGAACTCGAACTTGACGATCTGGCGGCGTTTCGGCAGTTCGATCTTCTCGATCTTGTCGAGCGCCTTGATGCGGCTCTGGACCTGCGCGGCCTTGGCGGCATGGGTGCGGAAGCGGTCGATGAAGCGCTGCTCCTTCGCGAGCATCGCCTGCTGCCGAGCGAACGCGGCCTGCAGGTTGGCCTCGCGCACCGCCCGCTCGCGCTCGTAGAAGTCGTAATTGCCCGAATAAACCGTGATCTCGCCGGCGTCGATCTCGGCAATCCTGGTGACGATGCGGTTCATGAACTCGCGGTCGTGCGAGGTCATGAGCAGCGCGCCGGGCAGCGACTTCAGGAACTGCTCGAGCCAGATGATTGACTCGATGTCGAGGTGATTCGTCGGCTCGTCCATCAGCAGCACGTCGGGCTTGCCGAGCAACACCCGGGCGAGCGCGACGCGCATCTTCCATCCGCCCGAGAGGTTGCCGACGTCGCCGTCGATCTGATCGTCGCCGAGACCAAGACCGTGCAGCACTTCCCGCGCCTGCGCCTCGAGCGTGTATCCGCCGAGGTGCTCGTACTCTTCCTGGACGCTGCCGAACCGATCCAGGATTGCGTCCATCTCGCCGAGCCTGGCGGGATCCTCCATCGCCTGCTGCAGGGATTCGAGCTCGTGGTGCAGGTCGCCGAGCCTTCCGCTGCCGGCAATGGCCTCGTCCAGTACGGATCGGCCCGACATCTCTTCGACGTCCTGCCGGAAATATCCGATCGTGGTCCGGCGTGGAACAGTCACCTCGCCGTCGTCAGGCACTTCCTCGCCGACGATCATCCTGAACAGTGTCGTCTTGCCGGCGCCGTTCGGCCCCACCAGGCCGACTTTCTCGCCTGGATTGAGCTGGAACGATGCCTCAACGAAGACGAGCTGCTTACCGTACTGTTTGTTGATGTTGGCGAGGGAAATCACGGGACTGAGAAGAGTCGGGAGTCGGAATGAGCTGACGCCGGAAGGGCCGAAGCGTTCAGAGCACTTGAGTATAACGTCAGCACCTACAGCCGTGCTTGAAGCGCTGGCACGACTCTCGCTATCAGATGGGGTATGGGCGCTCTGTCGCGTCTGGCCTCGGACGCCGTCTATCGAGCCCTTCTCGACACGATCGACGAGGGGGTGTGCCTGATCGAGGTGATTTTCGACGCGTCCGGGCAGAAAGCTGTAGACCATCTCTTCCTTGAGGTGAATTCGGCGTTCGTTCGGCATACCGGCCTCGGCGATGTCGTAGGTAAGACAGCACGGGAGTTGGTCCCCAATGTCGACCCCTTCTGGTGCGAGACGTTTGCCCGCGTCGCGCGAACGGGCGAGGCGGCGCGGGTCGAACGCTACGAGCCGGCGCTCGATCGGTGGCTGGTGGTGCAGGCCACGCGCGTGGAGGATCCCGAACATTCGCTGGTGGCGCTGCTCGTGCGCGATGTCAGCGCCGGACGCCGCGCCGAGGAGGCGCTGCTGGCGTTGAACGATCGGTTGCGCGAAGCCGATCGCCGGAAGGACGAGTTCATCGGCGTGCTCGCCCATGAGCTGCGGAACCCGCTCGCGCCGGTGCGGCTCGCCGTCGAGATCCTGCGGCGCACGGCCCCGGCCGAGCCGCGGATCGAACGCGTGCGCGACGTCATCGATCGCCAGGTGACACACATGTCGCGGCTCATCGACGACCTGCTGGACGTATCTCGAATCGCGCGCGGGAAGCTCGCATTGCGCTTCGAGCGCTGCGACGTCGCGCTCATCGCGCAGCAGACGGTGGAGGACTACCGCCCCAGCCTCGAAGCGGCGGGGTTGACGCTCGGGGCTGCCGTACCGGACGAGTCGATCTGGGTGGAAGGCGATCCGGTCCGGCTGGCGCAAATGATTGGCAACCTCCTTCACAACGCCGGGCGCTTCACGGATCACGGCGGGCACGTCGAGGTGCGAGCCTCGGTCGATTCGGCGAGCCGCACGGCCGACATCAGCGTGTCGGACACTGGCTGCGGCATCGATCCGGAGCTGCTCGTGCGACTGTTCGACCCGTTCAGCCAGGCGCGTCAGGATTCGGCTCGCTCGAAGGGCGGTCTCGGGCTGGGCCTGGCCCTGACCAAGGGGCTGGCCGACCTTCACGGCGGCGACATCGCGGTTCGGAGTAGAGGCGAGGGCCATGGCACGACGTTCACGCTTCGCCTGCCGTTGAGCACGAACGAGGTGCAAGAGCGGGCCGAAGCGGCGCCGACGGTTTCCAGCGGCGAACGGCTGCGCATCCTCATCGTCGAAGACAACCAGGATGCCGCCGAAACGCTGGCGGACTGGCTGGTACTCGCCGGCCACGACGTCAAGGTCGCTTTCGACGGCCGCTCAGCGCTGACCGCAGCTCACGGCTTCCACCCGCATGTGGTCATCTCCGACATCGGGCTGCCCGGCGGGTTGGATGGCTACGCTGTGGCCCGGGCGCTTCGCTCCGATCCGGAGTTCTCCGCCGTGCGGCTGATTGCGGTGTCCGGCTATGCAAACGACGATGCCAGGCGCCGCTCGCGCGCGGCCGGGTTCGACGCGCACCTGGCCAAGCCGCCCGACATTCCAATGCTGGAGCGCGAGCTCGCCAACGTGCGCCACGCGTGAATGGCAGCGGCTTCACTGTCACGCTGCCCTCGAGCAAACAGAAACCACGAAGGCACGAAGGAACGAAGGACGCACGAAGAAGCTCTTGGAAAACCGGAACCGCTCACGTGTGATCTCAGACTCACGATGCACGCGTGACACCCCAATTAGTGACTTCGTGTCTTCCTTCGTGCCCTTCCCGCCTTCGTGGTTTCTTTGTTCAGCGGAGGCGCTCGCCCGAGTTCGCTAGAATTACGCGATGCGTGCGCCTGTCCTCGTCGTCGTGGCGGCCTGCCTGATCCTCAGGTCCGGCGCCGCCGCGCAATCGCCCCCCTTGCCCAGCCCTGAATCGGTGCTCGGCTACCGCGTGGGCGCCGACTACAAGATCGCCACCTACGACGAAACCGTCGCCTACTTCCAGAAGCTGGACGCCGCGTCGGACCGCATGACGATGACGCGGACGGGGACGTCGTCGCAGGGCCGGACCTACTGGATGGCGGCGATCTCGTCGCCGGCGAACCTGGCGAAGATCGACCGATACCGCGAGATCGCGCGGCGGCTGGCGCATCCGGCAAGCCTCGGCGAAGCCGAGGCCCGCCAGCTGGCGCGCGAGGGCAAGGTGATCGTTCACATCGACGGCGGGCTGCACGCCAGCGAGGTGGCTGGCCCGCAGCACACGATGCAGCTGGCTTACGACCTGCTCTCGAAGGCCGACGATCCCGAGTACGCGCCCATCTTCGACAATGTCATCCTGCTGCTCTGGCCGACCATCAACCCCGACGGGCAGCAGATGATCGCCGAGTGGTATCGCGGCAACGTCGGCACGCCGTTCGAGGTCTCGCCGATGCCCAAGCTGTACCAGGAGTACGTCGGCCACGACAACAACCGCGACGGCTACATGCTCAACATGATCGAGTCCCGGGTGATGGAGCACGCGTGGCGGCAGTGGGAGCCGCAGATCATCCATGTCCATCACCAGAGCTCGCCATTCCCGACGCGGATCTGGCTGCCGCCGTTCGCGGAGCCAATCGCGACTCAGGCGCCGTACCTGATCTCGCGCGAGATCAACATGCTGGGCATGGCCATGGCCAAGGGCCTGGAGGAGCGCGGTCAGGTCGGCGCCACCCACATGGGCACCGGCTTCGACGCGTGGTATCCCGGCTACATCGATTACAAGCCGGTGTTCCAGAACATCGCCTCGTACTGGACCGAGACGGCGCTGTACGCCTACGCGACGCCGCGCTTCTATACGCTCAACGACTTTCCCGACAACATGCGCGATATCAGGGTGCAGTCGCTCTACCCGAGTCCGTGGCCGGGCGGGTGGTGGCGGCTGCGCGACGCGGTGGAGTACATGGAGACCGCCTCCCTGTCGGTGCTCGACTACGCCGCGCGCTACCGCGAGGATCTGCTCCTCAACCGCTACCGCGCCGGCCGCTGGCAGATTGACAAGTACACGAACGCGCCGCCTCACGCGTATTTCGTGCCGCAGAAGCAGCGCGATCCTGTTGCGGCGGTGGAGCTGCTGCGCCGCCTGGCTTTCCAGGGCGTGCGCGTGTCGCAGCTGAAGTCGGACGTCACGATCGAGGGCACGGTCTACTCGTCGGGCAGCTGGGTGATCCCGATGGATCAGGAGTTTGCCGAGACGGCCCGCTCGGTCCTTGATGTGCAGCATTACCCGGACCTGCGCGAATCGCCGGACGGTCCGCTCGAGCAGCCGTACGACGCCGCCGGCTGGACGCTGCCATACCAGATGGGCGTGTCGGTCACGCCGCTGATGACGCCGATCACGCCGGAGCTGCGCGGCAAGCTGGCCCAGCTCGGCTCCGACCTGCCGCCGGCCGGACCCGTTACTCCCTATGACACCGGCGACACGGACCGGGCGCCGTTCGACAGCGCACCCGGCGTGGGCTTCGATGCCAGCAGCCTCGCGGCGGCCATCGTCCCGCCGCCGGGGAAGATCGGCGGCAGCGGGCCCGCGCTGGCGCTGGACCCGGCGCAGAACAACTCGTTCGCCGCGCTCAACCGCGCCTGGACGCTGAACGCCCGCGTCGCGTTTGCCGGCGGCAAGTACGTGGTGACCGGCCTTACGCCGGCGAGGCAGGACGAGCTCGTGAAGACCTACGCGCTGCAGGCGGAGCGCGTCGCTGCTCCGGCTGTCGGGCGCGAGATCAAGCAGCCGCGAGTCGGGCTCTACCGGCCCTGGATGGCCAGCATGGACGAGGGCTGGACCCGCTGGATGCTCGAGCGGTATGGCTTCACGGTCGTAAGCCTCTATCCGCAGGACTTCCGTGACGCCTCGCTGGCCAGCCGGATCGACGCACTGATCATCGCCGACGAGGGCCGCGGCCTCCTCGAGGGCTACCAGAAGGGAATGGTCCCGGCGCAGTACGAAGGGGGCATCGGAGAGGACGGCGTACGGGCCATCGACACGTTCGTCAGGGGCGGCGGCACGCTCGTCTGCTTCAACCGGTCAACCGCCTTTGCGATTCAGGAGTTCGCGCTGCCAGTGAAGAACGTGGTCGCTGGCCTCAAGCGCCAGGAATTCTTCACCGGCGGCTCCGTGCTCGAGGTCCAGGCTGCCGCGACCCAGCAGGTGATGGCCGGCATGCCCGAACGCGCCGCCGTGTTCGTTGAATCCAGCCCAGCTTTCGAGACGGCAGAGGGGTTCAAGGGCGAGGTGCTGGCGCGTTACCAGGCCACCGGCTCACCGCTCCTTTCGGGCTACCTCCTCGGCGAACGTTTCCTGAACAACCGCGCCGCCGCGCTCGACATCCCGCACGGCGACGGCCACATCGTCCTGCTCGGCTTCCGCCCGCAGTGGCGCGGCCAGTCGTTCGGCACCTTCCGGGTGGTGTTCAACGCGGTACTTCGCTGACGCAGGCTTCAGGCACGTCACGCGTTTCACGCTGCATCCAGACCAAAAGAGACCACGAAGGCTCGAAGAGAACGAAGGACGACACGAAGACTCTTAGGGGAAACACGCTTGACATCTGCCAGAAGCACGCGTGACGAGCCCTAAAAAGAGCTTCGTGCGTCCTTCCTGTCCTTCGTCTCTTCGTGGTTTCTTCTGTGTGAATGCTACGTGACACCCGTGCTTGCCTGAAGCCTGAAGCCTGGAGCCTGAAGCCTGCCCCGCGTAGTACCGTTGTGTTGTGCCGCTTGTCGCGCTCGACCATATCCATCACGCGTTCGGACATCTGCCGCTTCTCGACGAAGCGTCGCTGCAGGTGGAGGCGGGCGAGCGCATCGCCATCATCGGGCGGAACGGCGCCGGAAAGTCCACGCTGCTGCAGATCCTGAGCGGTGAGCTTCCGCCGGACCGAGGCAGCGTGTGGCGCCAGCCCGGCGGCCGCATTGCCAGGCTCGTGCAGGACGTGCCGCTCTCGGCTACAGCGCCGGTGTTCGACGTGGTCGCCGACGGGCTCGGTGATCTCGCGGCGTTGGTACAGGCCTACCATCACGCGGCTATCGACGTGGCTCACGACGGCAATCCAGGTGCGCTCGAGCGCCTCGGCGCGCTCCAGCACGAGCTCGAGGAGCGCGACGGCTGGCGTCTCGAGCAGCGGGTAGAGATGGTGCTGTCGCGGCTCGACCTGCCCGCCGATGCCCCGGTTGACGCCCTCTCGGGAGGCTGGAAGCGTCGAGTGCTGCTGGCCCGCGCCCTGGTCGCGCAGCCAGACTTGCTGCTGCTCGACGAGCCTACCAATCACCTCGACGTCGAAGCGATCGAATGGCTGGAAGGGTTCCTGATCGAATATCCGGGCGCGGTCGTGTTGGTCACGCACGACCGCACGTTTCTCGAACGGCTGGCCACGCGGATCGTCGAGCTCGATCGCGGCCGGCTTACCTCGTGGCCCGGCGACTATGACACCTTCGTCCGGAAGAAGGAGGAGTGGCTGTCCAGCGAGGCGGTGCAGCAGGCGAAGTTCGACAAGAAGCTGGCGCAGGAGGAGGCGTGGCTGCGCCAGGGGATCAAGGCCCGCCGGACCCGCGACGAGGGGCGGGTGAAGGCACTCCTCGCGATGCGTGCCGAGCGTGCGGAACGCCGCGAGCAGCTCGGACGCGTGCGCCTGGACGTGAACATGGCCGAGGCCACCGGCAAGGTGGTGTTCGAGGCGGAGCACGTCGGCAAGGCGTACGGCGACCGCGTCGTGGTCGCCGACTTCTCGACGCGGATCCTGCGCGGGGATCGAGTCGGCCTGATCGGCCCGAATGGCGCGGGAAAGACGACGCTGCTGCGGCTGCTGCTCGGCGAGCTGTCGCCGGATAGCGGCGAAGTTCGTCACGGTGCGAACGTGCAGGTCGCGTATTACGACCAGCAACGCGAGCAACTCGACCCGGATCGCACCGTCGTGGACACGATTGGCGACGGCAACGATACGGTGGAGGTCAACGGCCAGCGCCGCCACGTCCACGGCTACCTGCAGGATTTCCTCTTTTCTCCCGAGCGGGCTCGGTCACCAGTTGGAGCGCTGTCGGGTGGGGAACGCAATCGCCTGCTGCTGGCCCGCTTGTTCACGCGCCCGGCCAACGTGCTGGTCCTGGACGAACCGACCAACGATCTGGATCTCGAGACCCTGGAGCTGCTCGAGGCGCAACTCGTGGTGTGGCCGGGCACGCTCCTGCTCGTCAGCCACGATCGTCGTTTCCTCGACAACGTGATCACCAGCACGCTGGTCTTCGAGGGCGAGGGCCGCGTCGGCGAATACGTCGGAGGTTACGAGGACTGGCGCCGTCAGCGGTATGCCGCCACGACCGCTGCCGGTGCCGGGAGAGAGAAGAGCCCGATCGGGAAAAACAAGGACGCGATCGGGAGAGAGAGGAACGTGGTCGGGACTTTCTCTGGTCAAGCTGCTGACAACATCGGGCAGGGGATCGCGGCCCTCTCGCAGAAGCGCAAACTCTCGTTCAAGGAGCAGCGCGAGCTCGAGGCGCTTCCCCAAAGGATCGAAGCGCTCGAGGCGGAGCAGGCTCGGCTTCGCGTCGAGGTAGCGGCGCCAGAGTTCTACAAGAAGCCTGCGGCTGACATCCATGCCGCGCTGGCCAGGCTCGACGCGCTGCCGGCTGAGATCGAGACCGCCATGCAGCGATGGGACGAGCTCGACTCCCGCTCGGGGGCGTGACTGAAGAAGGCAAGAGGCAAAAGGCAGAAGGCAGAAGGCACAAGGCAGAAGGCGGCGTACCATTGCTGCAGCGTATGCCGCGGAAGCCAGAGGCTGAGGTTCTGACGATCGACGGGCACGAAATCTCGATCTCCAATCCCGACAAAGTGCTGTTTCCGCGGGCGGGACACACCAAGCGCGATCTCGTGCGCTATTACCTGGCGGTCGCCGACGGAGCGCTTCGCGGTGCCGGCGGGCGCCCCAACGTCCTGGTGCGCTATCCAAACGGAATTGAAGGAGAGTTCTTCTACCAGAAGCGTGTGCCGGCGGCACGCCCGTCGTGGCTCGACGCGGTGACGCTGTCCTTCCCATCGGGACGGACCGCCGAAGAAATTGTCCCGCGTGAGCCGGCGGCCCTGGCGTGGATGGCGAACCTCGCCTGCCTCGAGCTGCACCCGCATCCGGTGCGCGCCGGCAATCTCGATCACCCGGACGAGCTCCGCATCGATCTCGATCCCGTGCCCGGAGTGGAGTGGCCGCAGATCCGGCAGGTCGCCGCCGTCGTGCGCGAGGCGCTCGCCAGCTTCGGCCTGGTCGGCTGGCCGAAGACGTCGGGGTCCCGTGGCATTCACGTCTACGTCCGCATCGCGCCGCGCTGGACGTTCGCGCAGGTGCGACGAGCTGCGCTGGCATTCGCCCGCGAGGTCGAGCACCGCGCACCATCGATCGCCACCAGCAAATGGTGGAAAGAAGAACGCCACGGCGTGTTCCTCGACTACAACCAGAACGCCAAGGATCGGACCGTCGCGGGCGCCTATTCGGTGCGGCCTCGTCCCGATGCCCGCGTCTCGGCGCCGCTCGACTGGGACGAGGTTGACGCGGCCGAACCCGGCGACTTCACGCTCGCCACCATGCCGGCGCGGTTTGCGAAGATTGGCGATCGCCATGCCGCGATCGACGAGCATCCATGCGCCCTCGACGCGTTGATCGATCTCGCCGCCCGCCACGAGCGCGAGGGCCTCGGGGACGCGCCATGGCCGCCGCATTACCAGAAGCAATCTGGCGAGCCGCCGCGCGTTCAGCCGTCGCGGCGGAAGGGCCCTTCCGACGCATCAACGGGGCGGCGCACGCCAAAGCGGCCGCTGATTGAAATCGGCAGGGCGAAGACCAAAGAAGCCGTGCTTGCCGGGCTGGAACGGTGGAAAGCGCGGCATCCCGAGGCCGCCGGACATCTCGAGCCGAAGGACGTGCTCGTCGACGCCATGCGTGGCCGCTTCACCACCTGGACGCGTATCCGGGTGAATCTCGAGCACGTGCCAGCTGACCTCCGGCCGCCGCAGGATGCCCTCGACCCGGACGAGATGCCGAACGAGTGGTCCGAGGCGGACAGGGAGGCATGGTCCCGTCGAACCCGGAAGCGGCCGCGGGCTACTTGAGAGTCACCGCCGGCGACTTTGCCGCCCCAAGACCCCAAGACCTCATCCCGCGCCGAACACCTTTTCCAGTTCGTAGGGCGGCGTGACCTCCAGCTGCTCGTAGGTGCAGGCCGCGGGGGGCTTGTCCGGCCGCCACCGCAGGAAGATCGTGGCGTGTCGGAACCGGTCGCCCTGCATGTGGTCGTACTTCACCTCGCAGACGCGCTCGATTCGGAGCGGCTCCCACGACAGGTCCTTGCCTGCGCTCCACCGGCTCTGCCCGCCTGGCATCCGCGTCGTCCCCTCGCCCATCGAGGCCCAGGCTCGCCAGGGGTGATCGATCAGGGCGTTTTCGCGGATCGGCTCGAGCTCTTCGGCCAGCTGGCGGCGTACGGCGGTGGTGAAGGCGGAGGTCACGCCGACGTGGTGGAGCGTGCCTGTGCCGTCGTACAGCCCCAGAAGCAGCGAGCCGATCAGCTGGCCCGGCCCGGTCTTGTGCCATCGAAAACCGGCGACGACGCAATCGGCGGTGCGGATGTGCTTGATCTTGATCATCGTGCGTTTGCCCGGCGCGTACGGATCCTGCTCCGGCTTGGCGATGACGCCGTCGAGTCCTGCTCCTTCAAAGCGGGAGAGCCACTCGGCCGCGCGTTGGTGATCACGGGTCATCGGCGTCAGGTGAAGCGGTGCCTTGGCCCCGGCAAGCAGGGCTTCGAGCCTCGATCGACGCTCGTGCTGCGGCAGTCCGGTGATGTCCTGTCCGCCGGCGGCGAGCAGATCGAAGGCGACGAACGAGGCTGGCGTCTCTCGCGCCAGCTTCGCCACCCGTGACGCTGCCGGATGGAGCCGCATCTGCAGCGCGTCGAAGTCGAGCCCCTTGGAACTGGCGATGACGATCTCGCCATCGACGACACAGCCGTCGGGCAGCCGCGCGGCGAAGGTGTCGTGGAGCTCGGGAAAGTAGCGGTCCAGCGGCTTCAGGTCGCGGCTCTGGATGAACACCTCGCCCGCTCCACCGCGAAAGACGATCGCGCGGAAGCCGTCCCACTTCGGTTCGTAGAGAAGCGCACCGCCGGCCGGGAGCGCCTCGGCGATGCGTGCCAGCATCGGCTCGATTGGCGGCTCGATCGCGAAGCCGCTCATGTCGCGCTCGCGCCGCGGGCGAGCGGCGCCAGCTTCGGGGGCCGGACACCGCGCCTGGTCGCCGCGGCGTCGAGCGGCACGTATTCCAGCTCGTCACCGCTCGCCGCCTGGCGCAGCAGCAGGCCGCCCCGGCTCATGTCACCGCGGCCGACAAAGGAAATCGGATAGTGCAGGCGCGCACCCAGCAGGGGTCGCAACACGTCCACGTATTTGTCAGATGCGATGCTGCCGAGCAGGACCACGCGTGCCGAGTCCGCGAGCTGCCCCGCAAGTCGTGTCACGTCCCGCTCGAGGGGCGCGCGATAGCGGGCATCGCCGGCGGCGATGTCCGTCTGAGCGAACTCCTCGATCAAGGCGACCGACACGGGCAGGTCGGGAGCCTGCAGGCCGCGAGTCGGCGTGATCACCAGGCACTCACCCGCGGCCGCGGCGAAGCGGCTGGCATACGTGAGCTTGCCGCGGAAGTACAGGCCGCTCATGAAGCTGAACGCTTCGCCAAGCGTGAGCGTTCCCTCGCGGAGCCGGATCGCGAGCGGCAGGCCCGAGTCGGGCTTCAGCAGGAATGTCGCGCGCCGCCCGCCGCAATGAGCGGGAGAGAGGAGGAAAACGCGGCTCGAGGTGAGGCTCGGGTGGAGCTGTCGCACGGCTACCCATCGTAACGCGGGCGAACGGCGTCAAGGCAAAAGGCAAAAGGCAAAAGGCAGAAGGCAAAAGGCAGAAGGCAAAAGGCAGAACCTGCGCCCTGCCGTGCCCTCAATACTTCGTGAGATACGCCTTCGAGGCGGCCTCGTCCTTCAGCGGTGTCACCTTGTCGGGATCGATGCGGACCATCAC
>DATJFF010000321.1:0-6647 GCA_035495795.1 Vicinamibacterales bacterium
ACGAAGTGAGGCCTACGCGAGCGCAGCGAGCGCCCTCCTACGCGCCGAAGGCGCGCCTACCGAGCGCAGCGAGGCCCGCCGAACGAAGTGAGGCCCACGCGAGCGCAGCGAGCGCCTGCGGCGGCGGGCGGCGGCTTCGCCGCCGTAGGCGGTGCTTCGCACCGTAGGCCGTCCCGCCTTCGGCGGGACGTCGGGCGCGCCTTCGGCGCGCAGGAATCTTGTGATCTGTCGATCTGTGATCGTGATCCGGTTTTGCCTACGCCGAAGGCGCGCCTACCGAGCGCAGCGAGCGCCCTCCTGCGCGGCGCAGCCGCGCCCGAGGCGCGCAGCGCGGCCTGCACGAGCGAAACCGGTGCCTGCGCCGCAAAGCGGCGCCTACGGCCGCGGGCGCGCCTTTGGCGCTCAGGGATCTGGTGACTTGGTGGACCCATGACCTTTCGTTTGTGTGTTTTGCCCTACGCGGCGAAGCCGCGCCTGCCGAACGAAGTGAGGCCTACCGAACGAAGTGAGGCCTACGCGAGCGCAGCGAGCGCCCTCCTACGCGCCGAAGGCGCGCCTACCGAGCGCAGCGAGGCCCCCGCCGAACGAAGTGAGGCCTGCCGAACGAAGTGAGGCCTACGCGAGCGCAGCGAGCGCCTACTGACTCGGCCGCTGCCGCGGCGGGTTCTTGATCAGCCGATACTGCGCGAGCCCGGCGTTCACCTTGAACTCGATCCCCATCCGCCCGATCTCGGCGGTGCTCTTCGCAGGGTCGCCGCTGACGCCCGAGTCCTTCGGTCCTCCCCACGGCATGATCTGATCCTTGCGCACGCCCTGTGGGCGGACGTAGAGCATCTGCGACGTGTCGCTGATCCCGGCGTGACTGCCGACCGTCGCTTCATCGTAGCCAAACGCCGCTTCCATCCACGCCCGGTAGTGCTCGCGGCCGCCCTCGTAGTAGTCAGTGAGCGCGAACACTTTCACGCCAGCGTCCTTCCATTCGGCGTTGAGCGCGTCGGCCACCGTTTTCATCCCGGCCTGGTTCGGGCCGCTGTCGCCGATGAAGAGAATCTCGTTGAAGCCGTGCGCCTTGAGGCTGCGGGCGGCCGCATCGAGGATCTGATCGTAGGCCGGAGACGGGACCGAGATGCCGCCCGGCACCTGGCGATCCGGATCGCCTTCGGGCACGTACTGCAGCACCGGCGCCACGAGCGTCTTGCCAAGGCGGCGGGCCATCACGTTCGCGGCGTGCGCGACGACAAAATTGTGCTTGCCCATCACCATGTGGTACCCGTTCTTCTCCGTGCCGCCGGTCGGGACGATCGCCGTGCGGTAGCCCGCCTTCATCGCGTCGCGCGTCTCTTCCCATGTGAGCTCGTCGATGAACACCGTGTCAGGCGCGCGCGTGGCGGTCTTGCTCGCCGGCGCCGTATCCATGGTCGGGCGCGTCGATGCAGCCGGAGCCGGCCGCTGGCCTCCGCGGCCGCCGCCCCCGCCTTGCTCCGGCAGCGCCGGCACCGGCGGCTCGGCGCTACTCTGCATCCGCTTGATCTGTGCCGCCGCAAGATCGAGCTTGATCTGCAGCAGCTGCCGGCCGAAGTCGGGGCTCGCCTTCGACTGGTTGTTGCCCGAGACGCCGTTGTTCTCGTAGTCGTTCCCCGTCAGCCGGTCGGTGCGAATGTGCTGTGGCGCGACGAGCAGCAGCTCCGAAGTGTCGAGGATGTTCGCGTGGTTGCCGACCTGATTCTCGGGGACCCCGAGAAACTTCGCGGCCACCACTTCCTGATCGCGGTGCGCCCTGGTGTAGTAGTCGTCCACCCAGTAGGCTCTGGCAGCGCCGCCCCACGTCGCGTTGAGCTTCTCCGCGGCGGTCCGCATGCCGGTCCGGTTGCCGCCCGATTCGCCGATGAACCAGATATTGGTGAAGCCGCCCGCCTTGAGGCTGCGGCCAGCGGCCACGAGCAGCTCGACGAAGCGTTCTTCGGGAAGCGTGATCGTGCCCGGCTTCCCCATGTGGCCGGCCTGGTTCTCCCAGGTTCCCTCCGGGACGTAGGTCACGATCGGCGCCACCAGCGTCTTCCCCATCGCGCGCGCAATCTTGTCGGCCGACCAGGTCATGACGAACTTGTGCTCGCCATCGACCATGTGCGGCCCCTTCTGCTCGGTGCCTGCGGTCCCGATGATGACGTTGGTCCACCCCGCCTTGACCAGGTCGCGCACCTCGGCCCACGTGAGGTCTTCGATGAAGACCGTATCGGGCGGCTTGCCTGACGGTGCCGTCTCAGGCGCGTTCGCAGGACGCTGCGCCGACAGCGCGGCGGTAGCCAACAGGGTGAACAAGAGTGGAGCGAGGCGCTGCTTCATGGGCTCACACTATACCGCTACCGCGCCCGCCATCCCATTGGCGATTGGCGACTGACGATTGATGATTCATTGACGATTGACGATTGCGCGATTGCGGCATTCGATTGGCGATTGTGGCATTTACGGATTCGGCGATTGCGGCAATCACGATTGAGGATTGGAAAACACCGGCTCATACGAAGCTGCGCAGGCAGAAACTGCCCCTACCCATGCAGCCGAGGATTCAGCGGCTCCGACAGTTGCGGCGTGAGCAGCCGCAACCGCAATTGCAAATCGTGATTCCGCTAATCGCCAGTCTTTCAATCCCTCGATCGCCAATCGAATGGCGCAATCCGAAATCACCCAATCATCAATAAATCGTCAATCGACAATCATCAATCGCCATTGGACGCCGTCACCGTGTGGCAGGGCGAGCCATGACGACTTCGTCAGCGACGATAGTCCACACGAGCCCTTCCGAATAAACCATCAGGTTGAACGGCCGCGGATCGTCCTCGACGTTGAAGGCCCCTTCGCCGGGACCGCGTTCGTCGGTCACTTCCTGGAGCGGGCGGCCGCTCACGCCGCTGTGCACGGTCAGCTTGAAGCGACCGCTCGCCGCGTCGTGCCCGGGCTCCGGGCGGGTCTGCCAGCGGAGGCGGAACCGGCCGGACTGGCTCACCAGGCCGAGCGTCTGGTTGCCGGTGCCTTCCCACGTCCCCATCTGCTGGATCACCGGCACCGGCGGCGGCGCCGGCTCTTCACGCCGCCCGCAGTCAGCCAGCGCCGTGACTAAAGTCAGCGCCGTAAGGACCGTCGCAAGCACCCTCGCACGAGATTGCACGATCACTTGATAATTCGAGTGAACGATAGCGCAACGCACCCGCACGCGCGCGGTATAGTGTGGCCGAGGAGTCGCCATTCCCCCATTGAGCGGACACCTTCCCGTCCGAGGTCCGTACTGCGTAGCCGCCATCCAGGCGGCGCCGGTCGCCTTCGACGTCGAGCGGACGTTGCAGAAGCTCGGCGATCTTCTCTCGGATGCCGCGCACCGCGGTGCGCACCTGGCAGTCTTCCCCGAAGCCTTCGTCTCGGCCTATCCCCGCGGCCTCGACTTCGGCGCGGTCGTCGGCTCGCGGCGGCCCGAAGGGCGCGAGCAGTTCCGACGTCACTGGGAAAGCGCGATCGATGTGCCGGGGCCGCACGTGGAGCGGATGGCCGGCCTGGCCCGCGCCCACCGTCTGCACCTGGTCGTCGGCGTGGTCGAGCGTAGCGGCGGCACGCTCTACTGCACGGCGCTGTTCCTCGGCGCGGACGGGCGCTATCTCGGCAAGCACCGCAAGGTGATGCCGACCGCCTCGGAGCGCATCGTGTGGGGCTTCGGCGATGGTTCGACGCTGACGGTCGTGGACACCGACGTGGGACGGGTCGGCGCCATCATCTGCTGGGAAAACTACATGCCGCTGCTGCGCGCGGCGATGTACGCGAAGGGCATCGAAATCTACTGCGCGCCGACTGCCGACGCGCGGCCGACGTGGCTGCCGACGATGCGCCACATCGCCCAGGAGGGACGCTGCTTCGTCATCTCGGCGAACCAGTTCGCGCGCCGCCGCGATTATCCGCCCGACTATCAGACCGAGTTCGGCGACGATCCGCAAACGGTCATCTCCCGCGGCGGCAGCTGCATCATCGGCCCGCTCGGCGAGGTGCTGGCCGGACCCGACTTCAGCGGCGAGACGATCCTCACCGCGCAGCTCGATCTGAACGACATCGCACGGGCGCGGATGGACTTCGACGCGGTCGGCCACTACGCCCGGCCCGACATCTTCCAGCTGCTCGTCGACGAGTCCAGCCGCACGCCGGTGTCGTTCCACAACGCGCGGAGCCCGGTGGCGGCCACCGGGCTGCGTGATGTCGATCGCCGCGCGCCGCGGCCGGTCCAGCAGAACGGGCCGAGGATAGATCCTGTGAGGTGAAGATCGCGGAAGTTAACAGTTCAAGAGTTCACAGTTCACAGTTTCAGTTGCCAGTGTCAGTTTGCAGTTCCGCACCAGGACGCCCCCAAGACCTCAATCCTCAAGATCCTTCACGCACGGAGCCGAGGAACTGGTTGAGCGCGATGACCACTTCCGCTGGAATCTCGTGGCCGCCGTCGAAGGGGACCCACGTGACGCGCAGGCCGGAGGCTGCGAGATCTCGCTGCATGCGTTCGGAACCGCTGAACGGCAGTACCGCGTCGTCGCGACCGTGCGCGATGAACACCGGCAGGCCTCGACGCGCGGCATAGCCGCGCCGCCATGAGGCCTCGTCCACCGGTGTGCCCGACAGCAGGACCAGCGCGGACAAGCGGGTCGTCGAGCGAAACGCGATATCGCTGGCGACCATTGCGCCCTGCGAGAAGCCACCGAGCACGACGTCATCGCGCCTCCACCAGAATCCGTTGAGCAGCCCGCCGACGGCCGCCGCCGCAGACGTCAGCCCTTTCGGGCGAGACTGAGCGAGATCCGGCGGACCATCCTCTGCGGAGCCAAGTTCGAGTGGCCACCACGCACGGCCGCCCGGGCGCTCCGTTCGCTCGAGCCCCTGGGGAAAGACAAAGCGTCCCGGCCACACGATACTTTGCGTAAACGGCATCCATTCCTGAGCGGATGATCCGTAGCCATGCAGCAGCACCAGCGTGGGCGGACCGTCGCGGCCTGCCGTCAACACCTCGAGCGACGAGCCACAGGCGCTGCTGGCGACGAGCACCACGGCAATAACCGGAAGCCAGCGTCCAGAGCCCCAGCTCCTCGCCTTCCCTATGGCTACGGCGGGCAAGCAAGACCTCAGGACCTCAAGACCCCAAGACCTCAAGACCTCTGCTTCCGGTACGAGTTCTTGACCACGATCTTCGTGCCGCGGAGCGTGAAAACGTCGCAGCCGTTCACTTCAACCTTGGCGCCGGCGTTGGTCGTGCCGGTGAAGGTCCACTCCGAAACGGCTCGATTCCCGGCCACGAAGTGATGCGGGTTGTTCCAGCGGCCGTCCTTGTAGGTCTCGAAGATCGCCGCGTAGGCCGTGCGCACGGCCTCCCGTCCCACGTGCCGGGTGCCGGCGACGTCAGGTCCCGCCGTCGCCTCGAAGACGCAGTCGTCGGCCATGCAGGCCATCAAGCCATCCACGTCGTGTCGATTCCAGGCGGCCGCGAATTCGTCGAGCATCTTGACCACCGCCGCATCGTCCGCGGTGCCGGCGTACGCTGTCATGGCGGACGCCATCACCACTCCCGCTCCCGCTGCAATCAGGTTTCGTCTCTGCATGTGCGCATGGTGCCACAAGCAGGGTCTTGGGGGCTTGGGACTTGGGACTTGGGACTTGGGACTTGGGACTACGATGCACTGCCAAACTGACCCTGTCACTGAAACTGTCAACTTCAACTGGCAACTCTAAACTGCTCAACTGTTAACTTTCGCAGGTTCAATGCCTCCTCATCGCGAACGTCATCGCACCGAACGCGTCGGCTGGCTGCGCGCGGCCGTGCTCGGCGCCAACGACGGCATCGTCTCAACCGCCAGCCTCGTCGTCGGCGTCGCCGCCTCCGGCGCGGCCCGTGGCGAGGTGCTGATCGCCGGTGTCGCCGGGCTGGTCGCCGGCGCGCTGTCGATGGCCGCCGGCGAGTACGTCTCGGTGAGCTCGCAGGCCGACACCGAGCACGCGGACCTGGCTCGCGAGCGCAAGGAGCTGGCTACCGACCCGGGCGCCGAGGAAGACGAGCTCGCGCGGATCTACGAGACGCGCGGGCTGGACGCGAACCTGGCACGGCAGGTGGCGAAGCAGCTCATGGCCCGCGACGCGCTCGCCGCGCACGCGCGCGACGAGCTCGGCATCACCGAGGAGCTCGCGGCAAGGCCGCTGCAAGCCGCAGCCGCTTCGGCGGCGACGTTTGCGGTCGGCGCGGCACTGCCGATTGTGGTGTCGCTACTGGCCGATGAGACGGCGGTGTTGGCCGTGTCGCTCACTTCGCTCGTGTCCCTCGCCGGCCTCGGCGCCCTTGCCGCAGGCGCCGGCGGCGCATCGCCATGGCTCGGCGCCGCACGCGTCACGTTCTGGGGCGCAATCGCGATGGCCGCGACGGCACTGATCGGCCGTCTCTTCGGAACGACCGTCGGGTGAAGGTCTCGAGGTTCTGAGGTCGCAACTCTCAAACTGCCCAACTGTCGATGTCGGCAGCTACCTCAGTCCAAGTCTCCTCGCTCTGTGGTGCAGGTTACTCCGGTGCATCCCGAGCTCCCGTGCGGCAGCCGCCCAGTTCCCCCCATTCCGGTTCACCGCCTCGAGGATCAGGT
>DATJFF010000322.1:0-4584 GCA_035495795.1 Vicinamibacterales bacterium
CCGCCTTGCGACAGCGGAAACGCGTTGAAGAACATGCAGGCGCCGAAGTAGTTCAGGCTGTTGGTCAGCCAGCTCTTGAAACCCGCCGATGGCCTGTTGAAGTGCGCGCGGAAGAACTCGCGCGACATCGCGGTCGCGACCCGATAGCGCCATCGCGACGGCAGCGCGATCAGAATCGTGGGCGTGTCCATGTGACTTTGATGGTTCGCCGCGAAGATCACTGGTCCAGCGGCGGGCAGCCGGTCGAGGCCTTCGACGCGCAGCTTGAGGAAGAGGCGAGCGAGCGGGAGAATCCAGGTCGGCAGGCTGACGCGGCGCAGGAGCCAGGCGCCAGGCCAGCGGTTCCAGTACGGAAACTTCAGATCTCCGGACGGCTTGCGGCCTGGGGCCTGGGACCTGGGACCTGGGGCCTGGGGCGGCGGGCCTGGGGCTTGGGGCCTGGGGCCTGCGACCTGGGGCGTGGAACCCTCAGCCTCCGGCTGCTGCACGAGCGTCTTGAGGTCGGCAATCGTCTTCGCCGATTCGAGCGCCTGCTCGTCGAGTGTGACCTGGAACGCGTCTTCGAGCGCCATCATCATCTCGACGCGATCCAGCGAACTCAGCCCCAGCTCGTCCATCGTCGTCTCGGGACGCAACTCGCGGCCGGACGCGAAGCGTGCGACGACGTCCTCGACCGACGTTCCCGCGGCTCTGGCGGGGGCGTTCGAGGTTTCGCCCGCCGCCCAGCGCTGAAGCTCGCGCCGCTTCAGCTTCTGCGTGCCCTCGGTTCGCGGCAGTGACGGCCCCGGCCAGATCGACGTGCTCCAGACGCGCTGATGATCTTCGAGCGCCGCGTTCGCGCCGCGCACGATCGCGTCGACATCGGCGCCCGGCTGCGGCACGAGCACCGCGTGGATGCGTTCCTCGCCGCCGACCCGCAGCCCGACGACGCCGGCTTCCTTGACGCCCGGCTGCGCCAGGAGCGCGCGCTCGACGTCTTCGGGAAAGACGTTGAGTCCCTGCGGCGTGACGATCATTTCCTTCTTGCGGCCCTTGATGACCAGGCGGCCCGCGCTGTCGAGCTCGCCGATGTCGCCGGTGTGGAACCAGCCGCCTTCGAACGCGCCGGCTGTGTCGGCGGCGGGCGTGCCGTCCGCATGGTAGTAGCCGGACGTCACGTTCTCGCCCCGAACCAGAATCTCGCCGTCGGGCGCGATCTTCACTTCGACGCCGCCGATCGGCGTGCCGACCGTTCCGCGCGACGCACGGAAGGGATGATTCAACGTGACGATCGGCGCGGTCTCGGTCAGGCCGTATCCCTGGACGACGAGAAAGCCGAGCTTGCGCCAGAAGGCTTCGAGGTCCGCCTCGAGCGGCGCGGCGCCGCAGACGATGCACCAGAATTTCCAGCCGAAGAGGCGATGCGCGGCGCGATAGCGCCACCAGCGCCACAGAAAATGCCGGCCGGCCAGCACGTCCGGCTCGGCCGTGATCGGCAGGACGCGCTCGACGTGGGCGCGCAGCACGTCGAGCACCTTCGGCACGCAGACCAGCACCGAGATGCGCCGCGAGTGAATCTGGTGCAGGACCTCGGTCGGGCTGTAGCCGTGCGAGAACACGACGGTGCCGCGCAGCATCGGCGGCACGAAGGTCGCCATCGACTGGCCGAACATGTGGCTGAGCGGCAGCAGATTCAAAAATCGGATGGGATGAAACGGCCGCGCGTACTTCAGGTACTTCGCGATTTCGCGTTCGATGGGGATGACGTTCGCCAGGATGTTGCGGTGCGTAATCGTGACGCCCTTGGGATCCGCCGTCGCCCCGGACGTGAAGATGATTTCAGCGAGAGAAAGGTCAGATGGGGTGGGGGATGAGGGGTGAGGGGTGCGGGATGAGGTGGGAGGCATCAATGCCACATCCCGCATCTGCCACACCGTCACTTCCGTCGCCGGCGCTTTCACCTCATCGCCGACGAGAATCGCTTTCGCGCGGACCACACGCGCGATCCGGTGCAGCAGATCCTCCGACGTCCGGTAATCAACCGGGACGACGACGGCGCGGGCCAGCAGGCAGCCCCAGAAGACGACGATCCATTCGATCCGATTCTCGGACCAGACGATCACGTTGTCGCCGGCGCCGACGCCGGCGGCCGACAGACGCGCCGCGAACGCGCGCGCGGCCCCGGCCAGCTGCCGGTAGGTGACCTGCCGCACGCGGTACGAGTCATCGTGGACAACGAAGACATCATCTGAGGTGGCGAAGTCCTCGAAGAAGTCGAGGAGTGTCGTGCGGGGCATGCCAGGGACATAATAGGCAATTCGGAGCTGTTCTCAGGAGGATCGACCGATGAAGCGTGCGCTTCTGTTGTTTGCCGTGTGTGGATTGCCAGTCTTCGCCTTCGCGCAAACGCCGCCGGCGGGCGCGCCCCAGGCGGCCGCGTATACGCCGCCGAAGAACGACAAGATTCCGCCTCGCTTGGAGGATTCCGCCGACGTCGTCAAAGCGTCTCCTCGCCATGGCGAGTGGGCGAGCATCAAGCTCGCGAGCGGCAGCCCGCTGAAGGCGTGGGTCGTCTATCCCGAGCGGAGTGACAAAGCCGGCGTCGTGCTCGTCATTCATGACATCTTCGGCATGACGGCAAGCGCGATGGTGTGGCCGCAGGCTGTCGGCGATCAGCTCGCGAAGGAAGGGTTTATCGCGATTGTCCCGGACCTGCTGTCCGGCGGCACGCGCGGCGGTTCCGATGAGGTGGCGAGCGTCAATCAGGCCATCATGCAGTTGCCGGTGACCGAGGTCGTCGAGAAATTGAACGCCGCCCTTCAGTACGGCAAGTCGCTTCCGTCATCCAACGGCAAGACGGGCGTCGTCGGCTTCTGCTGGGGCGGCAACCAGAGCTTCGCGTACGCCATCGCGCAACCGGCGTTGAGTGGGGCCGTGGTGTACTACGGTCAGGCGCCCGGCAGCGGCAATCCGTACGCGATCGACATGACGCAGCTGGCCAAGCTCTCCGTGCCGGTGCTCGGAATGTACGGCGGCAGCGACAACCGGGTGACCTCAACGGTCGAGCCGACCACGGCTGCCACGAAGCAACTCGGCAAGAGCTACGAGCCGCACGTCTTCGACGGCGCCGGCCACGGCTTCCTTCGCAATCGCGGCACCGAAGCGAACTACAAGGCCTCCGAGCAGGCCTGGCCGCTGACGGTGGCGTTTTTCAAAGAGCGGCTGAAGTAGGCGTGTCGCTTTCGCGCGAGAGCGTGGCCGACGGCCACGCGGTGGGACTGATGAAGTCCTGAGTTCAGTAACGCGTCGTCACACGTAGAAAACATAGGAACGTAGAAGACCAGGCCGAGCTGGCGCGCCGCCTTCGGCGGCGAGCGCCGAGAAGAGTGCAAGAACGAAAGCACGCCGGGCGGTTCGTCCGTGCTTTCGTTCTCGCACTCTTCTCGGCGCTCGCCGCCGAAGGCGGCGCGCCAGCTCGGCCTGGTCTTCTACGTTCCTATGTTTTCTACGTGTGACGACACGTCACTTAACTTAGAGCGGGTTTCAAAATGACCCGCCCGGTTTCAGATAGTACCAACAGACGAGCGCACACCCGAGTGTGAGGAACGCCTCATGGACGCAAGGACGCCGTTCGTAGCGCACCGCGAGTCGCCGGAACCGATGCAACCAGGCGATCGTGCGTTCGACGACCCAGCGCGTGCGGCCGAGCCCGCTGCCGTGCGGCGTGCGGCGCTTGGCGAGGGCGGTCTGGATGCCGCGCCGGTGCAGGGCGTCTCGATGCGATTGGGAGTCGTAGGCGCGGTCGCCTTGGATGAGATCCGGTTTCATGCGCGGGCGGCCGGCGCAGCCGCGAATGGGCGGCACCGCGTCCACGAGCGGCAACAGTTGCGTGATGTCGTTGCGATTGGCCGCGGTCAGCTGCGCGCTGAGCGGAATCCCGTTCGCGTCGGTAAGAACATGATGCTTCGACCCGGCCTTGCGGCGATCGGTAGGGTTCGGTCCAGTTTTTTTCCCCCGCGCAGCGCGCGGAGCGACGAACTGTCGGCAATGGCGCGGCTGAAATCCAGGTCGCCACGTCGGCGCAGTTCGGCGAGCAGCACCGCATGGAGCCGTTTCCAGACTCCGCGCCGGTGCCACGCGAGCAATCGCCGCCAGCAGGTGCTGCCCGACCCGCAACCCATCTCCTTGGGCACCATTTGCCACGGGATCCCGCTGCGCAGCACGAACAGAATGCCCGTCAGCACCGCGCGATCGTCGAGCGGCCGACGGCCGGGATGCCTGCGCCGACGGCGCTTGGGCGGAGGCAAGAGCGGCTCGATCTTGGCCCAAAGCGCATTGTCCAATAAGGTTCGGCGCACAGGTGGCTACCTCCGTGCGCGGACCGTACCAAGACGGTGGCTGGAGTACAAGAGGCAAGCGGGTCATTTTGAAACGTGGTCTAAGGGGACGGGACTCGATCTGTGGAACACTCGAAAGAGCCGCACGTCTTCGAGGGCGCCGGCCACGGCTTCCTTCGCAATCGCGGCACCGAAGCGAACTACAAGGCCTCCGAGCAGGCCTGGCCGCTGAGGTGGCGTTTTTCAAAGAGCGGCTGAAGTAGGCGTG
>DATJFF010000323.1:0-6407 GCA_035495795.1 Vicinamibacterales bacterium
GCCGCGATGTCACGCGCGAGATGGGCGAAGTCCGCGGACAGGATCGATGGAGCCAGCTGGACGCTCATGGGCTCACCTCGATGCTGATGGCGTCACCGGGATGCACCTGGTAACCGCCGGGCGGCGACTGGCGGGTCACGACGCCGGGCGGAAGCCCGCTGGCCGCGGCCTGGGCCGTGACCGACACGCGAAATCCCTGGCTGCGGAGCAGGTCGGAGGCGCGGTCACCATTGACGCCAATCAGATCGGGCATCACGTACGAGGCGCGATCCTCGCCGCGATTCACGAGGAGCCGGACCTCGCCGGTCTGGACACCGGGTGACGGATCCTGGGCAACCACGACGTCGGGCGGATACACGTTCGAACGAATTTCCGCGACTGGTCCGGCCTGCAGGCCATCCTGCACGATCCGGATCTCGGCGGCGCGCTGAGACTCGCCGACCAGGTTCGGCGCGCGCGCAATGCGCGGGCCGCTGCTCAGCCAGACGCGGATGCTGCGCTGGCGGCGGGAGGACGAGCCAGCAGGCGGCTCCTGACCGAGCACGTGTTCAGCTGGGACCTGGGCGTCGGGCCGGCGGGCGTCTTCCACGTTCAGATGCAGCTCGAGGGCGCTGGCCGTCGCCGTCGCCTCCGGCAGCGTCCGGCCGACCAGGCTGGGCACCGAGACGTCACGGGCGCGCACCGCAACGCGGGCAGCGACTATCGCGAAGATGACGAAGGTGGTCGCCAAGGCGCCCACGAGCAGCAGCACCTTGCCTGCGGTCCACACTCTCGCCGATAGGGCCATTCGGAAACCCCTATGGTACTACACGTTCCGGGCGAGGACGGCCCCGTAGAAGGCCTCCAGGCGGTCGGCCGGCGGGGTCGTCCGGTGGGTGTGCCGAAGGCGGAAACCAGGCGCCTTCGCCAGGAAGGCCTCCACGACCGCGTCGTTTTCGTCAGGCTCACTCGAACACGTGGCGTAGACCAGCGTGCCACCGGCAGCAACGACCGAGCTCGCTCGATCGAGCAGCTCGAGCTGCGCGGCGGCCAGTCGCGGCAGGTCATCCGCTGTCCGCGCCCACCGGATATCGGGGTCGCGCCGGACGGTGCCGAGGCCCGAGCACGGAGCGTCCACAAGCACGAAATCGAACGCGCCATCAGCAAAGGGGAGGCGTCCGGTTGCCGGCACCCGCACGATGGCGGCAGGCACCTCCAGGCGCGCCAGCGTGTCCCGCAATAATCGGACGCGCCGCGGCCGGACATCGCTGGCGGCCAGAAGTCCCCGAGCCCCGACCCTTGCCGCGAGGGCCATTGTCTTGCCACCAGGTGAGGCGCAGAGATCGAGTACCCGTCCTGCCTGGCGGAGCTCGCCCAGATCCGCAATCAGCTGGGACGCCTCGTCCTGCACGGTGAACCAGCCGTCGCGGAACGACGGCGTTGACAGCGGCGCGCCGGCCAGCGCATGCAGCCCGTGCGGCGAGCGTGTCGTCGCCTCGGTCCGCACGCCTTCGCTGGCCAGGCGCGCGGCCAGATCGTCGCGAGTCGCCTTGAGACGATTGACGGCAAGACAAAGCCGCGGCGCCTGGTTGTTGAACGTCAGCCACTGCTCGGTCGCGGCTGCGCCGTATCGGTCGAGCCAGCGGCGGACGAGCCACTCCGGATGAGAGTGCCGGACGGAGAGCGCTGTGGTGAGCGGCGAATCCGGCCAGGCCAGCTGCTGGCGTTCGCGAGCGAGAGCGCGCAGCACCGCGTTGACGAGTCCGCTGGCGCTCGTCTTGGCCGCCTTCCGGGTCAAGGCGACAGCGTCGTTCACCACCGCTGACGGCGGAAGCCGGTCGAGATAGAGCAGCTGGAAAGCACCGAGGCGCAGCGCGGTGCGCACGTCGGGGTCGAGCTTCTCGAACGGTCGCGAGAGCCGAAGCGCGAGCTGATAGTCGATAGCCAGGCGCATCCGAACGGCACCGGTCACGAGCTCGGTGAGGAGTCCCTGGTCGCGCGAATCCTCGAGCGGTGCCCGTGCCGCCGACAATGCCGTGGGGAGATCGGTGCCTCTCACCTCGTGCGCGATCAGGGCCGCGAACGCGGCCTGGCGCGCCGCGGCGATCACGGCGTCCCCAGACGCTCGCCGGCCGCCAACGGATGCCCGGCGAGAAAGTCGCGAGCCGCCAGCACCTTGCCACCCTCGGCCTGCAAGTCCAGAAGCTCGACGACACCATCGCCAGTCGCGACGCTGAGCCCGTCAGGCGTAAGCCCGAGCAGGATCGTGCCTGGAGACGCACTGCCGGCATGACCGGTAGCCACCCGAGAGCGATGCAGGATCAGCCGCCCGCGCGGCCCGAACGTGAACGCATGGGGCCACGGATGCAGCGCCCGAATCTGGTCGTGAATGGCGCCCGCGGATCGCGACCAGTCAACGAGCCCTTCGTCCTTCGTCAGCCGCGGCGCGTAGCTGACCAGGGCCTCATCCTGCTCAACCTCGGGTATCGAGCCAACGGCAAGACGATCGAGCGTCTCGACCAGGAGGCGGGCCCCTTGCTCGGCAAGCGTAGCCTCGATCTGATCGGTTCGGTCCTCGGGTCCAACCGGCACCGTCACCGTGGCCAGCATTGGACCAGCGTCGAGCGCCTTGACGACGCGCATGATCGTGACCCCGGTGACCGGATCTCCGTTCATGACTGCCCGGTGAATCGGCGACGCGCCCCGGTACTTCGGCAGGAGCGATGCATGCACGTTGATGAGACCGCGCGGCGGAACCGCCAGCAACCACTCCGGAAGGATCTTGCCGTAGGCGGCGACGACCCCGATATCCGCCTCGTATGCTGCGAGGGCTGCTTCCCAGGGTTCGCGGGTCAGCCTCTCAGGCTGCTCGACCGGAACGCCGTGCTCGAGCGCTACCGCCTTCACCGGCCCGATCGTGACGCGCTGACCGCGCCCGCGCGGCCGGTCTGGCTGGGTGACAGTGACCACGACCTCGTGCGACGAAGCGAGAATCGCCCGCAGTGTCGGGACGGCAA
Organism: Vicinamibacterales bacterium; assembly: GCA_035495795.1. GTDB lineage: Bacteria > Acidobacteriota > Vicinamibacteria > Vicinamibacterales > UBA2999 > VFZN01. The sequence continues at coordinate 2,997 of DATJFF010000323.1, forward strand.
ACGCCGGTGTTCCGAAAAATGCGACGCGCACTACCACTTGCCGGCGCGCGCCAGCTTTTTGATCTTGCGCACGATCATGTCGCGCTTGATGCCGCGGAGCCGGTCCACGAACAGGCAACCGTCGAGGTGATCCATTTCGTGTTGCAGCGCTCGGGCGAGCAGCGCCGACCCCTCGATGGTGTGCAGCTCACCGTTGCGATCGAGTCCCTTGACGATGGCGTGCGCGGGGCGGGGCACGGTAGCCGTGAACCCGGGAAGGGAGAGGCAGCCTTCCTCTTCGAGCTGCATGCCGTCCCGCTCCACCCACTCGGGATTGACCATGGTGTGGAGCGCATTCGGATCGCGGCCCACCGACAGATCGACGACGAAGATCCGCAGCGGCACACCAATCTGCGGCGCCGCCAGCCCGATGCCCGGCGCCGCGTACATGGTTTCGATCATGTCGTCGATGAGCGTCACGATCTCTGGCGTGATGGTACTCACCGGCGCCGACGGCTGCTGCAGCACCGTCTCGCCAAGGCGGAGGATCGGCCGAATCATGCGGACTGCGTCACCGTACGTCCAGGACGCTGGAGCCGCGCGTCGATCCGTGCCGTGGCGTCTTCCACATGGGCGCGGAGCTGGCGTACCGAGTCGCCGCCAAACCGCTCGACGAGCGCGCCAGCGAGCACCCACGCGACCATCGCCTCGCCGACCACTGCCGCGGCCGGCACGGCGCAGACATCGCTCCGCTCGATAGCCGCCGGCGCCTCTTCGAGGCTCGTCAGATCGACGGATCGGAGCGGCTTCATCAAGGTCGAGATCGGCTTCATGTAGCCGGTCACCCGAACGTCCTCGCCGGTTGTGACGCCGCCTTCCAGCCCGCCGGCTCGATTCGTCGGCCGGACCAGGCGGGCGCTGCCGTCGGGCTGCGCCTGCATCACGATTTCGTCGTGCACGCGCGAGCCAGGACGATGGGCGCCTTCGACGCCCTCGCCGATCGCGACCGCCTTGATTGCGTGAATGGACATCACCGCCTGGGCCAGCCGGCCGTCCAGCTTCCGATCCCAATGGACGTGACTACCGAGCCCAGCCGGCACGCCGTGCGCAACGACCTCGAACGCACCGCCCACCGTGTCGCCAGCCGCTTTCGCGGCGTCGATCACCGCGATCATCGCCGCTTCGGCGGCGGGATCGACGCAACGCAGTTGCGATTCCGCCGGGATGGCACGCACGCGCTCGAACGCTACGGGAGCCGTATCCGTCAACCCGGCCTCACCGATCCGTAACACGTGGCTCGCAACCTCGACGCCGACGGCTGCCAGCAACTGCCGGGCCAGCGCTCCGGCTGCGACACGAGCCGCCGTCTCCCGCGCGCTCGCACGCTCGAGCACGTCCCGAATGTCATCGAGTTCGTATTTGAGGGCGCCCGCGAGATCGGCATGGCCAGGGCGCGGTCGGATTACCGCGGCCCGCTTCGCGCCGGTCGATCCCTCCGGCGCCTCCGGCTCGACGTGCATCGTCGCCTGCCAGTTCGTCCAGTCGCGGTTCCGAATCAGTATCGCCACCGGCGCACCGGTGGTGCGGCCCCGGCGCACGCCGCCAAGAATCTCGGCGCGATCGGACTCGATAGCCATCCGGCGTCCGCGGCCGTATCCGCCCTGCCGCTGCCGCAGGTCCGACGTCATCGCGTCGACGTCGACGCGCAGCCCGGAGGGAAGCCCCTCGACGATGATCACCAGACCCTGGCCGTGCGATTCACCAGCGGTCAAAAAACGAAGCATCGGTTCCGAATTCTATCCGAACTTTCTGCGACTCCCGGTCGAGGCGACGGCGCTAAGTCGTTGATACATCACGACGAGCGACGCGGAGACGACGTTGCAGCAAGGGCCCGGCATGCTGCTCCTCGATCGCTTCCTCAGTGGTGAGGGCTCCGCCCTCGATCTCGCGACTGGACTGCCAGTCCGGGTCAGGATGTTCACCCGGCCGACGGCGAAACCCCCGTACAGCACACGCGGCTCCTGGCGGCTCATCGACTCGGGGCCGCGTTCTGCTCGCGTCTTCGTAGAAGCGTGGGCGCGCGTACCGGACGTTCCGGCCGCCGCAGCCGTGGCGATGGATTCGGTACGCGCCGCGCTCGAGGACGCCCGCGATGGATGTCCTCGCGCTCTGGACGTGGCGGCCGACGACGAGGCCGGCTGGAGGCGTGCGGCCCTCGACATCGCGCGCGAAGCGCGCTTGGCGGGGTTCGTCCCGGTGGCGGTGGGAGTCCTGGGCGAGGTGCTTCGTGGCAATCACTGGCGCTGGCCGCGATGGCTGGCCGATCGATCGCTGGTCGTGCTCACCTGCGATGGCCAGGTGACCGCGTCCGGCGCCCTGGGCCTCCTTCGACTCGCCCGGCGGGATACGCGTCCTCATCTCGTCATCAGGGGCGCCACGCGGGCCTTGCGCTCGCCGCTGCGCTTGATCGCGGCGCCGTCGATGATTCACGAGGGCTCCGGTGACAGCTGGCCGGCCGATACCGCGGTCTCTTCGGAATCGCTGGCCGATGACGCGTGGTGTCGCTCCGCGGGCGAAAGTGGCGCGGACGAGGAAGCCGCGGCTGGTGCTCGCTGGGCACTGATGCTCGCGCCGTCGATCGAATCAGAGGACACCGCCCGCGCCGCGTTGTCGATGACGCTGGCGGCGCAGGGGCGAGTGCTCGAGGCCCGCGCGGCGTTGCCGGATGTCGGCACTCCGCGCCCCGCACCCGTCGAGGCGCGCGTCGAACAGGCCCGGCGGCGCATCGGCGAGATCGAACAGCCGCAGCGGGGCGAGCGCGCGCTCGCCGACGATTTCCTTCGCGTGCTGGAGCTCTGCCAGTCGATCGACGACGAGGAGACGGCCGTCGCGCGGGTAGTCGCGCTGGTGCGCGATCGCATCGCAGCGTCGGGACTGGCGTGCGTCGGCTTCGAACGGGAGGTGCCGAGGGTCATCGCTCAGGCCGGTGTCCTGCCTGCGGACGTATCGGTCGCGCACAAGGTCGTTGCCACTGGAGTTGCGTGTCTGCCGGGTGCCGATCGTCCGCCGAGCGAGGCGGCATGGCCGATCCGGTACGGAGGGTCGGTCATCGGCGCGCTGCGGTGCCGCTGGTCTGCGGAGATGCCTGTCCGGCTGACCGACGCTGACGGTCTCATGGCGGTCGCGGCGGCGGCCATCGCACCGGCGGTGCAGGCCTCGCTCGAGCGCGCCCGCGTCCGGACCGATGCCCCTGAGATTCCGGAGCTGGTGGGGGACAGCGAAGCGATGGGACAGCTGCGTACCGCGGTCGCGCGGGCGGCGCAATCGCCCTTTCCGGTGCTGATCGAAGGCGAGAGCGGCAGCGGCAAGGAGCTCGTCGCTCGAGCCATTCACCGGATGAGCCCGCGCCGGCAGCGCCGTTTCTGCGCACTC
>DATJFF010000324.1:0-10801 GCA_035495795.1 Vicinamibacterales bacterium
GCGGCCATCGGCATTGCAGCTGTTCACTTCAGCGCGCAGGATCGGCTTTCGGCGTTCGACCACGACTCCACGCTGCTCGGTGTGACGGCATCGGGTGGTGTCGTGGTTCGGATCACGGGCAACGTGGGGGCGCGATTTGATGCTCGATTTCTGCGAACGCAGCGCGATACCACATTGGGCGTGTTCGACGATGCCTACGTCGATCTGGCGCAGATCACGTTCGGTATCAACATCGGATGGTAGGTGCGTCGAGCCATATCGTGCGCTGAGCACGATCGCCGTAACCTCACCGGCGCGTGCGAACGATGGGCCGACCCGGGTGGCCCGACCTACATCCTGAACCCCGTGCGGCCACTTTCCTCACTGGGCTTCAGCGATCGGAACCGGTGGAACAACGACAGATCGTAGGCAATCTTCAGCGCGCCCGCGATGTAGAACGGCACACTGATCAGCGAGGGATGGGCGAACAAGAGACCTGCGAAGAGAGGGCTCAGGGCCGCACCCGTGGTGCGCGCCACGCCTGTGATGCCGGACGCGGCAGCCCGCTCCTCGGGTGCCACGACAGCCATGGTATACGCCTGTCGTGCTGGAACATCCATCTGGCTGATGCTGAATCGTAGAAGCAACATCAACGTGGCCAGCGGCAGCGTCGGCATCATCGGAATCAGCATCAGCAGCACATTCGACGGCAGATGGGTGAAGACCATCGTGTTCACCAGGCCGATCCGGCCAGCCAGGCGAGCACTGACCAGCGCCGACAGTCCAGCGAAGAGGTTCGCGGCGAAGAACAGGGTCCCCAGGGTCTTCGGGTCCACGCCAAACCGCAGGTAGAACCAGTAGGCCACGAACCCCTGGACGACGAAGCCGCCACCAAACGAATCCAGCGCGAAGAGGCCGGCGAGCCGGAGCACTACCCCCTGCGACTCGTGCAATCCGGAGAGCCGAGCAAGGGGCGACGTCGGCGGGACAGCTTGCGCCGGCCGCGGTACTTCGACGGCATCCGATGCCTTCAGGAACAACCCGCAGAGTGCGACGCCAATGCATGCGTACACCACGACCACGGCGCGGTAGCTGTCAACGGGTGTCCATGTTCGTTGGAGAACATCGGTCAGCCACCCTGCTGCGAGTGCGCCCAGTGCGGTGGCGATCGAGCCGGCGACGGTGTACCACGCGAACACGTCCGTCCGCGCTCGGGCCGGAACCACCTGCGACAGCGCAGCCTGTTCGATCGGCAGGAACGGCCCGACTTCGTGCCCGCTCGGACTGATCACCCCAATCGTCCCGGCGGCGAGGAGCAGCCAGAATTGGTGAGCAGATGCGAAAGCCAGCCCGGCGGCCGTCATGAGCAACGCGCCGACGATCAGCATCCGGCGGCGTCCGAAGCGGTCGGCCCGGGTCGTGAGGTAGAGCGAGACGACCGTATCGCCCAGCAGCGTTGCTGTCAGCAATACGCCCGTGGCTGACTCCGTCAGCCCAAGGCCCACCAGGTACAGGACCAGGACGATGGATAGCGCGCCGTAGGCGAACAGCCGAACGAACCGCGTCGCGAAGAGGAGGCGGCCGTCCGCGGTGAGCGACCGGAGCGCCTCGAACACAGTTCTCGGTTGCGCCTGCTCGATGGTCTCGAACGGCCTATCGTGACGCCGTCGCGACGCCGTGCTTCCCGAGCTCGTTGACCGCGGCCTTGAATCCGGTGGCGAGCTTGTCGGCCGGACCGGTTCCCCAGTAGTGGAGGAAGATGATCACCGGTCGGTCGGCCGTCATGTGGTGGTGAATGGCGACGACGTCGAGACCATTCTTTCGAAGCGCCTTCAACACCGGCGTCACCTCGCTCTCGAGCATCGCCACATCGCCGGCAATAGCTGCCTTCTCGTTCGTGCCGGTGAATGCGGCCCAGGTGTTCAGGCCCATGCGCGCATTGATGGTCGCGCCCATCTCGACCACCTTGAGGTCGCTCCGTCCAAGCGTGAACTTGTAGACGGCTCCGTTCTGTTCACCCTGCGTCCCGACGATCTCGACGAGTTTCGCGGTATTCAGCGCGTTTTGCGCTGGGGCCGCTGCCGGCGCCGGGGCGGCCGATGCCGAATTCCCAGTGGACTTGCCGATCAGCGCGAAGACCGGCTTCAGCTTCTGGGCGAGCTCAGCGGCCGTGCCATGACCGTGCACGTGCATGTAGTACATCCGTGGCTCGTCCCAGAAGAAGTGGTTGTGCAGAGCCGTCACGTCGAAGCCGTTGTCGAGCAGGGTCGACATGACCGGATTGACCTCGTCCTGGAGCAGCACGAGATCCCCCATCAAGACTTCGTGACCGCCTTCGCCCTTCGTCATCGCGACCCAGCCGCCGAACCCAAACGGCGTCGGCGTCGCGACGCCTGCGACCGTCACCTTGACGTCGGTGCGCGGAATGTTCACCTTCAGCACGCCGTCTTTGAAATCACCTTGTTTGCCGACCGTCGAGAGGACCTGCTGATACTCCGCGGGCACCTCTTGCGCGGCCACGGCCATCGGCGCACACACTGCTGTGCCGGCGACAATCGACACGGCCAGACACCATTTGATCATCATTGACTCTCTCCTCAGAGGTTCACTCGCCAATTGTCCGTCATGCGGGGGATGTTTTGCGCTCCTGACAGAAAGATCAGGGAGTCGTCAGTTGCGGTCGGGGTTCAGCCCTCTACGATGACCGTGGAACAAAAGGAGGGCCGATGTCATTACGCGACTTTCTCACCAACCTCAGCGTGATCCTCACGGTCATGGCGGTGGCCGCCCTGATCGAGACGGCCGTGCCGATGTTCATGGCGAAGCCATGGAGACAGGCACGGCGGACCGCCAATCTCGGGTTGACGGCCGTGTCGTTCGCTTCGAACTGGTTCCTCGCGTCCGTCGCCGCGCTGGCCGCGGTGTGGCTGCGGCCGGCGGGCTTGCTCGCCTGGCTGGGTTGGCCGCTGTGGCTCCAGGTGGTCATCGGGATTGTGGTCCTCGACTTCTCGGTTGGCTACCTGTCGCATCGGACCATGCACATGTGGTCACCGATGTGGCGGTTTCATCAGGTCCATCACAGCGATGACTTCGTCGATGTCACCACCACGTATCGCACCCACCCGGTCGAGACCTTCTGGCGTTTCCTGTTCGCGATCGTTCCCGTCTGGCTTCTCGGGCTGCCAGCACAGGCGGTCGTCATCCAGCGATTGCTTCAGGCAACCAACGGCGTGATCGGCCATGCGAACATACGCCTCTGGGCACCACTCGATCGCGTGCTCTCGCTGGTCTGGGTCACGCCGAACGTGCACAAGATCCACCATTCGCGCCACATCTCCGAGACCAACTCGAACTACGCGAATATCCTCACGATTTATGACCGCTTGCTGGGCACCTATACCCCGTCGGCTCGCGCGGAGTCCGTTGTCTATGGGCTTGCCGACGCCGAGCGATTGGCCGCGGCGGAGCTGCCAGGACTGCTCGTCTTGCCCTTCGAGCGCAATTCGACTCCGATCCTTCCTGACACAAAAGTCAGTCTCGAAGCGGGCGGCGGCCGGTAACATTCGGCGTGGTGCGGGTGTTGATCGTCGAAGACGAACGGAAACTGGCGCAGGTGCTGTCTTCGGCGCTCCGGGCGGAGCACTACGACGTTGTCGCTGCCCCAACCGGTGAGGAAGGCTTCTATCGGGCGAACGCCGAGTTGTTCGATCTGGTGGTCCTCGATCTGATGTTGCCCGGTCGCAGTGGTCTCGACATCCTCCAGACACTGCGGCAGCGCCGGATCGAGACACCGGTACTCATTCTCACGGCACGCGACGGCGTCGACGACCGGGTGCTCGGGCTTGATCTCGGTGCCGACGATTACCTGGTCAAGCCGTTCGCGCTGCCGGAACTTCTGGCCCGCATCCGGGCGCTCCTCCGCCGCGGCCGCGCGGCCGACGTATTCCGCTTGAAGGTTGCGGACCTGGAGCTGGATCTCGTGGGACGGCGCGTCAACCGCGGGGACCGATTGGTCGAGCTCACCGCGCGTGAGTTCGAGCTGCTCGAGTATCTGGTCCGGCACCACGGTCACCTGGTGTCCCGCGAAATGCTGGCGCGGGACGTGTGGAAGGAGCCACGTCGTGCGACCCCGCTGGACAATGTCATCGATGTGCAGATGGCACGGCTCCGCCGGAAGGTGGACACCGACGGCGCGGCACGCTTGATCCATACCGTCCGCGGCGTCGGCTTTGTGGTCCGGGAAGGCGAGCCATGAGGCGATGGTGGTCCAGGGCACCGATTCGGGTGCGGCTGGCGGCGTGGTACTCCGCAGCGCTCACGTCCTTGCTGATTGTCTATGCAACGGCCACGTATCTCGCCGTCCGTCACGAGTTCTACGAGAGCTTGGACGGCGAGACGGCGGTGGCGGCCGGTGGCGCGACGCCAACTGGAGAGGCACGCATCGAGGAACAACTGGACGAAATCCTCGTCGTCCTCGTTCTCGGTCTTCCTCTTGTTGTCGTACTTGCTGCGGTGGGCGGCTACGTCCTTGCCCGCCGGGCGCTCACACCTATCGACCATCTCGCCGCTGATGCGCGGCGGATCACGGCGGAACGATTGCACCAGCGGCTGTCAGTCCCAAATGAGCACGACGAGATCGGACGTCTGGCGGCAGTCATCAACGACACTTTCGCCCGCCTCGAGGCCTCGTTCGATCAGCTGCGCCGCTTCACTGCCGACGCCTCTCACGAGCTACGCACGCCGCTGGCGGTGGTTCGTGGGATCGGTGAGCTCGGACTCGCTGAAACCCGGACGCCGGCCGAATACAGGGAAGCGATCGGATCGATGCTCGAGGAGGTCGACCGTCTCACTCGTCTCGTCGACACGCTGCTGCAGTTGGCACGTGGGGATGCGGGAACGGTTCGACTGTCGCCGGAGCGCGTCGACCTCGCGGACCTGGCCCGCGGTGTCATCACTTCCCTGGGGGTTCTCGCCGAAGAGCGTCGTCAACGGTTTCGTATCGATGCGCCGGTCGCCGTCCCGGTACTAGCCGATCGCCTGGTGCTGCGCGACGCAATTGCGAATGTCGTCGACAACGCTCTGAAGTACGGTCCCGCCGAGTCGGCGATCGATGTCGCGGTGCAGCGCGACGGTGCTCAGGCGGTGCTCACAATCGCGGACGAGGGGCCAGGTGTTCCGGCTGAACATCGCGCCCGCATCTTCGACCGCTTTTATCGCGTCGACGAAGGCCGTTCACGTGAGATGGGTGGCACGGGTCTCGGCCTCGCCATCGCCAAATGGGCGGTCGAAGCGAATGGCGGAACGATCGCGCTGGTCAGCGGCGCGCACCGTGGAGCCACCTTTCGCATCGCCCTGCCGGTTGCTGGTATGGTGGCGGCCCGTCCTTATTCGGAGCCTCTTGATGTCATGGACGTGGTCCGGCGTGAATAGTCGCTTCGCTGGGAGATGAACCGATGACTGGATTGATCACGGCACTTGCGCTACTCGTCCTTCAACCGGGTGCCAGGCCAGCCGGCGCCGCGCCTTCGATCGTCTTCGTCTGCGAGCATGGCGCTGCGAAGAGCGTCATCGCCACCGCGTACTTCAACAAGCTCGCGGCCGAGCGAGGATTGCCGTACCGCGCCACGTTTCGCGGCACCAATCCACAAGATGAGCTATCCGTTCGGGCCGTCGCCGGGCTCAAGGAAGATGGCATCGCGGTTCCGTCCGGAAAGCCCGCTGCCATCTCGGACGGTGACATTGCGAATGCCACCCACATCTTTGCCATCGGTTGCACGTTGCCCGACAAGGCCCAGCGCTCGGGCAAGGCGGACGACTGGTCGGACGTGCCCGACGACAAGGGCTACGGCCCGATGCGGGATGCCATCGTGCGGCACGTCAAGGAGCTGCTGGACCGGCTGCAGACCGGTCGAGCAGATTAGGGCTGTCGCGACCGGAGAAACCACGCGCCCACGCACACGGCTGCGAACGCGAACACGTGCGCCACGGCGAAGGGACCGAACAGCGGCTCCCGCATCCGCAGGAATTCAATCGCGAAGCGCACCGTGCCGGTCGCGACCAGATACCAGCCGAGCACGAACGTATCGGGACGGTTCTCGCGTCTCCAGCGCAGCAGCAGCCACGCAATCGGGAGGAGCGCGGCGGCTTCGTAGAGTTGTGTGGGGTGAACCGGAGTCGATGTTGGCGGCAGTCCTTGAGGGAAGGCGACCGCCCACGGCAGCGAGCTCGGTATGCCGTAGTCGTCGCCGACGAGAAAGCACCCGACGCGGCCGATGGCATGCGCTACCGCCAGGGCTGGTGTCGCCGCCGCCAACACCCGCACGATTGGCAGCTGCCGTCGGCGCAGGAAGAAAAGGCCGGCCGCCAGGCCACCCGCAAAGCCACCAAACCAGCTCAGCCCGCCTCGAGACAGCAGAAGGTCCATGAATGTGCCGGCGCGGCCCATGTGTTCGACCGCCCACACGAGATGCGCGCCGGCCAGGCCGCCTGCCACGCCGAGGAACGCGGCATCGAACGCGCCGTCCGGCAGGCCCGACCGCCTGCGCTCACGCTCGAACAGCTGCAGGCCGACTGTGGCGGCGAGGGCTACCAGGACGCCAAAGCTCGTAACTTCGAGGCCGCCGATGCGGAACAGTACCGGGTAGATGGCGCACTCCGATCAGATGGCGGAGGCCGACGTTCGCAACGGCCCGCCCCACGCACATATCGTCGCACGCATGCGAGTGGAGACGCCGAAGCGGGCGACTCGAGTCCCGGCCGCGCAGTTAGAGCGTCCTGAGGAAGCGCAGCAACGCCTCGCGGTCGGCGGGGCCGAGACGCTCGAAACCGCGCCGGGCCACTTCCGCCTCGCCTGCGTGACGGCGGATCGCGTCTTCGGGCGTGGCCGCCGAACCGTCGTGCAGCAGCGGCCGGCGGAAGCGCAGGCCCCAGAGCGCCGGAGTGCGAATCTCGTCGGGCTCGGCCGAGGCCTGGCGAATGCCGTCGCCGGTTCCCACGTCGTGGAGGAGGAGATCAGAGAAGAGCGGTACGGGACGATGGTGGAACTGCGGGTTGGCGCTGGCACCGGTCGTCAGCGACGGCACGTGGCACGCGGTGCAACCGATCGTATTGAAGACGCTTTGCCCTGTCTGCGCCACCGGATCGAACGGACCGGGCGACACCGGGGCGAGCAGCCGCATGAAGCTCGCGAAGTTGTCGATGCCGCGGCGGCGCGTGCGCGGGTCCGGGATGTCTTCGGGATCGGGGAACGGATCGCAACGGCGCATGCGCGGCTCGTCAATTCCGTACGCCATCTCCGAAGGGAACAAGTCGTTCGTGATTCCCATTTCGTTGCGGTAGGCATCGGCGCCAAAGGCGAGCAGGGTCGCGTGCTGCGCCTTCCATCCAAACCTGCCGACCCGGCGCTCACCGGTCGCGCGATCGGCGACCATCGCGGCCCGGCCCGACACGCCATCCGAACGCCGCGCCTGGTCGGCAGCGAGCGCAATCAGCGTGTCGTCGTCGATCGCTTCGACCAGCCCGGCCCCGAATACGGGAATCGGCACGCGCCTGACAATCACGTTCGCCTGATCCGGGATGACCGGTTGGCAGACGTGCCCCGGGGTTGAGAAAAGGTGCATCAACGACTCGCCACTGGCATCGAGCGGCTCGTAGCCGGTCTCGGCGCTGTATTTTCCGGCCCTCACCTCCGCAATTGTGCTCGTGCCGCCGACTGCCGGCACGTTATGGCAAGCGGCGCAGCTCGTGCCGTTGAACGCCGGGCCGAGCCCATCCTCCGCCGTCTCCACCTCGAGGAAGTCCTCACGACCGAGGCGGAACTCCTCGAACTCCATCGGCGTGAGATTTGGCAGCGGATCGCCCGGCAGCGTGAGGACCTGGGAGCGCAGCGTGATCGCGCCGAGCAGAACGAGGGCACCGCTCAGGAGCAGCGCGCCCGACCGAACCGTGCTGGAACGTCGTCGCGTCATTGCCCCGGCTCCGGCTCGGTGACCACAAGGGTTCCGCGCATGAACGAGTGGCCGGCCCCGCACAGGCGGGAGCACTCGAACGTGTAGCGTCCCGGTTTCTCGGGTCGAAACGTCACGACCGCTGTTCCTCGATTGCGCTTCGGAATCGCGACGTTGACATTCGCGCCGACGATCCTGAATCCGTGCATCGTGTCGTCGCTCGTCAACCGAATCCGCAACGTTGTGCCCATCGTCGCCCGAACCTCCGACGGGTTGAAGCTGAATCGCTCGGCCGCGATGTCAATCACCTGTTCGGGCACCGTGGTCTGCGCCGCAGCGCGCAGAACAACCGAAACGAGCAGCGCAGCGATGGCGAGTGCGACCAGCTTGAATGCGCGCATCAGAACCACCACCCCAGGCCGATGTTGAACGATCGAGGCGCGGGCACGACCTGGCTCCGGTTCCGTTCGCGGACGTAGTCGACCTTGATGGCCACGTCCGGATCCGGCCAGTAGGTGGCGCCAAACGCCCAGAGATCGCGATCGAACGCCTTCAACGGCACGTAGCCGGCTGGCATCCGATTCTGGGTGTCGGCGTTCTCGTAGCGCACGAAGGCCGCCACGTCGCCGATGCGGCGAGACGAGAACAGCCGGTATGCGCCCTCGGCATATGCGCCGCGCAGCCGCTCGGCGACGTTCGGATTCAGACCAGTCACGCGGGCGACGGCGTCGTTCAGCGTCCCGGCTTCGGTGATGTGAACACCGGCGATTTCAGCGCGGGCCTCGAACCGGCCGCGGGCGAATCGGGCATCCGCCTCCCACACGCGGACCGGCACATCGAAGCGAGGCTGAAACGCGAAGCCGCTCTCGCCAGCCCAGAAGCCAGCGCCCGCGGTGAGCCCACGAACGCGGACGTACTCGACGCGGCCGGTGACCGCGGGCTTCTGGATGTTCGTGCGATTGCCCCTCTGGCGCCCTTCTCGCAGCCCCTCCCCGGCGCTGAACTCCAGTGCGTTCAAGGGCGATGTGACATAGGCGCGGTAGCGCAAGCCCCGGCCAACCTCACCGAAGACGCCCGCGCCGACCTCGAACCAGGTGGTCGGCAGAATCACGGTGTCGACGAGCGGGCGCTCGACGCCGTAGAACACCGGCGGCTCGTGCCGCTCGTTGATGATCCCCATCGGCATCAGGACCATGCCGGCCCTGACGTTGAAGGCTCGCGTGAGGAGGAAGTCGACGTAGGCCTGCTCGAGCTCCAGCTCCCCGGCATCCTCCAGCCCCTCGACGAAGGCGTGCTCGAGCTCGAGCTCGCCGACGAAGCGGATTCGGTCGCTGAACTGGTGGGCGAACAGCAGTACGAAGCGGTGAAAATCGAGCTCGGCCGGCAAACGGTCGGGCTTAGTGAAATGAAAATCCATGTATCCCGACACAGTCGAGGCCGGGGGTGGGGAGGCCGGCGGCGGCTGATCCTGGCCAATGGCTGCGCCCGGATTTAGGCCAACCAAAACCACAGTCAGTGTTACCGTCAAAGATAGTTTTCTGCCGCCCAAGACCTGCTTACTACACCTCAAGGGTGGTTGCCCCGTCAAGGTCCAGCCGAAACGGGCTACCCGTTCACCTTCGACCCTGCTTCCTCGTCGCCGAGCGTAGCCAGCGGGTGAACCCTCGCGGCGTGCGGGCCTGCGCCCGGCGGCCGAGGCTGAATGCGCGCCGCCGTAGCTGCTGACGCATGCGCAGGCCGAGCCGCTCGACCTGTCGCAAAGCGGCCGGCATCGAGCGCAGCTCGCGACATCCCCGCAAGGTCGCCCCCAGAACGACCAGATCGTGGTCGTCACCCAGCTCTGTTTCGAGCCGCTTCAGTGCAGCAATCAGCGGAGCGGCACCGGTTGTAAACGGCCTGGCCAGACGCAGCTGATACCAGAGTGTCTTCAGTTCCTTCCGCCATCGATGGAGCGGCGCGGAGTGTCCAGTTGCACGAGCGCGCTGCATGGCGTTCCGGCTTCGCCGATACGAGTCGCCGATGGCCTTGACCATGTCGGAGAACGCGATCGAATCCCGCGTCCACGCTTTCGCCGATTTGCGCGTCCTCCTGAGCGCGTCGGCTGCCTCCGTGGCAATGCCCTGCGTCGCCTGCGCACTCTGCCGGTTTCGGGCGTCGACGAGGGCACGACGCAGGATTCCGTAGGTAGAGTCGGCTAGCCGCTTCGGATAGCGGCGATGGACACGATCCAGGGTCTCGACTATGGCAGCGCTGTCGCGGCACTTGGAGAGTGCCCTGCCCGTCGCCTTCAATCGCTTGCGATCCTTGCGTGGCAGCTTTGCGCCGGACTGTTCGAGCAACGATGCCGCTGCCCGCACCTTTTTGACGGACTTGCGCGATTCGTGAATGAGGGTCTCGATCGGAATGCCGGTGGCATTGCGCAGCGCGCGGCTGGCCTTCCTGAGCTCCCGGCGCACGACCTTGGTCAGCTCAGCGTCGAGGTGCTTCCGGTTATTAAGGGCGAACGCCATGATCTGGGTGGTGGATGCAGATGCGGTGCCGCACACCAGGTGACAGGGGCCGATAGAATCCAAACATGAGGTGCCTTCGTTCGGCGATCGTGTTCGGTTCCGTCGCCTGCGGCATGGCCGCGCTCGTGGCCGCGCAGTCTGGCCCGATGATCAGCATCGACGACGTCGAACGGTTCTACCGGGTTTACGACGCGGCTGAGGGACATCCAACCGCCGACCAAATCCAACGTGACTACCTCGATCGCGGCACCGAGGGCCTCCACTCCTTCGCCAGGGCCCGCAACGTCACGGCGGCTAGAATCGCCGACGCCGTCGCCACCCAGCCGCAGCTCTACGCGGACGCCAAACGCTGCCTGACGGTGCTCC
>DATJFF010000325.1:0-6330 GCA_035495795.1 Vicinamibacterales bacterium
CGCGCTCGCCATTGCCGCTCAGGTATCGGACCGGCACCCCGAAACCGGCCAGCCGCGCCAGGCACTCCGCGCCCATCGGCCCCGGCAGCACATCACCTGCCACCACCACCAGCCCCGCCCCTGCGGCCCCTACCTCGCCAAGCACCGCCTCGAGCGCCGGGAGATTCCCGTGGATATCCGCCAACACCGCAACAACCATCGTCTTTGCTCCGCATGAACAGGCGCTACTGCTGCCAATCGTCAATCAGTCATTCAGTCAATGGCTCAATCGGTCAATCCCGCAATCGCCAATCGAATGCCGCAATCCGCAATCGACCAATCGTCAATGAATCGCCAATCCCCCAATCCTCAATCGCCAATGGACGTCGGCCACTCGGCGACAGGCCGGCCGTACCATACCCAGCCGATGTAGTCGAGGAGCGGCGGCGTTGCCCCGAGCTCGCGAAGCCGCACGTTGAGCTGACCTCGGTGGTGAATGCTGTGGAGCGCCACCTGCAGCACGGTGTCACCAACGGTCGTCATCTCCGGCGCGCGGCCGATCGCGCTCTCCACTTGTGCCGACCACGCGAGCGGCATCGGCTTCGCGAGCTGCTCGGCCTCGAGGCGAGCCATATGGACGGCCGCATGCTGATGGAAGCTCTTCGCCCACGTCATCAGACCTGGCAGTTGCTCGAAGGTCGGGAACGGCGCCTCCATCTTCTCGCCCCGCCACGTACGGAGAAAAGCGTGCTGCACCAGGTGAACGTGATACAGCGTCGCCCGCACCTTGCCGTCGGCGCCAGCCGCAGGCGCGTCGGCGACGCTGGACCAGAGCAGCGCGTCGGCCCACTCCATGTGGCGATACAGGTCTGTGAGGGTGCGGAGATGCATCCGACGAGCCTAGCACGCAGGTGAAGGGATGCGCCGGGCGGCGTCGCCGCGATATGCTGTCGGCGGTGTTCCGCGGAACCGGCGTCTTCGTAGTTCTTTCGGCGCTCGTCGCGAGTGTCCCTGCCGTCGCCCAGGATCGCGTGCTGGCCTCCCCCGACGCACGCCGGTCTCTGCTCGCGGTCGAGACGACCGAGCCGCCGACCATCGACGGCCTCCTCGACGAAGCGCTCTGGCAGCGCATCGAACCGGCGACCGGGTTCATCCAGTCGGACCCGATCGAGGGGCAACCGGCCACCGAGCAGACCGAAGTGCGAGTCGCCTTCGACAAGGATTTCCTCTACATCGCCGCCCGCTGCCTCGACTCCGACCCGTCCGGGGTGATCGTCAACGAGATCCGCAAGGACTTCGTGCCCCGCGAGCAGGACGCGTTCGAGGTGCTGCTCGACACGTTTCTCGATCGCCGCAACGGCTTCGTCTTCTCGACCAACGCGGCTGGCGCCCGTTCCGACACCCAGATTGCCAACGAGGGGCGCGACGTCAACACGAACTGGGACGCGGTGTGGTGGGTTGCCGGGGCCAGGACCGCGGAGGGCTGGTCCGCGGAGTTCAAGATCCCGTTCAAGACCCTGCGCTACGAGGGCGGTCCGGGGCACGACTGGGGCATCAATTTCTCCCGGCGCATCCGCCGTAAGAACGAGGTCACCTACTGGTCGCCGGTGTCGAGAGCGTTCTCGATCTACCGGGCTTCGTCGGAAGGAGATCTCACCGGCCTCCCCGCCCTGCGGCCGGGACGCAACATGCGGCTCAAGCCCTACATCCTCGACGGCGCGACTCGCAACGTCGGTGCGACCGAGTTCGACAACGACTTCAAGGCCGGACTGGACTTCAAGGCCGGAGTCACGCCGTCGATGGCGCTCGATCTCACCATCAACCCGGACTTCGCTCAGGCCGAAGCCGACGAGCAGCAGGTGAACCTCACGCAGTTCAGCCTGTTCTATCCGGAAAAGCGCGAGTTCTTCCTCGAGAACTCGGGCATCTTCTACGTCGGCGACATTCCCCGCAACCAGCGGCAGGTGGCGCGCTTCCGGCCGCCCGAGGAAGACCTGCTCCTCTTCTTCAGCCGCCGCATCGGCCTCACCGACGCCGGCGAGCAGGTCCCGCTCTACGGCGGCGCGCGCCTGACCGGGCGGGCCGGCGCCTACGGGCTCGGCTTCATGACGATGCAAAGCCAGGATCTGGTGGAGGGGCCGAGCGAGAACTACACCGTGGCGCGAGTCCGCCGCGACATCCTCGCCAACTCCGACATCGGGGCGATCGTCACGTCCCGCGACGCGAGCGGCAGCAGCCAAGACTTCAACCGGGTGCTGGGGGCGGATGCGAACTTCCGCTTTTTCCGCTATTTCAGCGTCAACGGGTTTGCCGCGAAGTCCGAGACGCCCGGCGAAACGCGCAACCAGGGGGCGTCCAAGGCCGCGATCGGCTGGGAAGACAGCAAGATGCGCCTCCAGACTTCGGTACTGCACATCGGCGACGGCTTTCGCGACGATCTCGGTTTCGTGCGGCGCACCGGTGTCCTGCGGACGTTTTTCGACGCGGCGTTCCTGCCCCAGCCCGCGGCGCTGCGCCGCCGCGGCATCCGCCAGATCGAGCCCCACGGCCGGGTGTGGACCTATTACGACCCATCCGGCGATATCGCGTCACGGCTGGGGCATGCCGGCATGCAGGTGACCTGGAACAGCGGCACCTACTTCGAGTACGCGTTCGAGCCAAGGACCGAGGCGATCACCTCGCCGTTCCAGATTCGTCCTGACGTCGATCCGATTCCGCCGGGCCGCTACGACTGGACGCAGCACCTCTTCATCATCGACACCAACCACAGCCGGGCGCTCTCGGCCTCGCTGCGATACACCACCGGCGGCTTCTGGAGCGGCCAGCAGAACAACACTCAGCTGAGCGTCGTCTATCGTCCGAACAGCCGGTTGGTGTTCGATGCCGGCCTGCAGGTGAGCGACATCGACCTCGAAGTGCCTCAGGAACAGTTCGTGACGACACTGGTGAACCTGCGCTCCGGCTACGCGTTCAACACCAACATGTTCCTCGACGCGCTGATCCAGTACCGCACCGACGTGAAGCAGTTCTCGGCCAACATCCGGTTCAACCTGATTCACCACCCGCTCAGCGATCTCTTCGTGGTCTACAACGGCCAGGACTACCAGGACACGCACCTCACCGCAGGCCGCGGTGTGGTGGTCAAGTACACCCACATGATCGCGTTCTGATCGGGAGAGAGGAGCAAGGAGGCGGGAGGTAGGAGAACCTCCTGTTCTGCCAGACGGCTTCCTGGTTCCTAGCTCCTAGTTCCTCTCCCTTCCTCCTGCCTCCTAACTCCCTTCTCCTCTCTCCGCGCCGGTGCCGCCCAGCCTGCGGCGCAACAGCACATAGGGCGCTTCGGTGAATCCGCAGCGGTCGTAGACCCGAAGGGCACGCTCGTTCGCGGCATGCGCGTAGAGGCGCAGGTCCAGCGCGCCAGCGTCGGCGGCCTCCCGCGCGACGTGGTCGAGGAGGACATCGACCAGTCCGCTGCCGCGATGATCGGGGACGACGAACAGGCTTTGCACCCACCAGTAGTGGCCGCCGTGAAAGTTGCTCCACTCCTTGAGCGTCGAGATGCTCGCGGCGATGTCGCCGCCGAGGCCGGTGGCCACCCAGTACTGCGCCAGCCGCGAATCGTCCAGGGCAGCCGTCACGCCGCGCCGGACGCGAGCCGGATTCAGCCGGACGCCCTCGGCGTCTTCGGCCTCGCGCAGCGTGAACTCGACCAGAGTGTCGGCGTCCGCCATCACCGCCGGGCGGATGGCATAGTTGGACGTCACAGCGAGACCTCGTAGTGCCGGGCGCGGGTGTCGAACTCGACCATCATGCCCTGGACCACGGCGGGCACCACTGCCGCCTCGAGATCCGGCCCGGCGAACGCGCTGATCCGCTCGAGCGACTCCCAGTAGGAGACGATGAGGAACTCGACGCCGAGCGGCACGTCCCGCCGGAGGATCGACGCATTCAGGAAGCCAGGCAACTGCGCCAGGGCGGGGAACGTCTCGACACGGAGGTGCTCGATGTAGGCGTCGGCGGCGGTGGCACGGGCGATGCCGCGCCAGTGACGCGCGATCATGCCGGGATCTCGAGCGGCGCGAAATCCGAGAACAGCTGCGCCGCCTCCGGCACCTGGCCAACCGGAATGTAGTCGCACACCTCGCCGAACTGCTTCCACATCCCAAGCACCGTCGGGTGGCCGTGGGCCGCCTCGATCGCGTCGGCAGACCGCCATTCGAACACCTCGATGACGGTGCCGTCCGCTGCCTCCATCGTAATGGGTACACGGCTGGTGACGAGATCCACGGACCGTAACGTCGCGACATGCGTCTTCATCAGTTCGCGGAGCGCGGCCAGCTTCCCGGGCTTGGGGCGATAACAGGCGATCACAACGCGGCCCATACGGACCTCCTCGATCGAGGATTATGCGCCGGTCCGAGCGCGGTCAGCTCAACGACCAGAACACGCCGGTCAGGCCGTGACGAGCGAAGATCTGCTCCGCTTCCGCGGTCCCGGGCCGTTCCCAGCCGCGATCGAGCCGGGTCGCGTACCAATCGCCGCCGAGCTCGTACAGCACCTGTGGTGACACGATGGCACCGGCGGTGAGGCCTTTCCGCCGGAGATGGGTCTGCAGCTCGTCTTCCGACCGGAAGGCGCAGATGTTCGCTCAGGTGTAGCCGATATCGTCCCAGAACCGCGACGCCGGCACGAGGAAGTGAGCGATCGCCTCGCCCTGCACGGTTCCGTCGATCACCTGCAGCGCAACCGGCTCCCCGGTTGCAGGCGAGTGTGTGTCCAGGCGTCCGGTACCGCCGAGGATGCCGATTATGGCAAGGCCGTCCCATACGCAGTTGGCGAACCAGCGCCGGGCTCCCACGGTGACGAGAAAATCGGTGGGAATGCCGGAGAAGGGGTGCGCCATCCAGATCGATGCGCCATCGGGCCTCAACACCAGCGCGTGGGCGGCGGCCAGTCCCCGAAGCGCGTCGAGGATGTCGTCGCCAGAGAGGCCGAGCGTGACGGCCAGCTCGCCCGCCGCTGGCGCCTTGCCGGTGTCCCGGAAGGCGCCATACACGGCCGCTCGCACGTCACGCTCGCGCTCGGTCATCGAGCCGGAGTTACTTCACGACGACGCCGCAGGCGATGCGGTCGCCAGCGTTGCCCGAGGGATCGGTTTTCATGTCGTCGGCGGAAGCGTGGATCACGATCGCGGTGCCGCCGTTGGCGAACACCGAGTTCGCGTCGGTGCCCATCGACACGTTCTTGTTCACCACCGAGCCCTTGGCGGTGCCATCGGCGCCGGCCTTGAAATTCGGCATGTCGCCGGCATGGGGCCCTTCAGGGTTCTGGGCGCCGTGCTTCTTCATGGCCGGATTGAAGTGCGGCCCGGCCGA
The DNA here is from genome assembly GCA_035495795.1 of Vicinamibacterales bacterium. GTDB lineage: Bacteria > Acidobacteriota > Vicinamibacteria > Vicinamibacterales > UBA2999 > VFZN01. Next base: position 5,355 of record DATJFF010000325.1, read on the forward strand.
GGTGAACGGCGCCTCGCACTTGGCCACCTGGTGGATGTGCAGCGCGTGCTCGCCCGCCGGCAGCCCCTTGAAGTCGTAGGCGACGGTCACGCCGCCGCCGGCAGCCGGCGAGAGCATCACCATCCCGACGTCCTTACCCTGGGCGTCCTTCAGGGTGACATGAGTCATCTGCGCGCTGACCGTCAATGCGGCGGCGGCGAGCATACCGGCAACGAGTGAAAGGGTGCGGGTCATGGGGCTCCTGTTGAGTAAGCGTAAGGTCTGTCAAGAGTAACCTCCGGCAGGTGACGGGCTCAAGCCCTTGACGCCGCCTCGCGATGCAAGAAATCGCGGGATGCCCGTTCAAGGGCTGGAGGACGTCACATGCCGTTGCCTTACCTCTGGCGTTGGCTTTCCGCGGACCCGCGCCACGGACAGATCGCCACGCTGGCCCTGCTGCTCGCCTACGGCCTCGGACGGCTGGGATTCGATCTCACGGTCGGGCAGGCTCTTGTCACGATTGCCGCGGCGCTCCTGGCGCAGGCCACTGCCGATTGGGTCACCGGCCGGCCCCGCTCGTCCGGCGCAAAGAGCGCGCTCATCTCGTCGCTGTCCCTCTGTCTCCTGCTGAGAACCGATCATCTGCTGCTGGCCGTGGCCGCTGCCTTGGTCGCGGTTCTCTCCAAGTTCGTCGTGCGGGTTCGCGGCAAGCACGTCTTCAACCCGACGAACCTCGCGCTCGTGACCTGCCTGGCCACGACCGATGCCGTGTGGGTGTCACCTGGCCAGTGGGGCACGAACGTACTGCTCGCGTTCGCGTTCGCGTGCGCGGGGCTCATGGTGGTGCATCGCGCGGCACGCAGCGACGTCACGCTCGCGTTCCTGGGCGTCTACGCAGGCCTCGTCGTCGCCCGCTCGATGTGGGTGGGTGAGCCGCTGACCATTCCTCTGCACCGGCTGGAGAGCGGCGCGTTTCTGCTCTTCGCCTTCTTCATGA
>DATJFF010000326.1:0-7192 GCA_035495795.1 Vicinamibacterales bacterium
TCCGCATGAGCCCTACGCGCCTCCCGAGCCCTTTCACACCCGGTTCGCGAGCGACCTCTACTCAGGCGAGATTGCCTACGCCGATGCCCGCCTCGGCGCGACGCTCGAGCAGTTGCAGCGCCAGGGCCGGCTCACCAACACCCTCGTCGTCGTCGCCGCCGACCATGGTGAGTCGCTCGGCGACCACGAGGAGCGGACGCATGGCTTGTTCGCCTACGACTCCACGCTGCGGGTGCCGCTTGTTTTCTGGGCGCCCGGGGTCGTCAAGCCGGGCGTGCTCCGGGGGCCGGCGCAGTTGGTGGACGTGATGCCGACGGTGCTCGCGCTCATCGGTCTTCAGGGTGAGGTACCGAACGGGCGAAGCCTATGGGAGTCCGCGCGCGATGGCCGCGTGCTCTCCGATGTCGGCGTGTACTTCGAGGCGCTCAACGCGAACCTGACGCGACGATGGGCGCCGCTCACCGGCGTTGTTCACGGCGGCCTCAAGCTGATCGACCTGCCGATCACGGAGCTGTACGATCTGTCCGCCGATCCCGGCGAACGCACGAACCTGATCGCCAGCCGCAAGACGGACGGAGCGGAACTGGTGCGGCGGCTCACCGCGATCCGCGCCGCCGGCGCGCCACTCGCGCCCGCGCCGGTGGACAAGGACACGGAACAGCGGCTGCGATCGCTGGGCTACCTGTCGGCGCCGGCGGGCCCGGCGACACGGCGCGCCACCGACGCCGACGATCCGAAGACGCTCATCGGACTGCACAACATGCTGGAAGATGCGCTGGTCGCGCTCAAGGCCAACCGCATCGCGAACGCGGAGCGGCTGCTGAAGCAGATCGTGGCCACCCGCCCTGATTTCATCGTCGCCTACGATCGGCTGGCGCAGTTGTATCGGGACACGGGCCGACTGCCCCTCGCGATCGACACGCTCGAGGCGGCGTCAAAAGCGGGCGCGATCGATGCCGCGTCGCTCGCGGCGCTGGGCGGCTACCTGCAGGAGGCCGGCAACCTGCAGCGGTCCGTGGAGGTCCTCGAGGCAGCGCGGGCCGTGAACCCGGCCGAGATGGAAGTCTACGAAAAGCTCGGCATCACCTACACGCGGATAGGCCGCATCGAAGATGCGCACCGGATGTTCGCTCACATGCTCTCAGTGACGCCGAATTCTTCGACCACGTACAACAATCTGGGGTCGCTGTTCCTGACCGAGCGGAAGTGGATCGAGGCCGAGCAGGCCCTGTCGAAAGCCATCGAGCTCGATCCCAGCATGGCCAACGCCCACAACGGCCTCGGCGTGGCCTACGCGCAGCAGGGCGATTTCGATCGCGCGATCGGGGAGTGGCAGCAGGCGTTGAAGCTGCGGCCGGATTTGCAGGACGCGCGCGACAACATCCGGCGCGCGCAGGAGATCAAAAAAGGGCGGCCCGACTAAGCGGACCGCCCTCTCCTGATTCCTAGTTCCTGATTCCTAGTTCCTGACTAGAACTCCAATCGGAATCCCATCTGGAACACTCTCGGGTCGAGCGTGGCAATCACCCGCTTGTACCCTGAACCGCTGTTCAAGTTGAAGTTCGTGACCGGATCGGCATTGGTCACGTTGTAGATGTCCAGCATCGCCGAGATCTTCGCCCAGCTGACCTTGAAGCTCTTGTCGACGCGGAAGTTGAGAAGCCCGGCGTTGTCCGCGCGGTTGTTCTTGAGCGGCTCGACGAAGAAGTCGGCGCCGTAGTTCGAGAGATTCAGACAGCCGCAGTCCGGGATGATCCTCGAGTACTGATACCCGCTCTGGTAGCGGTAGTTTGCGGAGAACCCGATCTCGGCCGGCAGTTCGTAGCGGCCCAGGAACTGTATGTGGTAGGCCGTCGTCTCCTGGCGCGGCTGGACGGCCGGGTTGGCGTAGACGTAATAGTTGATGCCGATCGGGTCGGCGCTGAGCGGCGACGTCGAGATGTCGTAGCCGTTCGACACGAGCGGCGAGCGGAAGTCGCTGCGCCACAGGTAGTCGGCGCTCGCGTTGATGAAGAACTTCTGGCTCACCCGCTTGTTGTAGGCGAACTCGATTGTGTCGTAATTGAACGTCCCGTCCGGGAAGTTCTGGTAGACCTGGGCGGACTGGTCGCCCAGACTATCGGGCACGTCGACCAGGTTGAACGTCTCTCCCTCGATCGTCCGGGTCACGGGAATCGTATTCTGCCCGAGCCAGGCGGGGACCACATTGGTCACGTAGTAGGGTGCCGCATCCTTGATGTTCTTTCGGACGTAGGTGAAACGGGCGGATGACTCGCCGGGCAACTGGGTCTCGAACGACGCACTGATCTCCTCGGCGGACGGCGTCTTGTAACCCGGATCGACACTCGTCGCCGTGCCGCCTGTACGCAGGCGCTCGGTACCCAGTTCCGATGGCCCGTCGTAGCGGCCGTTGTGGTTCTGGTCGAGGAAGTTGTACTCGGCGATGGCCTGGCCGCCCGGGTTGGCGCCGGTGAAGCTGTCGGCGATGTTGTTGTAGTACCGGCCGTAGAACGCCTTCAGCACCGTCCGCCCCTTGCCAGTCAGGTCGTAGGTGACGCCGAGCCGCGGCGCGACGTTGGTGTTGTTGACGAGGGTCTGACCCGCGACGGTGGTTTCAGTTGGGAAGATGCGGGACCCGTCCGCGAGCACGTCGGTGATGAGCGGCTTCCGGACCGCGTCGCCGTAGCCTACCCGCTGCTTGTCGAGGCGGACGCCGAGCGTAAACGTGAGCCTCTCGTTCGGCGACCAGCGGTCCTGCGCATAGCCCGAGTAATGCCGATCGAGGGTCGGGCCAACCGTCCAGTCCGTGCCGTAACCCGCCGGGTCGCCAGTGTCGACGAACCGGATACGATCAGGCGATTGACTCGCGTCGACGCCGGCATACGAGTAGCGGATCTGCCCGGAACGCCCGTTGTGACCGTAGCGGTAATTGTCCTCGAACACCTCGAACCCGAACTTGAAGTCGTGGCTGCCGCCCTTGTTGGGCAGATAGTGAGTCAACTGTGCCTTCAACTGCGGCTTCTTGCGGTTCGAGCTGAATGCGTTCCACCCGGCACCGGCGACCGCGTTCGTCGCCCGGAACACCTGCGGCGGACGCTGGGCGGGATCGACCTGCACCACCATTGGCCAGTCGAGCGTAAAGTTTCCGACGTTGACGTTGAAGAAGGTCCGGTCGTTGATGACGCGCTGGTACTCGCCTTTGTACATCCGCGAGTAGCTGTCCTGGGCGCGCACTGACTCGGGCGGGAGCAGGTTCGAGAGCCCGCGCTTCGGCTTCTGCTTGCGCCCCTGCTGGAAGTAGCCGATCACCGTGTTGTTCGTGCTCGGCTTCCAAGTGCCCTTGGCGGTGTAGTTGTCGAAGATCCCGAGGTCGGTCGCGACGTCGCGGCTGATGCCGGCGACCTGCTTGTCGATCTTGAAGTGGTTGTAGGCACCGTAGAACCAGGCCTTGTCGCGCTTGATGGGACCGCCGAGATCCAGGTGCCCTTCCCAGAACAGCAGGTTCGGGTTGTCGCACTGCGGCTGCCCTTCGGCGTTGTTCGGGCAGGTGTAGCCCTTGCTCTGAATGGACGATGGGTCGGCGTTCGAGCCGACGAACGAGCCGGGCTCGTAGCTCAGATGCTCGAGTCCGCGGAAGGTATTACCGCCGCTCTTGATCGTCGTCACGATCGCTGCGCCGCCCGAGTTCATCTCGACGTCGCTGCCGAGCGCGCTCACCGAGACTTCCTCGTTGGCGTAGTAGTCCTCGTAGAACCCGGTGCCGCCCACGCCCTCGGTGTGGTCGACGCCGTCGGAGACCGTTCGCGCCTGGCTCTGGACGCCGAACACTTCGTATCCGGACTGCTGGCTCTTGTGGCTGCCGCCCACATCGAAGCCCGCCATGCGCACGCCGGGCGACATCGAAAGAGCTCCCCACACGTCCGTTGAGGTCGGCACCGCGATGAGCTCTTCACCTTTCAAGTTCGTCCCGATCTTGGTCGTCGACACGTCCACGAGTGGCGAGTCGCCGGTGACCGTGACGCTCTCGGTCAACGTCCCGACTTCCAGCGTCGTGTCGAACGAGAACGTCTGTCCGAGCACGACAGCGATGTTGTCGCGCTCGACCTTCTTGAATCCGGCCAGATCGAACGACACCTTGTAGGTGCCGGACGGCAGCGACGGGAACATGTAACGTCCGTCGGCTTGTGTCACGGTGGTCTGCACGCCGATCAGCGACGGCGACGTTGCCGTCACAGTGACCCCTGGCAGGACCGCGCCCTGGGCGTCGGTGACGACCCCGGCTAGCCGGCCCTGACTAAGCTGCGCGTACCCGGGCGAGGCCATCAGCACCCCGATCGCGAGTGCGATGACCCATCGGCCCATCCTCCATCCCATACGAACCTCCCAACGAAAAGAAGAGCGGTTCACGAAGGCACGTCGGCGTACAGCCCGCCCTTACCACCCCAGAAGACCCGGGAGTGGTGTGGCCGCGTGCCGGCGGCCCGGGCGGCGGAAAGACTTGCAGTTGTCGGTCTGGCGCGGATACTAGCCCCTCAGGCGCCCGGACTGCAAGACAACCGGTGACAAGGGTTGGGGCGAACCGTTGGGGCGAGTGGAGTGGAGGCGGGCATCCATTTGCCCCGAACTCACCGGATTTGTGGCGGTTACGGCCCGGATCAACAGGCTGACGGATGCTCGACTGGAGCGAACGGAGGGGGTAAAATTCGGCCGTCTCCAGCCGGAACCAGCTGATGTCACGCGCCGCCACGCTCGCCGCCGCGCTGCTGCTCGGGTGGACGATGGCCGTGGCCGCCTCGGCGGCCCGGGCCGGAACCTCCGGTCAGGACCTTCGGACCGCGCCGGCCGCGCAGCCCGTGACGGCGGGGGCGGCAACCTGTGGCCGATGCCACGCCGAGCGCTACGCGGCGTGGACCGCCGGCCGCCACAGCCGGATGATCCAGCCGGCGCGCGCCGAGACGGCGCTCGGCGACTTCTCGCGCACCCGGTTGACCCTCAACGGCCGCCCTTACGAACTGCGCGCGTCGCGCGGACAGTTGTTCATCACGGAGTCGTCGCTCACCGGCCGGCCGGTCGAGCACCGCGTGGACTACACGCTCGGCAACCGGCGCATTCAGCACTACCTCACGACCATCGATCACGGCCGGATCGTGGTCCTGCCGCCGACCTGGGACGTCCAGCGGCGCGAGTGGTTCGACAGCCGCGACATCATCCGGCCCGACGAACAGGACACCAACCCGGTCCAGCAGTGGAACAAGCATTGCGTCGGCTGCCACGTCAGCCGCCAGGACAATCACTACTCCACGGCGTCTCGCACGTATGCCACGAGCTGGACCGACTTCGGAACCTCGTGCGAGCGTTGCCACGGTCCTGGCGACGCTCACGTGATGCAGCAGGACGCCGGTGGCGGGTCGGGCCCCGGCGCGATCGTCCGCCCCTCGTCGCTCGACCCGCAGCGGGCCAGCATGATCTGCGCGCAGTGCCACTCGCTGCGCGATACGGTCGCCCCCGGCTTCCGCGCCGGCGAGGACTACTACGACTTCTTCGTGCCGAAGCTCGAATACACGCCGCGCAAGGAGCAGGATCCCGTCTACTGGGCGGACGGCCGGCCGCGCCGGTTCTCGAACGACGCGCTCGGTCTCTGGCAGAGCCGCTGCTTCCTGAAAGGCGGCGCGACCTGCATCACGTGTCACGACGCGCACCGGCCCGACGTGGACCAGCACCCGGAGCTCGCGCCAGCCAACAACGCGCTCTGCACGCGCTGCCATCAGACGATGGCCACCGACGTGGCCGCACACACGCACCACGCGCCGGCCAGCGCCGGCAGTTCCTGCATCGATTGCCACATGCCGCGAGCGGTGCTGAGCATCAAGGCCAAGATCCGCGACCATTCCATGAGCCTGCCGACGCCCGAGAACACGGTGGCGCTCGGGATTCCGAACGCCTGCGCCGAGTGTCACGCGGACCGTCCCGCCGCCTGGGCGGCCGATGCCGTCGCCCGGTGGTGGCCGGCAAACCGGCGCGCCCGCATGGTGCAGCGCGCGCGAGTGTTCTCGGCCGCCCGCCGCGGCGACCCCACGGTGCTGGAGGACCTGCTCGCGATCGCGGCAAATGCGGACGAAGGCCCGCTGACGCAGGCGAACGCGCTGGGTTACCTGCGGCGCTACGACGACCCACGTTCCGAGGCAGCGCTGATTGCAGCGCTCGGCGCCGACGTTCCTATCCTCCGGGTGGTCGCGGCATCGAGCCTCACCCGGCCGGGCGGTGTGCCCTCGCTCTGGCGCGCGCTGGACGACCCGCGACGCGCGGTGCGGCTCTCGGCGTTCGTGTCGCTGATCAACGGCGCCACGCAGCCGCCGGCGCCCGCGGATCGCGCCCGATTCGCGAGAGTGAGCGCGGAGTTCGCCGAGCAGGCGCGGATGCACGAAGACGACGCCCCGACGCAGGCCGATCTCGGGCTGGTTCACTTGCTGAACGGCGACCTTGTCCACGCCGCCGACGCCCTCCGGATCAGCCGTGAGCTGGACCCGGCCGCCGTTCGCCCGGCCTTCCTGTTAGGCCTGGTCCGCGCCGCCCAACAGCAGCGGGCCGAAGCTCGCAAACTCTTTGAGCAGGTGCCCGCGGACGATCCCCTCTATCCCGCCGCCCGCCGCCAACTGCAGGCCCTGGGCGGGGCGCGGTAGACAAGGCAAAAGGCAAAAGGCAAAAGGCAGAAGGCACAAGGCAGAAGGCAGAAGGCACAAGGCACAAGGCAGAACACGCCTACTTCGTGTACCGTGAAACGCCTATGAAGTGGCTGGTCAAAGAAGAGCCCGCGAACTATCCGTTCTCGCAGTTCGTCGAGGACGGCACGACGGTGTGGTCAGGCGTACGAAACCCGGTCGCGCAGAAGAACCTGCGCGCGATGAAGCCGGGCGACAAGGTGTTCTACTACCACACCGGCAACGAGAAGGCAGTGGTCGGGATCGCGAAGGTCGCGAGCGCGCCGCGGCCGGATCCCCAGGACAAGGACGGGAAGCTGTACGTCGTGGACCTCGTGCCGGAGAAGCCCCTCAAGCAGCCGGTCACGCTCGCCGAGGTGAAGGCGGTGAAGTCGTTCGCCGATTTCCCGCTGGTGCGGCTGCCCCGCCTGTCGGTGATGCCCGTGACAGACGAACAGTGGAAGTGGATCGCGGAAAAGGGTGGCGTCTGAGTC
>DATJFF010000327.1:0-36326 GCA_035495795.1 Vicinamibacterales bacterium
GCGCCGCCTGAGACCCAACAAAGATGTTCCTGAGAAAGGACTGAGAACCGGCGGTTGGCGACGTGTCCATTCTCAGGGACTTTTCAGGAAGTCCTGAGGCCTTCCTCTGGCGGGCCGGACGTAGCTTGAATCGAGAGGGCCTGAATATGAAAGGCAGGGGCCGAATGCCGGCGTGTATGGGCGCCGCCGGCGCCGCTGCATTGGTCGTGTTCGCCGGCGGCGTCACCGCCTGCAATCGCCCGGCGGCAATGACGCAGCAGTTGGACTCGCAGGCAAAGACGTCGGCGCTCCACGCGGCGTTCGCGCACTCGATCGAGGCGGGAAACCGGGCCGTGATGGCGGCCGACGACAAGGCTGCCGCCGAGGCCGCGAACGAATCGAGGGATGCGGCTGCGGCCATCGAACGGCAGATCCCCGAGCTCCAGCAGGTGCTCGAAGCGCTGACCTACCGGATCGAGTTGAAGCGGCTGGACGGCTTCAGGCCCCGCTTCGAGGAATATCGCCGGCTGAACGACGACGTCCTCTCGCTGGTCCTGGAGAACACGAACGTCAAAGCACAGCGCCTGTCGTTCGGGCCGTCGTCAGACGCGGCCGAGGCGTTTCACCGCGCCATCGAAGCCGCGGCCGCAGGGGCTTCAGACTCTGGCTCCTACTCAGCCCGTGAGCAGGCCGCGCGTGGATGGGCATCGCTACTGGAGATTCGCGTGCTCTACCCCCGGCACATCGCCGAAGCAGATGACGCCGAGATGACGAACCTCGAAGCGCAGATGACGGCGGCGGCGGCACGCGTGAGAACGGCGCTGGATGCGATCGCCGAGGACGCTCCTCAGGACAGCGGCCCGCTTGCCGAAGCCCGTGCCGCACTCGATCGCTTCATGAGCATCCATGCGCAGATTCTCGACCTGTCCCGGCGCAACAGCAACGTTCGCGCTCTCGCGCTCGCGCTGGGGAGGAAACGCACGGCGGCCGCCGAAGCGGAGGCCGAACTGAGCGCGCTCCAGGAGGCGCTGCAGTCACACGCGTTCAGCGCGACCCGGTAGCTTCGTCAGGTTGATCGCGTCCGGCCACCTCCGGCGGCTCGGCGGGATGGTGCTCGAGCCAGCGGCACCAGGCTGCCGCCAGTCCGATCGTGAGGGCAGACCGTACGACCAGCGGTGCGACGGTGATGATCCACAGTACGCCCCCGCCAACGATGAGGATCATGCCTACCAGGGCAGCGCGTGACGGATCAAAACGTCGGCCGACGTCAGTCGCCTTGCCTCGACGGTCCATCGGTACAGCCTAGGAACCGCCGCCTCAAACCGGGCCAAGAAGTACCTGAAAAGTTCCTGAAGACCTACTTCGCTTCGGTGACGAACCGGTAACCGACCCACGGCTCGCTCAGCACGTAGCGCGGCCGCGCCGGATCCGGCTCGATCTTCTTGCGAAGCTGCGCCACCAGCGTCCAGAGGTGCTCGGGCTGCTCAACCGCATTGGGTCCCCAAATGGCCTTGAGGATCACGCGGTGGGTCAGCACGCGATCGTGGTTGCGCGCGAGCAGCGAAAGGAGGTCGAACTCCTTCGGCGTAAGCCGAATCTCGTCGTCGCCCCGCCGGACGAGACGCCGGTCGTAATCGATCGTCAGATCGCCAAGGGTGAGCGCGCCGGCCTGGTCCACCTCCTCGGCCGCCACGCGCCGCAACGCGACGCGGATCCGCGCCAGCAGCTCCTCGGGACCGAACGGCTTCGTGACGTAGTCGTCGGCGCCGTTGTCGAGCGCCCGGACCTTGTCGGCCTCCGCGCCGCGGGCCGACAAGACGATGATCGGCACCGGCGAGGTCGCGCGAATCCGCCGGCAGACTTCGACGCCGTCGAAATCGGGCAGGCCGAGATCGAGCACGATCAGCGACGGGGATCGCTCCGCGAACGCCGCCAGGGCGGCGGCGCCGGTGCCGGCGGTGGTGACGTCGAAGCCGCGGGATCGCAGCAGCGGTCCGACTGCCCGCTGGATGGCCGTTTCGTCGTCTACGAGCAGGATGGAAGGTCGATCCGTCATGAGGAGAGGGCGTCGGCCTGGAAGGCCTTGACCGCCACGGGTATCACCATCGTGAACTGGGCGCCTCCATCGCTGCAGTTCTCGGCCCAGATCCGGCCGCCTCCGGCGGCGAGCAGGCCGCGGACGATCCACAGCCCCATCCCGGTTCCCGAGGTTCGCGACCGCCCTTCGGCCCCGCGATAGAAACGCTCGAACAGTCGGGGCAGGTCCGCCGACGAAATGCCCGGCCCGTGATCCCGCACGCAGAGCACGAGCCCGCGTTCGTCGACCACCGCCGAGATGCGGACCGCCGCTCCCGGAGGCGTGTACTGCGCCGCGTTCTCGAGCAGGTGAGCCAGCGCTGACGCGGTGAGACGCGGATCGAGCTGGACGATGGGATCGCCGTCGATGACGACATCCACCAAGTGCCGATCGAGAGCCGGACCGACCTGGTCGCGTGCCGCCGCCACGATCTCCGACACGTGCGTCCACCGCGTTTCGCTGGTCACCGCGTTGGCGTCGATGCGGGCCATGTCCAGCACGTTCTCGAACAGCCGCGTCAGGCGTCCCGACTCGCTGAGGATCAGATCGCTCTGCTCCCGGCGCTCGTCCGGGGACAGCTCTCCGGCCTTCAAATTGCTCGCCGCAACGTTGATCGCCGTGAGTGGCGTCCGCAGATCGTGGCTGAGCGAAGCCAGGAGCGCCGTTTTCAACTGCTCTTCCTGTCGTGCCAGCGCGCCGGCCTTGAGCTCGCCGAGAAACCGCACCCGCTCGACGGCGATCGCGACGACGCCGGCCAGGGCATCGAGCGTACCAGGCTCGACGGGCCGCTCGGCCGCGGCGAGCACGCCAATCGGCCGGGTCCCGGCGCGCAGCGGGACCAGCCGGACCTCGCGACCGTCGACAACGCTGACGCGGTGGCCGGTGTAGGTCCTCGAATAGGCGTCGAACTCGAGCGAGGTCTGCGCGGACGCGAATGCCGACGCGAGTTCACGCGTGTCGAGCGGAACCTGCAGCGGTCCGGCAGGGTGCACGTCCCACTGCCCGTCGCGCGGCAGCGCCACGGCGACGAACTCGAGATCGAACCGCCGCGCCACCGCTCTCGCCAGGACGGTCAAGGCGTCTGGGCTGTCGGAGATCTGCAGCACGTCGCGGCCGAGATCGAAAAGCCGCGCCACCTCGTTGCGGCGCTCGAGGGCGTCCTCGGTCCGCTCGCGCGCAACCGACGACAAGTGGCTGGCGACGAGGCTGACGGCCAGGAACGCCACCAGCGCGCCCCAGTTCTCCGGGTCGGAGATCGTGAAATTACCGATGGGCGGGAGGAAGAAGAAGTTCAGGGAGAGCATCGCTGCGATCGATGTGATGACGGCGACCCGCAGGCGGGAGGTTGTCGCGACCACGAGCACGATCAGCAGGTAGGTGGTCGAGACCGTGGACGGGCTCGAGACCGCAAGAAGCTGCAGCGCGACGGTGACGCCGGCGAGGGCCGCGCCGGCCAACGTGAGCCGCACGCCGTCTTCGCGGCCGGTCGTCATGCTGCGCCATTATGCGCCACGGCCGAACAGCCACCTGACGACCGCGCCGAAACGCGCGGCCCAGGCGCTTTCGCTGTGAGTGGCGCCTTCGTATTCGGCGTAGTGCAGGTCGGCGCCAGGCGTCCACCCCGCCCCGACGAGCGCTGCTTTCAGCATCCGCGCATCGTCCAGCGCCCGCCGGCCTTCGGCCGTGCCCATGTCGGTCCAGATGCGCAGCGGCGGACGCGGGCGGGTACGGCGGATGGTCGAGAGAATCATGCGCCGGTCCCACCAGACCGAGGGCGACATCGCGGCGATCGACCCGAACACACCCGGGTGCGTGAAGCCGATGTACAGCGACACGAGCGCGCCGAGCGACGATCCGGCCAGCGCGCTGCCGGCGGCATCGGTACGCGTGCGGTAGGTGCGATCGATGAACGGCTTCACCTCCTCGACGATGAAGCGGCCGTAGCGGCCGGCCAGGCCGCCGCCGAGGCGCGAGTCTTTCGTCGGCGTGTACTCGTGGATTCGTGACGTCCCGGTGTTGTCGATTCCCACGATGACCAGTGGCGGGACCAACCGCTCGGCGATCAGCTCGTCGAGCGTCTCGCCGGCCCGCCAGTGCTGCCCGCGGACGTGCGCTCGGTCGGGCTCGAACAGGTTCTGCCCGTCGTGCATGTACAGGACCGGCAGCGGATCGGGGCTCTGCTCGTAGCCAGGCGGGAGGTAGACGGTGAGGTCACGCTTCAGGTCGAGGAAGGCCGAGGCAAACCGCGAGTGGCGTCGAAGGGTGGGTGCCGGCGCGGTCATCGAGGCGAGGCTCCAGTATAGGATCTCGGGGTTCTCGAGGTTCGAGGCTATGCATCGCGAATACCATCGCTGGTTCTCGGGCTCGCTGCAGCGTGAGATGGAGCTGCTCTTCTTCGGCCACGACGGGCCGCCGATGCTCGTCTTTCCGACGTCGATGGGCGCGTTCTACGAATTCGAGGACCGCGGCATGATCGGCGCGCTCGGCGGCAAGCTCGCCCACGGGCAGCTGCGGCTCGCGTGCATCTCGTCGGTGGACGGCGAGAGTTGGTACAACCGGCGCGCGCACCCGCGGCACCGGGTGCTGCGGCACCTGCAGTACGAGGACTACATCCTCAACGACGTCGTCCCCTTGATTCGGCACCTGACCTGGCGCGACACGATCGGCGTGACCGGCTGCAGTTTCGGCGCCTACCACGCGATGGCGTTCGCGCTGCGGCATCCCTACACGTTCACATGGTGCGTGACGATGGGCGGCGCGTTCGAGGTCCGGCGGTTCCTCGACGGCTACTTCGACGAGGACTGCTACTTCCTGGACCCGACGTCATTCCTGCCCGGCCTCGGCGACCCCTACTATCTCGATCAGCTCCGGCGGAACAAGTTCGTGCTCGCCACCGGCGATCACGACATCTGCCGCGGCGCCAACGAGCACTTCGCCGGCCTGCTCTCGGCCAAGGGCATCCCTCACAGCCTGCACGTCTGGAACCACTCGAAGCACGACTGGCCCGACTGGCGCCCGATGGCCTCGGCGTATCTGCCCTAGAAGGCTCTAGGCTCTGGGCTTTAGGCTCTAGGCATGAAGCGGGCGCTGCACTAAGCTGATGAAGACCTGGGCCGTGTTTCCTAGAGCCCAGAGCCTAAAGCCTAGAGCCTGCCCTATGCCCAAGATCGGCGTCCTCTTCGGAATGGAGAACACCTTCCCTGGCGCGCTCGTCGAGCGGATCAACGCCATGGAGGTGCCAGGGGTCACCGCGGAATTCGTGCAGACCGGCGCGGCGCGCATGGCCGAGCCGTGCGGCTACGACGTCGTCGTGGACCGCATTTCGCACGACATTCCCTTCTACCGGGCGTGGCTGAAGAACGCAGCCCTCTCGGGCACGCGGATCATCAACAACCCGTTCTGGTGGAGCGCGGACGACAAGTTCTTCAACTACGCGCTGGCCACCCGGCTCGGAGTCGCGATACCGCCGACCGTGGTGATTCCCCACAAAGAGCACCCCGCGGGCACGACCGACCGGTCGATGCGTAACCTGCACTACCCGCTCGACTGGGAAGGGATTTTCAAGTACGTCGGCTTCCCCGCTTTCCTCAAACCGTTCGACGGCGGCGGCTGGCGTGATGTGCACAAGGTGAACACCCCCGAGGAGTTCTTCAAGGCCTACGACGCCACGCGCGATCTGTGCATGACGCTCCAGCGAGGCGTCAATTTCAACGAGTACTTCCGCTGCTACGTCGTCGGGCAGGAGAAGGTGCACATCATGCCCTACGATCCGCGGTCGCCATTTCACGAGCGCTACGTGCGGAACCCTCCGGCCTACGACCCGGCGCTGCTGGATCGCGTCGAACGGGACGCCCTCACCTTGTGCAAGGCGCTCGGCTACGACCTGAACACGGTGGAGTTCGCCTGCGAGGACGGCATCCCGTACGCGATCGACTTCATGAACCCGGCTCCGGACGCCGACCTGCACTCGGTGGGCCAGGCCAATTTCGAGTGGGTCGTCAACGCCGTCGCCGAGCTTGCCGTCAAGAAGGCTGCTGCGGCGCCCGCGCCAATGGAGTACCGCTGGTCCGCGATGTTGCGCGGCTAGGCTGAGCTGCGCGTATCCATCGGCGATTGAGGATTGACGATCTATTGACGATCCGGGGATTGCAGCATTGCGTCGTTAGATTGGCGATTGCCTCATTGCCGGATTGGTCAATTGATGAATGCTCGATTCCGTCATTGTCTGATTGGCTCGCTGGCATCGAACGGGAGCGCCCCAATACTTCAATAAGTCCGGCGATCATCAATCGACAATTCGTTCAATAAATCGTCAGTCCTCATTCTTCATTCGCCAATGGACGCGGACACCCTCCCATGACACCTACCTTCACGATTGGCATCGAGGAGGAGTACCAGACGCTCGACCCGGACACCTACGATCTGCGCTCCCACATCAACACCCAGATAATGGCGGAGGGGAAGCGGCAGCTCGACGAGCGGGTCAAGTCCGAGATGCACCAGGCGGTGGTCGAAGTCGGCACCGGCGTGTGCCGCTCGATTCGCGAGGCCCGCACCGATCTCGTCAACCTCCGGCGATCGATCGTCAACCTGGCAAACAAGAACGGGCTGCTCCTGGTCGCCGGCGCGACGCATCCGTTCGCCGACTGGCGCGAGCAGGACATCTACCCCGACGAGCGCTACCTGCAGGTCGTCGAGGACATGCAGCTGGTGGCCCGATCGAACCTGATCTTCGGCCTGCACGTCCACGTCGGCATCGAAGACCGCGAAACAGTCATCCAGATGATGAACCAGGTGCGCTACTTTCTCCCGCACCTGCTCGCGCTCTCCACCAACTCGCCATTCTGGCTCGGTATGAACACCGGCCTGAAATCGTACCGCTGCAAGGTGTTCGACAAGTTCCCGCGCACCAACATTCCCGACACGTTCTCGAGCTGGGCCGACTACGACAACTTCGTCAACCTCCTGGTCCGGACCGGTTGCATCGACAACGCGAAGAAGATCTGGTGGGACGTGCGGCCGCACCCGTTCTTCTCGACGCTCGAGATCCGCATCTGCGACATCCCGCTGCGGGTCGACGAGACACTCGCCATCGCCGCGCTCATCCAGGCGACGGTCGCGAAGCTGTACAAACTGCACGCCCGCAACCAGGCGTACCGCGAATACAGCCGCTCGCTGCTGATGGAGAACAAGTGGCGCGCATCCCGTTACGGGATCGCCGGCAAGCTGATCGACTTCGGCCTCCAGAAGGAAGTCGAAGAGAAACACCTGATTCTCGAGTACCTCGACTTCGTTGACGATGTGCTCGACGAGCTCGATTCGCGGGCGGAAGTGAGCTACGTCCGAGAGATGCTCGAGCGCGGCACCGGCGCCGACCGGCAACTGCGTGTATTTTCGGAAACCAACGATCTCCGGGCGGTCGTTGCGTATATGGTTGAGGAGACAAAGGCCGGTCTATAAGCAGAAGGCCAAGGGCAGAAGGCAGAACACAAGATGATCGCGGCGCGGCGGCAAGCGTTCAACCAGGCGTGGAGCGAGACGCAGTACGAACGGCTGCTCTCGATCCTCACGGAGGCCGCCGGCAGCGCCCCGCAGTTTCCCATTTCTGAAACGCCCTGCTTTTTTACCCGCGATTTCATCGACGGGCTCGCGCAGACCGGGGCCCATCTGGTCCGGCAGCTCGAAGGCAATCCCGCGGCCATGGCCGCAGCCGACCAGATCGTCCCCGAGCGCTTTACCGGCCCCGGCGAAGATCCCGTCCCACGGTTCGTCCAGGTGGACTTCGGCCTGGTCCGTACGCCCGAAGGTCGGATCGAGCCGAAACTCGTCGAGCTTCAGGCCTTCCCCTCGCTCTACGGGCTTCAGCCAGTACTCGCCGAGGCCTACCGCACCGCCTTCCGCCTTCCAGCCTCGCTGGACATCTTCCTCGGCGGTCACACCGCCGCCACCTACGACGCCCTCCTCCGGAGCGTTGTCGTCGGCGAGCACGATCCGCAGGAAGTCGTGCTGATGGAGATCGAGCCGCGCTGGCAGAAGACCTGGCCGGACTTCGCGGTCACGGAGAAGGCGTGGGGGGTCCGGGCCGTGGACGCGGCCGCCGTGAGGCGCGAGGGACGGCAGCTCTTCTACGATCGCGACGGGCGTTTGACGCGGATTCGGCGCATCTACAACCGCGTCATCCCAGACGAGCTCGATCGCAAGGGCGTCGAGCTGGCCTTCGACTATCGCGACGACCTGGACGTCGAGTGGGCCGGCCACCCTGCCTGGTACTTCCGTATCAGCAAGTTTTCCATTCCGTGGCTGCAGCACCGGGTGGTCCCGAAAACCTGGTTCCTGCACGAACTCACGGAGCTGCCTGACGATCGCGAGAACTACGTGCTCAAGCCGCTCTACTCGTTCGCCGGCGGCGGCATCGTGTTTGGTCCGACCGACGCCGACATCGCTGCCATCCCGGCCGAGGAGCGGATGAATTACATCCTTCAGGAGCGGCTCGCGTTCACGCCGCTCATCGAGACGCCGCACGGCCCGACCCAGGTGGAGATCCGGATCATGTACGTCTGGGCCGAACAGTTGCGGCCCGTGCTGCCGCTGCTGCGCATGGGCCGGGGCAAGATGATGGGCGTCGATCACAACAAGGGCCTGCGCTGGGTGGGTGCATCGGCCGCACTCATCGAGGCCTAGAGGTGAGCCGGGCAGCGGCGCTTGCCGTCACGCTTGGCGCGCTCGTCGTCACCACAGCCATCGGCTTCGCCTTGCAGCCGCTGGCTCCGGGCGCCGGCATCCGGTTCCTGCTGTTCGTGCCGCCGATTCTGGTCGCCGCTCTGGCGGGCGGGTTCCTGCCGGCGCTTCTTGCAACGTTCCTCGGCGCGATTCCTGCCGAGCTGTTCTTCCGCAGCTCCGAATTCTCTCTCGAGTTGCTGAAAGACGACGCGTATCCGCTCGTCCTCTACATTGCGATCGGCGTCGGCATCGCGGTCCTCGCCGATCGCCTCGCCCGCGCACGGGCCGACGTCCAGCGCCGAGCCAGGGAATTCGACGCGCTGTTCCGCCTCACCCCGCTCGGAATTGGAGTCGCCGCCGATCCCGAATGCCGCGAAATACGGGTCAACCCCGCCTTCGCCGAGATGCTGCGGATCGACCCTCGCACCAACGCGTCGCTCTCGGCGCCCGCCGCCGAACGGCCGCCCTTCCGCGTCGAGCGCGACGGCGCTGCGGTCGCTGCCAGCGACCTCCCTCTTCAGGTGGCGGCGCGAGAGGGCATCGAAGTGAAGAACGTCGAGCTCGACGTGGTCCACGCCGACGGCTCGCGCAGGACGCTGTACGAGTACGCGGCTCCGCTGTTCGATGACGAAGGCAAGGTGCGCGGCGCAGTCGGGGCGTTCCTCGACATCACCGAGCTCAAACTCGCCGAGGACCGCCTTCGCCGGCTCGCGAGCGAAAACGAGCAGCTCTATCGCACCGCCCAGGAAGCCAACCGGCTGAAAGACGAGTTCCTCGCCACGCTCTCGCACGAGCTGCGGACGCCGCTCAATGCGCTGCTCGGCTGGATTCACCTGCTCCGTTCCGGTCAGCTGTCGCACGAGAAGCAGCAGCGCGCGCTTGCCGCAATCGAACGCAGCGCGCAGCTGCAGGGGCAGCTGACCTCGGATCTACTCGACATCTCCCGCATCATCACCGGCAAGCTCCGGCTCCAGCCGGAGCCGACGCGGCTTCGGCCGATCATCGAAGACGCGCTCGACGCGCTCGGGCCCGCCGCCCACGCACGCGGCGTCACCTGCCGTGATGCTGTGCTGGTGGACGAGCCGGTGATGCTGGACCCGGCGCGAACCCAGCAGATTGTGACCAACCTGCTCGCGAACGCGATCAAGTTCACGCCCAAGGGCGGCACGGTCGATGTCGAGGTCCGGCGCGCGGAAGACGACCTGATGATCGAGGTGCGCGACACGGGCGTGGGAATCGCGCCTGCCTTCCTGCCGCACGTCTTCGAACGGTTCCGGCAGGCCGACGCCGGACAGTGGCGCCCCGTCGGAGGGCTCGGCCTCGGCCTGTCGATCGTCAAGGAACTGGCGGAGCGCCACGGCGGACACGTGACCGTCGCGAGCGCCGGCCTCGATCAGGGCACGACGTTCACCGTCCGCCTGCCCTTCCGCCCCGCCGCTGCCGACGACGCACGGACGGTCGCCTTCACCAGATAGCGCCCTGCCGTCGAAAGAGACCACGAAGGCACGAAGAGCACGAAGGCCGGCACGAAGACTCTTTTTGAAAGGCAGAAGTCAGGCTGCCGTCCATAGAGAATCTTGAATGACACCCGCCAAAGCGATTCTTCGCGAGTCTCCTCTACAGCCACAAGTCGATGATCGCGCCCCGTAACGCCGGGCTGAATGAAACCACGAAGGCACGAAGATCTTCTTTGAAAGTCGGTAGTCCGCGCTGCCTCGTAGAGAACGTGCGTGACCCCCTAATGGATCTTCGCGCGTCCTTCGTGTCCTTCGATCTTCGTGGTTTCTTTTGGCAGGTGTCACGCGGACTGCGGGCCAAGCACGGACGGAGCACTGCCGGCGGCCACGAGCCGGCCATCCTCGAGCCGCAGCACCCGATCGGCAATCTCGGCGAGCTCGCGCGCGTCGTGCGTGACGTAGACCAGCGGCACGTGCAGGTCGCGGCGGATGCGCAGGAGATACGGGAGAATCCGCTCCCGCCGATTGCGGTCCACGCCGGTGAGCGGCTCGTCGAGGAGCAGGATCCGCGGCGATGACATCAGCGCGCGCGCGATCGCCACCCGCTGGCGCTCGCCTCCCGACAGCTCCCGAACGTGGCGGCCCATCAACTGGGCGATATCGAGCGTCGCGGTGATGTGATCGAGACGCGAGCCAGGAGACTGGAGATGGGAGTCGGATCGGCTGGCGCCGTAGATGACGTTGCGTCGCACGTCGAGGTGCGGAAAGAGCGCGCCGTCCTGCGGCACGTAGCCGACCCGGCGCTGATGCGGAGGCCGGTCGAGGCGCTGGCCGGTATCGACCAAGGTCTCGTCTCCGACCACCACCCGGCCGCGCGACGGCCGGCGCAGCCCGGCGATCACCTCGAGGAGCGAGGTCTTGCCGCTGCCCGAGGGGCCGAACAGGCCCATTACCTCCACCTGCGCCTCGTCGGCCAGCTCCAGCCGGAACCCGCCCTGGTCGAGGCTCACGTCGAAGGCAATCGTGATCACGCGATCGGTCTCCGGCGCTGGACCACGTTCGCGACGAGCATGGCGGCAAACGCAAGCGCCAGGGACACCAGCAGCAACCGGTTCGCCTCGGCATCGCGGCCGGCCTCGGTCAGGTTGAAGATGGCGACGGCGAGCGTCTGGGTCTGTCCGGGTATGCCGCCGGCAATCACGATGGTGGCGCCGAATTCGCCCAGCGCGCGGGCGAACCCGAGGATTGCCGCCGCGACCACGCTGCGGGCGGCGAGCGGCAATGTGATGGTGAGGAACACGCGCCACGGTCCGGCGCCGAGGGTGGCGGCAACCTGCTCGTAGCGGCGATCCACCTGCTCGAGCCCGGCGCGGACCGTCAGCACGATCAGCGGAAAGCTCATCACCGCCATGGCGATCACCACCGCCTTCCAGGTGAAGACGATCGGCACCCCGAGACTGTCGAAGGCCCGGCCGACGAAGCTGTTGCGGCCAAGGAGCTGGAGCAGCAGGAACCCGGTGGCGACCGGCGGCAATACCAGCGGCATCGCCAGCAGCGTCTCGGCGACTGCCTTGCCGGGAAACGTCCGCCGCGCGAGCACCCACGCCGCCGCGATGCCGGCCGGCAGCGCGAGCAGCGTAGCGAGCACGCCCATCACGGTGGTGAAGACCGCAATGCCGAGGGTAGCCTGCTCCACGAACTACGGCGCTCCGACCACGCCGAAGCCGGCCCGCTCAAAGATGTCGCGGGCCGCCGGCGAGAACAGGAAGTCCACGAAGCGCGCCGCGTCGGCCTCGCGCGGCCCTTTCACCACCGCGACCGGGTAGCGGATCGGCGGAGCCTCGGCGGCCGACACCGAGTACGCCACCGGCACATCGGGCGTCGTCTTCGCGTCGGTGGCGAACACCACGCCCGCATCAGCGTGCCCGTTGCGGACGGCGGCGAGGGCGGCTCGAACGCTCATCGTCGGAACGACTTTCTTCGACACCGCGTCCCAGAGGCCGGCGCGCTCCAGCCACTGGCGCGCGTAGACACCTGCGGGAACGCTGTCCGGGTTGCCGAGCGCGATGCGGGTGACACCGGCGTCGGCGAGATCGCGCGGCACCAGCGGCTTGCGCGCGGCGCCAGGCGGCACGACAACCACGAGGGTGTTCGACAGCAAGTCGCGGGGCGCTGCGGCGAGCCGCCCGGATCGCTCCGCCACCTCCATCTGCGCGCGGTCGGCGCTGAGAAACACATCGACACGGGCTCCCGCCGCCACCTGACGCGCGAGCACGTTCGAGCCGCCGGCGTTCACCAACACACCGGCGCCTCCGACCGCCAACCAGGCCTTGCCGGCGTCGTTCAGCACGTCGGCGACGCTCGACGCCGCGCTGACGGTGAGCGGCTGAGCCCGCGGCGGACGCGCGGCTCCGCCAATCGCGACGGACACGAAAACGAGGCCTGCCAGAATTCGAATCACGACTTCCGCCAATTCTAGTCGGATTCGGTTACGATTACGGACGGCTGCATGAGCACGCTCTTCACCGTCCGCGCCGCCGCCGACCGCCTTGGCGTCGGCTACTCCACCCTCAAGCAGTGGATTTACGACGGCGCCGTCCGCACCGTGCGCACGCGCGGCGGCCACCATCGCCTGACCGAGCTCGAGGTGCAGCGGCTCCTGCTGGCGGGGTCCGCGGGACCGGCAACCCTACCGGCGGAACCGACCGCGCGCCTCTCGGTACCTGTCGGGACTCGCCCACGTGCCAAAGCGCGCAAGTCCGGGACGACGCGCAGTTCCGCCGCCGGGGCGAGCGTCCTCATCAGCGGCCGCAACCAGCTCCGCGGCATCGTCGAAGAGGTCCGCGGTGACGGCCTGCTGGCCCAGGTGCGCCTCAGGATCGGCGAGCAGCGGCTGACCGCGATCATCACGCAGGATGCCGTGGACGAGCTGAAGCTGAAGCGCGGCGACGAGGCGCTGGCGGTGATCAAGTCCACCGAGGTGATGATCGCGCGCGAACGCCGCCGCTGAGCCCGTTGGCAAGGATGGGCTTGCGCCTGACCCTCGGCCTCTGCGAGAACATCCCGATGCAGATCAACAACCTGTTCGTCTCCGAGCTCGACCGCGAGGCCACCCGCAGCCGTCGCGCCCTCGAAAACGTTCCGGACGGCAAGGGCGACTGGAAACCGCACGAAAGATCGATGCAATTCGGCTACCTCGCCACCATGGTGGCGACGATGCCGATGTGGATCACCATGATGCTTCGGCAGGACGAGCTCGACATTGCGCCCGTTGGCGGCTCGTCGCACAAGTGGCCAAGCCCCAAGACGAGCGCCGAATACGTCGCCGCGCTGGACTCTGCGGCTGACGAAGCGAAGCAGGTGCTGCGCGACACCAGCGAGGCCCATCTGCTCACTCCATGGCGGCTTCTGGCCGGCGGCAAGGTCGTCTCCGAGCATCCGCGGCACGAGATGATCCGCGACACGATCAATCACTGGGCGCACCACCGCGGGCAGATGACGGTATACCTGCGGCTGATGGGCGCCAAGGTGCCGTCTTTGTACGGGCCCTCGGCGGACGACGCGCGGTTCGAGTAGGCGATGAACGGCGGCTGCGTCACCGGCGGCGCAGCCGCACCAGGGCGGCCAGGTTCGCCGCCAGCCAGGAGATCGCGCCAATCAGCAAAGTCAATTCTGATTCGGTCACGGCACGCCTCCTTGCCCCGAGGGAACGGGCATTACCAGTGACGGACACATCCGTCCGTTTTCGGCAGCGCCTGAGACTGTACGGATGAGCTTTCTTCTACGCGAAGGATGCGTCACAATCCGGCGACGGACGGATCGCACGCATGGACACGCCACCGGAATCCCCCGTCAGCTCGGACAATCGAATTGAACCGCCGCACGATGAGCCCCGCGAGCGCGACCCGCGGTTCTCGGTGATGGCAACCGCCGCAGGGACGTCAGCGCTCGTCTCGCTCCTGACCTTGTGGCTCTGGACACCCACGCCGCCGCGCGCCGCCGACGCGAACGGCACCGTCTCGGTCACCTACGAATTGCTCGATCAGGAGCGCGGACGCGATGGGACAGATGACGCCACCACGCGAGATCCGGTCGCTGGCGCGATCGGCGCAAACGGCCAATCAGTTGTGGTGCCCGTATCGCACACGGCCGCCGCGCCGCTCGAGCGATCGACCGACGGCGAAGACGCGCCGTCGAGTTCGCGCATCAGGATCATCACGCAGCCGGAGGGCGCCGGCGTGACGATCAACGGCGTCGGCTACGGAACGACACCGCTGGACATCCCCTACCTGCCGCCCGGCGCGAAGCGTATCCGGGTGACCAAGGCCGGCTACGAGGCCGAGGAGCGCTTTTTCAGCAGCGACGTCGGCCGAGCCTCGTCGCTCCGGATCACGCTCAGGGAAACGAAGATCGCGCGCAGCAGCACGCGCTGACCGCTCCGCCGGTCACGCCCCGAACAGGCGCTCGAAGTTGCCGCTGAAGATCTTCCGGCAGGCGTCGTCTTCGCAGCCGATCTCGTCGAGAATCGCCTGCTGGGCGCCGTGAACGACCTTGCGCCAGCCCCGTGGGAAGAACGACGAGTCGGACCCGAACACGAGGCGATTCGGCCCGAGGACGGCGAGCGCGCGGCGAAACACGTCGGCAAGCGTCAGGTCGGGCACGAACTTGATCCAGCCGTTCGAGCTCGAGGTGTCGAAGTGGATCGACGGGCAGGCTTCCGCCGCCATCAGCGCCTCGCGGAAGAAGCCGCCGCCGAAGTGCGGCACGATCACCGGAACGTGCGGAAAGCGTCCAGCGGTCACCGCCAGCGCCAGCGGATCGCCGAAGCGGAGATCGACCATCGTCGGCAGGCCCATTCGCGTCCGCGCTTCGATCGACAAATAGCCGCAGTGCGCGAAAACCACCGCGCCGTGCTCTGCCGCGAGCTCGAACAGCCGGACCACGCGCTCGTCGTCCAGTCGATAGCGGTGCATCGCCGGAAACAGGCACACACAGCGCATTCCGCCCAGAGCAAGGCCGCGTTGCGCCTGATCCAGGCCGCCCGGCGCGGCGGGGTTGTTCACGAAGAAACCCGTGAACCGATCCGGATGGGCGGCGACCGCTTCAGCCACTGACCCCTCGTCGCCCGGCATGCTCGCGATCAGCGCCGCGCGCGATACCTTGTGGCGATCGAGTTCCTCCACCCAGCGGCGGGCGAGCGCGAGCGGCTCGCCTGGCGCCTCCCAGCCCAGTTCACGGGCCACCGATTCAGCCGTGGCGTCGCCGACCAGGCCATGTTTCTCGCGGCCGAGCGCCTCGAAGAAGCGCCGCGAGAAAAAGTGGCAGTGGCTGTCGTGGACGATCATGGGGCGATCAGAAGCTGTACTCGAGCCCGATGAGCGGCGTGACCTTGTCGCGCAGCCCGTTGTTGTCGAGCGAGAACAGCACGTTCACGTCCATCAGGAAACGGCCGAAGAGGTTGCCCTTGAGGCCGATCGAGCCGCTCACCGCGTTGTAGGAGTCGCGCGCGAAGACGATGTTCGGGAACGTGGAGTGCCCGTCGAGCGCGTGAAAGGTCTCCGACCGCAGCCGCTCCGCGTCGATCACGTAGCGCCCGAGCACGTCGAAGGCAACCGTCAGGCGCGGGTTCACCGCCACGTCGGCGCCGGCGCTGTAGCCCACCTGATCGGGGAAGTCGCCGGACTGGCCGGTGGCGGGATTCCCGGCCAGCACGCTCGATCCGTTCCACCGGTAGCCGGCGTTCACGTGTGGCGACACCGTCTTGAAGGTACCGGACCAGATCGCGAACGGCTGTACTCCAGTGGTGCCGCTGCCGAGCAGATTCATCTCGTCGCCGGTCGGGAGCCTGACGTCGACCCCGAACGCCAGCCCGCTCTTCGGTCTGGTGAACGCGTTCGCCTTCATGCGGATCATCAGGTCGCCGAGGCCGGCGGCACTGCCAATCGCGGTGAAGAAGCGATCCGTGCCGACCTCGCCGTCTTCCTGGCGGTAGAAGTGCGTGAGCGGATTGGTGGTACCGAGGCGCTGGATGTGCGCCGCCGAAACGACGCGCAGGTTGACGCCGATGACCGGCACCGCCAGCGACAGGTC
This sequence comes from Vicinamibacterales bacterium, assembly GCA_035495795.1. Taxonomy (GTDB): domain Bacteria; phylum Acidobacteriota; class Vicinamibacteria; order Vicinamibacterales; family UBA2999; genus VFZN01. The sequence continues at coordinate 16,324 of DATJFF010000327.1, forward strand.
GACTTTGTCGGAGACACCCATCGTGACGAATAGCGTGGATTGGTTGACGTCGGCGGTGATCGAGTTCACGGTCGTCACGACGTCTTCGCGGCCGCCGAGCAGCTGCGCGTTGTCATGGGTGAACACGGCCGGCACCTGGCTGAGCGAGATACCTTCGACCGAATCGAAGGTGAAGCGCTGGAACGCGTAGCCGACCGAGACCCGGCGCGCGCCGATCGTCTCGGCCCGTTCCGCGAGGATTGGCCCAAAGCTCTGAGTAGTCCGCTGGAAGACTCCGAGTGACGGATCGAACTCGAACGTGAAGCCGCCGCCTGGGGAGGGCAGCGGCACGCTCACCAGCTGGCTGACCAGCGCCGTGCCGAACTGGCCGAAGTTGAACTGGAAGTCGCTGTTGAAATGCGCCGAATGCGACACTTCGCCTGGCAGGGTCGCGAGGCTGTCCACGACGAGACCGTTCGGGCCGAAGATGTTGGTGAAGATCGTCGCCAGGTTCGGGACGGGCGCCGACAGGTTGTACGGGTCCTGGGCGGCGGCGGCTCGCGCCGTTGCGGCAATCAGCGCGATCACGAGCATGGTGCGTCCGAGCATGCGCATCTCCTCCCCTCCACGGAACGTCAACGGATCTCGGTGATGATCCACCCGCCGCCGGCGCGGGCGAGCGTCAGGGTCTGCCGTGCCTCGACGGTCTGGCGTCGGCCTCCTACATCCAGCACGTCGCGCCGCTGCACCACGACCGCGGCGCTGTCGCCCTGCCGGGCGAGCGACGCGATGGTGAGCGTGACCCGCTGGGAATTGACGGCGCGAAAGCCCTGTTGGAGGCGGCGTTCCTCGTCTGCCGACAGGTTCGGTTTGATCGACTTGAAGAGCGAAATGTCCTTCGTCTCGATCGCCCGGCCGTAGGTGACGATCACACGACGAATCGCAGCATCGTCGATTTCCTCCTGAGACGGCCCCGATCGCGTTGTTTCGGCGCTGCGAGACGGCTCGGGTTTGGGCGGCTCGGAGCGCGGCGCCGCCGATGGAGGCGCGATCGGCGGCGTTTCGGGCGCGGCTGGCTGTGGCAATGGTGCCGGCGGCGGCGCGGCGGTCACCGTCGAGGGCGAGGGTTCGGTTCGAGCCGGCGGTGTGAACGGAGGCTCGATCGCTGGCGGGGTGATCGACGGTGAGCCCGCGGTCGGCGCTGGGGCCGGCGGTGGCGGCAGCGCACGGCCGGGCGCACGCTCCTTGCTGGTGGGTGCGGGTTGCGGCGGCCGAGCCGACGCCTGACGGGCCGCGGCTTCGCGCTGGCGCACGGCCTCTTCGATGCGAGCCGCAACTTCGGTGACGGTCGGCGCGGACGGATCGATCGCCCGCGCGCTCTCGAGGCTGGCGGCCGCCGACTGCGTGTCGCCACGTGCCAGGTGATTGCGCGCATCGGCGATGGCTTCGTCGAACTGGGCCAGCGCCGTACGCGCTTCGTCGCGGATGCGCGTAGCTTCGGCGTGTCCGGGCTCGGCCTCGAGCACCGTGTCGGCGTAGGTTGCCGCGGCCCGATAGTTCCGCGCGTCGAGGCTCGAGCGCGCCAGGGACAGGCTGGTCGCAATTTGCGGCGCGGTGACAGCGGGAGCCGGCTGCCCGCTCGCGGGCGGACGAACCCGGCTGCGCCAGAGCCCATAGCCGCCGGCCAGGAGCGCCACCGCCACGACCGCGGCGACGGCGCCCGGGAGGAATGAAGAGCGCGGCGGCGCCGAGGGAACGCCGCTGCTTCTCCGCACCCCAACCGACTCGCTGTGCTCCGCACCCTCTTCTGCGAGGCGCGAGGCGCTCATCACTTCAAGCGTGCGAGAGTGACCGGACTCCAGATCCCGCCGCAGCCGCTTCAGATCGGCCCGCAGGTCGGCCGCTGACTGATAGCGCAGCTCGCGATCCTTCTCGAGGCAGTTGTTGATGATGTCCTGCAGCCGAAGCGGCAGCTCCGGGTTGATCGTCACCGGCGCCACCGGCGTCCGGTTGAGGATCGCGGCCAGGATCACCGCCGACGTCTTGCCGGGGAACGGGTGACGCCCGGTCGCGCACTCGTAGAGGACGACGCCGAGCGAGAACAGGTCGGTACGGCCGTCGAGCTCTTCGCCGGCAGCCTGTTCCGGCGACATGTACGAGACGGTGCCGATGGTGATCCCGGCGCCGGTCTGCTCCGGGGCCGCGTAGGTGGTGCCGGAACCCGCCGCAAAACGCGGCGTGATCTTCGCGAGACCGAAGTCCATGATCTTCACGTGACCGCGCTCGGTCAGGAAGATGTTCCCGGGCTTGATGTCGCGATGGATGATGCCGTCGGCGTGCGTCGCGTGCAGCGCATCCGAGGCCTCGATGCCGATGTCGACAAGGTGATGGATTTTGAGCTGACCGGCGGCCAGGCGCTCGCGGAGCGTCTGCCCTTTCATCAGCTCCATCACGATGAACGGGTGGCCCTCGTCCTCGCCGATGTCGTAGATGGTGCAGATGTTGGGGTGGTTCAGTGCCGACGCGGCGCGGGCCTCGGAGCGGAGGCGGTTGACCGCCTGGTCGGCCATGGACGCGTCTTCGGCGACGAACTTGATGGCCACCTCACGGCCGAGCCGGGTATCCTCCCCTCGATACACGATCCCCATGCCGCCAGCTCCGAGCTGCGCGAGGACCTTGTAGTGGGAGATGGTGCGTCCGACCATCGGGATTAAAAGACAGCCTGGTTCGCCGCCAGAAACGAAGGGATCATCATACGCGCCGGTTCCTGGAAACCGACACGTCCATGTTGAATATCGGTAACGGGCTGTCGAATCCGCCGTACTGCCGACGACTAGTGGTTGTAGACGTTGATTCGGTGGGGCGACCCGCCACTCAATGCCGGAACCGGAGGATTCGATGCGTTACATGTGCCTGATTTACGACAACGAGCAAACCTGGGCAAAGATGTCCAAGCCCGAAGCCGACGCCGTCATGGGCGAATACTTCGCCTTCACCAAGGACATCAGGAGCTCCGGCCATTACCAGGCGGGGGAGGCCCTCCAGGCGGTGTCCACCGCAACCACTGTCCGGGTGCGGGACGGCAAGCTGTCCACCACCGACGGCCCGTTCGCGGAGACGAAGGAGTATCTCGGCGGCTTCTACCTCATCAATGCGAGGGACCTGAACGAGGCCATCCAGATCGCCTCGCGCATTCCCTCCGCCCGGTTCGGCTCCGTGGAGGTCCGGCCGGTCGTCGAGTTCAATCACTGAGCCGGCATGGACGCGCGCGCGACCGTTGACGAGATCTACCGCCTCGAGTCGCGCCGCGTCCTGGCCACGCTGATCCGGCTCCTCGGCGATTTCGATCGGGCCGAGGAGGCGATGCACGACGCCTTTGTCGCCGCGGTGGAACAGTGGGCGCGCGACGGCGTGCCCGCCAACCCGCGGGCGTGGCTGGTCTCCACCGGCCGTTTCAAGGCCATCGATACCGCCAGGCGGCGGGCCCGTTTCGATCGGTCCCTGGCGGCGCTGGCGCGCGAGCTGGAGGATGCCGCCGCCGCCGATCCCATTACCGAGACCGATGACGTGGAGGATGATCGGCTGCGCCTGATCTTCACGTGCTGCCACCCGGCGCTGAAGGCCGACGCGCAGGTGGCGCTGACGCTGCGCGAAGTCTGCGGGTTGACGACGGAGGAAATCGCGCGCGCGTTCCTCAGCTCCGCGCCGACCATTGCCCAGCGGATCGTGCGGGCGAAGGCGAAGATTCGCGACGCGAAGATCCCCTATCAGGTGCCGGCCCGTTCCGAGCTGATCGATCGGCTCGACTCGGTATTGCGGGTGATTTATCTCGTGTTCAACGAGGGGTACTCCGCCACCGAGGGCGATTCGCTGGTTCGCGGCGAGCTCTCGAGTGAAGCGATTCGGCTCGGACGGCTCCTCGTCGAGCTGCTGCCGGAACCGGAGGCGCTGGGCCTGCTGGCCCTGATGCTGCTCCACGAATCGCGACGCGGGGCGCGCACGGCGCCGGACGGGACCGTCGTGCTCCTCGCCGACCAGGACCGATCGCAATGGAATCGTGCAGTGATCGCTGAAGGCTCCGCGCTGGTCGAGCGCGCGATCACCTCACGACGCTTCGGCCCCTACACGCTGCAGGCCGCCATCGCCGCAGTACATGCCGAGGCGCCCACCGGCGCGGCGACGGATTGGCGGCAGATCGTCGCGCTGTACGACGTGCTCCTGCGCGCCGATCCGTCGGCGGTGGTGGGGCTGAACCGCGCGGTGGCCGTCGCCATGCGCGATGGCCCGGCTGCGGGCCTCGCGCTCATCGACGAGATTCTGGCCCGCGGCGAGCTCGCGGAATATCACTTCGCGCATGCCGCGCGTGCGGATCTGTGCCGCCGCCTCGGACGGATCGACGACGCGTGCGCGTCATACACGCGGGCGCTGGAGCTGGTGAAGCAGGAACCGGAGCGGCGGTTTCTCGAGAGGCGTCTCGACGAGCTGTCAGCCCTTCGCCAGCGTTGAGTCGACGCTTACTTGAGTCCGGTGGGCGGGCAGGACCTTGATCGCGACATCGCGCTCGAGGCGAGCGTCACGAGCGCGATAGACCTCGCCCATGCCGCCCGCGCCGATGAGCGCGACGATCTCGTAACTTCCGAGACGGGTTCCGGGAGCGATCGCCATGCGGCCGCGCGGATTATATATTCCCGCCCGAACCTACGTGCCTTTGAACCTTCGTGCTTTGAACCTGCGTGCTTTGAACCGGCGTGTTTTGAACCTGCGGGCTTCGAACCTCCGTGCCTATCGTCCCGCGAGTTCCTGGCCGTCGAGCCGATCTTCCCAGACGTCCTTCAGGCGATAGCCGCCGTGCTCGTCGCGGGTGAAGACCAGCGCGCTCTGCTCGCCCGCAGGGTCCTCGCCGTTGGCCTCGATAGTCCGCGTGATCACGGCCGCGTGCACGCCGTGCTCGCCCTTGATTACCAGCACGGTCGGATCCTGGTCCGCGCGCTCGACGCGATACTGGCCGGCCGGCATCACCTGATCATGAACCGTGAACGGAAACGGCACGTTGACGACGACGTACGGCCCGGCGGCCATTGCCGGCGCCGCGCCGAACAGCAGCAGCGAACCGAGCAAAAGCGGTGTTTTGACTGATGTCATGATGACCTCCACGACCCGCCCCGGTGGGGGAGGGCGAATTTCGTACCTATAAGTACTGGACGAGTGGTCACCTGTCCGTCGGCTGACCGGCGCCTGAACTTCGTGTCAGAGATCGTTCGCGCGAGATGATTGTGACAATCGTCACGGTGCGGGCGGACGGCCGCGGCGATCGAGCTCGCCGCCCGGCTGCTCGCGTTCGTCGGCAGAGAGGCGGTAGATCTCGCCGCCCAACGTCACGAGGTACAGTTCGCCCGCGAGATCGCGCGCGAAGGAAGACAACCCTGGCCGCGAGCCACCGAGTTCGCCGGTGTGCTCCTGCTCGTCGGCAGCGACAGCCTCGCGCGTGTCGGGATCGACGTCGAGCATGACCGACCAGACCCGGCCGCTGCCGTAGTCCCCGAAGAAATACCGTCCGCGGTAGATGGCCGGCAGCGCCGTGCCGCGATACACATAGCCGCCGGTCACTGCCTGGCCGCGGCCACGACCGTAATCGAGAATCGGTTCGACAAACGGCGGAAACATCACCGGTTCCAACGGAACGCCTGCGGTCGCGATTGTCCCCTCACGCTGGCGCCAGCCGTAATTGCGTCCGCCCGAGCCCGCCGGTTCGTGGTCGATCTCCTCGCGCGCGTCCTGGCCGACGTCCCCGACAACGAGCGCGCCGCTTGCGCCGTCTCCGAGATCATCGAAGCTGTAGCGCCACGGGTTGCGATATCCGAACGCCCAGATCTCGGGCAGCACGCCGTCTCGGTGAGTGAATGGATTGTCTTGCGGCACGACGTAGCCGCGTGCATCGTCGAGCGGCACGTTCACGTCGATTCGCAGCATCTTGCCAAGCAGCGTGTCCGGCGACTGGGCGCGGTTGCCAGGATCGTTGCCGGCACCGCCGTCGCCAAGCCCGATATAGAGAAACCCGTCGGGACCGAAGACGAGATTCCCGCCATTGTGATTCGCGTACGGCTGTTCGATGACTCGCCGGCCGTCGGGCCACACGAGATCGAAGCGCGACTGCGGATCGGCGACGAGCGCGTTGTCCGGCCGCCGGACGAAGCGGGCGACGACCGTGTCGCCGTCGCGGTTGGTGAAGTTCACGAAAAGACGACCGGACTCGGCAGCATCGGGTGGAAGGGCCAGGCCCAGAAGACCGCGCTCGCCGCCGCGGCTGACCACCTGCCGGAGATCGAGGAACGGCTCATCCCGGATCGCTCCGTCCGACCACGCGCGAACCAGGCCGTCCTGCTGCACGACCAGGAACGTGCCCGAGACGAGCGGATCGGGCACGAATGCGACCGCGTTCGTGAAGCCGCCCGCCACCAGCTCGAGCCTGAGAGCCGCTGTTGATACCGCCGGCAGCGCGAGCAGCGCGGTCACGACGATTACGCGCGTTCGCGTCACGACGTCTTGCAGTACCACCATGTGTGCGGCTCCGTTCCGAGACTCGTCACGGGGCGCTGGCACTCGTCCCTGACGCGTGGCCGAAGCGCACTCTACGCAACGATGACTCGCCGCGCTAATGAGCTGGCATGGCGTATCCTTCGTCGCATGGGCCGAACCGCACGGTGGTTGCTGACCGGATGGCTCGTCGCCGGCACGCTCGACATCCTCTACGCAATCGTCTTCTCGTACCTTCGGAGCGGCGTCGCGCCGACCCGAATCCTGCACTCGGTTGCGGCGGGCGCATTCGGCGCGGCTGCCTACCAGGGCGGCACGCCGATGGCGTTGGCCGGACTCGGGTTCCATTACCTGAACGCGCTGCTCATCACGATCGCGTTCTTCATCGCGGCCGCGCTCTGGCCCGCGCTGCGCCGCCGGCCAGTCCCGACCGGCGCCGTCTACGGCGTGTCCGTCTACCTGGTGATGAACTACGTGGTGATCCCGCTGTCGCGCATCGGGGTGTTCCCGTCGCCGCCGCCCGCGATCTGGATAACGGGCGTGCTCGTGCACATGTTCTTCATCGGCGTGCCGATTTCGCTTGCCGCCCGTCAGGCGTTTGGCGAGTCGCTCGCCCCGGCGGTGGCGACGAGCGCCTCGATGTCGCGATACTCGCGCCAGTGACGGCGGGTCACCTGCAAGGTGCCCACGACCGGGACCGCGAGACAGACGCCGACCAGCCCGCCCAGCGCCGCCCCGGCCCAGATCGCCAGGACCACCGCGAGCGGATGCAGATGCAGTGCCTGGCTGATCAGCCGCGGGTAGATTACGTAATCCTGCAACAGCCGCAACCCGCCGAGCACGAAGAGAATCGACAGCGCGCGATCCGGGGCCATCGAGGTCGCGACCACCGCGGTGATGAGCGGTCCGGCCAGCGGCAGCATCTCGAGGCAGCCGGCGGCCAGCGCCAGGGTCCCGGGATATGGCAGGCGCAGCGCCGCGAAGGCAATCCAGCAGAGGAACCCGACGATTAGCGCCGACAGCGTCTGGGCTCGCGTGTAGGCGGCGAGCAGCACGTTCAGGTCGCGCAGGAACTCGTCGCCGCGCCAGCGGAGATGCGGCGTCGGCAGCATGCGCGAAGTGGACTGGCGGAAGCGCCCCCACCTGGTGAGCAGCAGGAACGCCGCGACCGGCACCGTGGAGAGCCACGGCACAAGTCCTTTGATGTGGACGAGCTCGTCGGCGAGCTTCCGCGCCTCGTTCTCGACGCTCCCGGTCACGCTCCGTGAGGCCGCGCCGAGCGGCCCGTTGAACGCCATCGGCAGGCCGATACCCTCGTGCCACGTTTCGGCGGCGTGCAGCTGGTTGACGAAGCGCGCGGTGTGCTCGGGGACGAGCACGCGCATGCGGCCGATCGCGGCGTTCAGCTTCTCGCCGGCAAACGCCCAGAGCGGAAACGTGGCGGTGGCAATGGCGCCATAGATGACCAGCACGGTGAGCCCGCGCGAGAGCGGCCGGCCGCCGCGCGCCGCGACGTGACGGAGGCGCTCCATCGCCGGGGCCAGGAGGTAGGCGAGGAAGAACGACAGGAACGCCACCAGCAGCACGCCGGTAGCCGCGAACTGATCGAAGACGATCGCGAGGATGACGAGCGTGACGATCGCGATGGTGAAGGAAAGGTAGACACCACCCCGCCATCGCTCGCGCGTGGTGGCAGGCTCGGCGAATCGTGACGGGCCTGAGGCAAGAATCGTGGTGGTGTGAGGCGGCGGCACGAAACCACCTCGATCATACCCGTCTCCGCTCGCTCCCTTATGAAGAGCTATGGGACGCGGCCCGCCTCCGATCAGCGGACGCCGGCCGAGGCCTGGCGGAGCACGCCGGCGAGCGCGGCGATGCCGGATTCGATCTTCTCCGGCGGCACGGTCACGAACGAAAGCCGCAGCGTATCCGGCCGTCCTCCCTGGGCGTAGAACGGCGCTCCGGGCACGTAGGCGACGCCAGCTTCCACCGCCTGCGGCAGCACAGCCATCGCGTCGACGCCACCGCTGAGCTCGAGCCAGAAGAACATGCCGCCGACTGGCCGCGTCCATGTGGCCAGGCCCGCCATGTGCCGGTCCAGCGACACGGCCATCGCGTCGCGATGCGCCCGGTAGCGCGTCCGTATCGAGGCCACGTGCGCGTCGAGCATGCCGCTCTTCAACACCTCGTGGACGATCCGCTGGTTGAAGATCGCCGTGTGAAGATCCGCCGCCTGCTTGGCCTGGAGCAGCTTCGGATAGAGCGCGGACGGCGCCACCACGTAGCCGAGCCTGAGCCCCGGGACCAGCACCTTCGAAAACGATCCGAGATACAGCACGCCGTCCGCCCAGCGCGACGCGAGGCCGGTCGGCGGTGGCGCGTCGTACCAGAGATCACCATACGGGTTGTCCTCGACGAGCGCCAGGCCCGCGGCCCGCGCCACGTCGACGAGCGCGGCCCGGCGGGCCTCGCTGTACACGTGACCGCGCGGATTCTGGAAATTCGGAAGCAGGTACGCGAACCGGGCGCCAGGCGCAGCCGCGGCGAGCGCGTCGGGAACCGGCCCTTCCTCGTCGGAAGCGACGCCTTCGAGTGCCGGTTCGTACGGAGTGAACGCCTGCACCGCGCCGAGGTACGTCGGCGTCTCAACCAGCACGCGGGCATCGGCGTCGATGAGCGCCTTGGCGGCGAGGTCCAGGCCCTGCTGCGATCCGTTGGTGATCAGCACCTGCGCGGCGGTGACGCGCATTGCCTGGTGCGCGCCGAGATAGTCGACCACCCACTCGCGCAGCGGTCCGTAGCCCTCGCTGGCGGCGTACTGCATCGCCTCCCGCGGTGAGTCGCGCAGCACGCGCGCGGTCGCCTCGCGGATTGCGTCGACCGGGAACGTTTCGGCCGATGGCAGCCCGCCGGCGAGCGAGATGATGCCCGGCCGCTCGGTGATCTTGAGGATCTCGCGAATCACCGACGGATTCATGCGCGCGGCGCGGCGCGCGAGCTGGAAGGGCGAGGTGAGTGCCGGCGTGGCCATGCCCGTACGATCATATGCGGCCTGCCGGCAACGACGTAACATGTGAGCCATGCTCGTCGGCGTCATATCGGATACGCACGGGTTGCTCCGGCCCGAGGCGGTCCAGGCGCTCGCGGGCTGCGCCCTGATCGTCCACGCGGGCGACGTCGGATCGCCCGACGTCCTCTCCGCGTTGAAGGACCTCGCCCCGGTGCACGCCGTCCGCGGCAACGTCGATCAGGAACCGTGGGCGAGATCGCTGCCCCCGGCAGCGTGGGTCTCGGCCGGCAAGGCGCGCTTCTACGTGCTGCACCAGCTGCCGCAGCTCGATCCGGCGGCGATCGACGACCGCTGTGCCGCGGTGATCTACGGCCACTCGCACAAGCCGTCAGCTGAGTATCGCGGTCCGGTGCTCTACTTGAACCCGGGCAGCGCCGGGCCGCGGCGGTTCCGGCTGCCAGTGACCCTGGCCCGGATCGAGGTCGCTGGCGCATCGCTGGCCGGCTACGAGATCGTCACGCTCGCGTGAGGCTTCTGCCTTCTGCCTTCTGCCTTCTGCCTTTTGCCTTTTGCCTTGACAGTTATTCGCCCCTGAGAGCCACCGCCGGCGGAACCCTGCTCGCGCGCCACGCCGGCAGTGCGCACGCGCCGCAGGCCACGGCAAGCAGCCCCGCGCTCACCGCTGCAAACGTCAGGGGATCGGTCGGTTCCACTTGATAGAGCAGGCCGCGCAGCAACCGTGTCGCCGCGAGCGCACCGCCGAGGCCGGCCGCCATGCCCACTGCGGATGGCCGCAGCCCGTACCACATCATCAAGCTCAGCACCTGGCGGCGGCCCGCTCCGAGTGCCATGCGCACGCCGATTTCACGCGTTCGCTGCGTCACTGCGTAGGCGACCACGCCATAGATGCCGACCGCCGCCAGGACGAGGGCGAGGCCTGCGAACACCGCGAGTAGCGCGAGGTAGAACCGCGGCCGGGCCCGCGCCGCGTCTTCGAGCCCGCGGAGCGAGCCTGGAAACACGAGCGGCAGCCGCGCGTCCAGGCGCCGGACGATGTCCCGAGCCGCGCTCAGCATCTGCCCCGATGGCAGCCCGCTCTTGACGACAAAGGTCATTGCTCGCGTGCGCAGCTGGGCGTGCGGCACGTACATCTCGGGATCGGCATCTGCCTGCAGCTGCTGCGATCGGACGTTGCCGGCCACGCCGACGATCTGGATCGGATCGGAACCGCTGATCCGAATCGAACGCCCGACGGGACTCTCGCCCGGAAAGAAGGTGTCGGCAAGCCGGCGGCTGACGATCGCCACCTGCGGTGCGCCCTCGCGATCGGAGGCCTCGAACGAGCGGCCGTCGACAATCGGGATCGCCAGCGTCCTGAAGTACTTGTCGTCTACGACTCGATAGAGCGCGGTCGGCGCCTGGCCGGGCTCGGGCGCCGGCCGATCGACACGCGTGAAGGACTGCACGTTCTCACTCGGCCCGAGCGGCAGGCCGGAGATGCGCGCGACGGCTTCCACGCCAGGCGCTCCGGAGAGCTCGGCGTCGAGCCGATCGAACGTCGCGACAACGCGATCATCCGCGTATCGCGCCGGCGGAAGCGCGACCAGGAACGTGGTGATGCCTTCCGATCGGAACCCGGGGTCGATCCGCTGCTGTGCCGCCAGGCTGCGGACCATCAGCCCGGCGCCGAGCGCCAGCATCACCGCCAGTCCGACCTCGGCGATGAGCAGCGCCATGCGGCTGCTTCCGCCGTCGCCGCCGACCGTCCCGCGCTGGCCGAGCGTGCGCACCAGAGGAACGCGTGACAGGCGCAGCGACGGTCCGAGGCCGAAGAGCAGCGTGGTGAGGGCGACGAGCGCGAGCGCGAAGACGAACGCCGGGGCGTCGAACCGGATCTCGTCGAGGCGTGGCAGGTCGGCTGGCGCGAGCGAACGCAGCAAATCGACGCCCCAGGCGGCTACCACGAGGCCCGCGCCGCCTCCGGCAATGGCCAGCACGAGGTTCTCGGTCAGCAGGTACGAGACGAGGCCGCGCCGCCCGGCGCCGAGCGCGGTTCGCACCGCGAGCTCACTCTGGCGCGCCGCGCCGCGGACCAGCACGAGGTTTGCCACGTTGGCGCAGGCGATGAGCAGCACCATCGCCACGGCCGCGAGCAGCACCAGCAGCGCGAACCTGACGTCGCCGACGGTGCGATCGAGGAGCGTCGAGACGTCCACAGTGATGTTGGCATTGACGTCCGGATAGGCAGTCTCGAGCGAGGCCGCCATTGCCGTCAGCTCGGCGCGGGCCGCCTCCACCGACGCGCCAGGAGCGAGCCGGGCGATGACATTGGCGTAGACGCAGCCACGGCCGCAGGCCTTGTCGTCGGCGGCGAACGGCATCCAGAGCGCGGTGCCGCTCGGAAAATCGAATCCCGGAGGCGCGACCCCGACAATCGGCCGCGGCCGGCCGCTGATTTCAATAGCCTGCGACAGCACGTCGGGCCGGCCGCCGAGCCGCTGCTGCCAGAACGCGTGGCTGACGATGATCGCCGGCGGGCCGGCCGGCAGGTCTTCCTCGGCGCTGAAACTGCGGCCGAGGACGGGCGCCGCCTCGAACACCTTGAAGAAGTCGGGCGTGGCGATCGCCGCGTTGACCACCTCCGCGTCGCCGAGGTTCGTCACGATGAACCGCGATCGCGACCAGAGCGCCATCGACTGCAGCGTCCGCGAGTCGCGCTGCCAGTCGATGAAGTTCAGGTGCGACACCGAGCCATCCACGGCAGGCTGGCCGCTGTGCTTCGTCACCTGGCCGATCGCCAGCAACTCCTCGGCTCGTGCGAACGGGAGCGGCTTGAGGAGCACCGCGTAGACGGCACTGAAGAGAGCCGTCGTGGCGCCGACGCCGAGGGCGAGTGTCAGGACGGCGACCAGCGTGAACGAGGGGTGACGAGCAAGGGTCCGGGTCGCGGTCCGAAGATCCTGGAGCAGGCGGTCCATCCAGCACGCTGGGGCAAAGCGTGTGCCGCCGCGAGGAGGAAAACGCGGCGCAAACACGCTGGCGCGAGCCGGTCAGCGTGCGTCAGCGGGATTGGCCTGGCCGGAGACGGACACTCATCAATTGCTGGTGGCCTTCTGCCAGCTCGGGTCCGGATCGTACCGGGCGATCCCCTTCACCGCCGTCGCCGTGTCGGGCCCGAGGTCCTTCTCGAGCACCGTGCCGTCTGCGGCGACGATGAAGGTCATGATGCCGGTAGCGTCGTACTGAGCCGGCCACGCGACGAGGGCGAAGCCGCCAGTCATCGCGCCGTTCTTCACGTAGTCCATCTCGCCGCCAGGAGCGGCTGGACCCTGAGCCGTCAGAATCCGGAAGTGGTAGCCATGGAACGGGGCCGCTTCCTTCCGGCTCGCCAAATCGTCGCCATCGCCGGCCGCCGACGCAACCAGATCGCCGAGCGGGCTTCGCGGCTCGCCACGCTTCGCCGGCCAGTAAAGGCCGTTCTGCTTCCCCGAATCGCTATTGAACGTGCGCGCATAGATCCCGGGCTTCTTACCATCGTGACCGCCGCGCGCGTATGCACGCTGGGCCGAGACGTAGGCGCGGCAAATGCCGATGACCGCCAGCTCGTTGCGGCCGATCCGCCGCGCCAACACCTCCTCCTTGCCCGCCGCGGCGTCGAAGCGCCAACCGTCAGCGTCTTTGACCAGCGGGATCGGGAACGGCCAGTCCTCGTTGCCGACGACCAGCTCCTTGGTAGTTGGGCCGAGATCCTCCAGATGCCACTCCTCGGACGCGGCGGCGATGAACACTTCCTGGTTCCGCCGGCCGGTGGCCGGGTCCGAAGAGGCGACCAGGTCCCGGCCCTCCGGACCGAAGTAGGTGAGAAGCTCGTCGAGCTTCCCGCTCTTGACCGTCTCGGTGAGCGCGCGAACGGCGTCCTCCGGGGTGGCGAAATGCCGCGGTGACGACTCCGCCGGGCGGCTGCTGCTGCACGCCGCCACGAGGAGTGTCCCCGCCAGCGCGGCGAATGCGATCGTCCACTTCATCGCCGCCGGCCTCCCCCGCCACCGGACCGACCGCCGCCGCTGGAACGACTGCTGCCGCCCGAGCGGCTGCTCTGCCCCCTCGCGCTCGCCGACCGCTCGGACTTGCCGCTGGAGTAGTTCGAGAACGCGTCGGACTTCGTGCCGCTGCGTTCCGTGGCGGTGCTGGATCGATCGCGGTTCTGGCCCTTGGCCTCGTAGCTCGACGTGCTGCTGCTTGGCTTGCTCGCGGCCGACTGCGTCGAGGCGCCCGCGGACTGCGTCCGCGCCGTCGTCCCGCTCGCGCTCTGCGTCGTCGCGCCGGACTGCTGCCGCGTCTGCTGGCGCTCGGTGCGCTGCTGCTGGGTCGTAGAGCTCCGATCGCCGCGCTGCTCCTGGGCGTTCTGAGCGCGATCGCCCCGGTTCTCGGCCATATCCTCGCGGTGCTCGAAGGCGTCTTCGCGGGCGTCCTCGCGGTGCTCGTAGTACTCCTCACGGGCGTCCTGGCGATCGTCGTAATAGTCGTCCCACCCGCCGCCATACATGTACGGTGACCCGTGCCACCCGTACGGGCCGTAGTAATAGTCGTTGTCCATCGACGCGCCGATGACGATGCCGGCGGTGAACCCGATGACGCCGGCGGCGATCGCGGCACTGTTGTCGTTGCTTTCTTCCTTCACCACGACAGTCGTCGTGGTCGGCGCCGTCGTGTACACGGTCTGCGAGTTGTACTGCGGCACGTAGACGACCTGCGGGTTGGCGGGCTCGATGACGATGATCTGCTGCCCGGTCTCCACTGTTTTGAGGCTGATCGATTGTTGCTGGGTCGACTTGAGTTTGCCGTTCTTGAGCGCGTCGGCGCGCAGGCGCTGCACGCTGTCGAGCACCCCGTTACGGTCGGCCGCGAAGGCCTGGCCCATTTCGGTGGTCCAGTCCAGGTTCACGGTCATGAAATCCACGACCTGCGGGAACAGCACCAGGGCCACGAGCGGCGCCTCGAACCCCTGCTGCTTGGCCGCGTCCTGGAGCGCCGTGCCCTTGAACGGGGGATTGGTCTTCAGCCACTTGTCGAGATCCGCCACGCGCGCCGGTGTCCCGGCGGCGAGCAGCATCTGGGCGAGCAGCTGATCGGGATACAGCGCCACCGGCGCCATCAGCCCGTCCACTTCGTCCGGGGGGAGCTTCTTGGCGGGTGCAGGCTTGGCCGGGGCGCTCTTCGAGGCCTGCGCCGCCACGCTGGAATACGACGCCTGGCCCACGGCCAGGCCCAACACTAGAACGCCCGCAACGCTTCTGAGCTTCGTCATCGCGTCACTCCCGGCGGCCTGGATCGGCCGCGGCGATCCTCAGCGAACCTGCGGCTGCGAGGTCGTGGAGATATTCATCTTCCGCTTCTCGGCCGCGACATCTGCAGCGACTTCGGCGAGCAGCTTCTGCGCATCGTAAACGATGCCGTCCTTGACGGTGAACTTCACGCCGCCAACCTTTTCCTGGCGGTTGGTCTGCGGGTTGAGCCGCATGTGGCCGGTACCGTAGAGCACCTTGAGGTTCGACAGCGGGTTCTCGCCGACGATCACGAGATCGGCGAGCATGCCGGTGCGGACCACTCCCATCTGCGGCGCTTCGCCCTTCGGCTCGTAGAGCGTCTTGGCGCCCCACATCGTTGCCGAGCGGATGATCTCGAGCGGCGAGAAGCCGGCCTCGCGGAGCAGTTCGAGCTCCTCGATGTAGGCGAAGCCGTAAGTCTTCCAGATGAAACCGGAGTCGGTGCCGACGGTCACGCGGCCGCCCATGTTCTTGTAGTCGTTAATCAGCCGCATGTAGCGCTGATAGAACATCTTCCAGTTGTATTCGTTCTCGGTGGTCCAGTCGTAGAAGTACGAGCCGTGGTTGTCGCGGGTGCTCTGGAAGTAGTTCCAGAGCTGCGGCATGGTGTAGGTCTGGTGCCAGTCGGCATTCCTGGCCCGCATCAGGTCGCGCGACGCGGCGTAGATGTTGAAGGTCGGATCGAAGGTGACGTGGTTGGCCTTCTGGTGCTCGAGATAGTCGACCCATTCCTTCGAGCCCGGCTCGTAGGTCTGGCTCCAGATCCGGGCGATGTCGCCGAAGCGGTCCTGCTCGTTGTTGTAGTCGTAGCCGATCGGGAAGTCCTGGATCGTCTTGTCCTTGAGCAGCGACTCCATGTGGCCGTAGTAGTGGGTCACGGTGTCGAGGTGGTTGTCGCCGGCAATCCGCGCGTTGAACATCGCGACGTTGTTCTGTGACAAGTGCGCGACGGTTCCCATCTTGTTCTGGTGGGCCTCGTCGATTGCCGCGATGTCGATCTCCGGCGTCTCGTCGCCGCGGTTGAAGAACTTGATGCCGTCCACGCCATTGGCCGCGGCCCAGCGGACCCACTCCCGCGCCTTCTCGGGAGTCGTAACCCGCCCGCCGGTCCAGCCCGATCCGAGCGTCTGGTAATTGAAGATGCGCGGCGCGACAATCTCGTTCTTCGCCGAGCGCTCCTTCTCCGACACGGTGACCGCGTGAGACGAAAGCGACACGCCGCGGACAGTGGTCACGCCGTGGGCCAGCCACAGTTTGTAGGAGTAGCCCAGATCCGGCGCCTTGCCAGTCGTGGATCCGTGGACGTGCATGTCCACGAAGCCTGGCATGACGTACATCCCGCGGCCGTCGATCTCGAAGTCCGCGTCGCGCGGCTCGCGGTTCTGCGGTTGCGGGAGCCCCGGCCAGCCGGCCTGCCGCACCTCTGCGATGCGGTTGCCTTCGATGACGATGTCCATCGGGCTGAGCGGCGGCCCGCCAGTCCCGTCGATCAAGGTGACCGAGCGGATCACCATCTTCTTGAAGGGACCTTGTCCCTCGCCGGCCTTGCGGGCCGGCGCAGGCGTGTCGCCGGCGCCCCGTCCTCCCTGTCGGGCCTGGGCCGGGGCGGCCGGGGCCTGGGTGGCCGGAGGCGTTTGTGCCGATCCAACGGCCAGGAACAGCAGGAGGGCGAGCGCGCTGACGGTTACAACTCGTGGCATGGGTGGTTCCTCGAAGCCGCCATTCTACCTCCCGCTCGTATGCCGGGCTGGGAATGGGCGTGAATCGGGAGTGCGCAGCGAGAGCGCGCGCGACGCCGGGGAATGGGCTTGTGGTGGCGCGGCTACTGCCAGGCCGACTGGGTCGTGTCGCCCTGAGTTACCAGGACGTTCACGTCGTGGCCGCGCCCGGCACAAGACGGGGCGGGCACATCTATCACCGTGACCGCGTCGCCGGCATAGGTTTCGTACACTCCTGCGACACAGCCGCACGAAAGTGTCATTCCCCTCACGCACCGGCGCAGGCCCCACTTGCGAGGCCATCGCAGCTTGCGGGCGATCTTCCTCTCCATGACAGGTTCCACGGATCGAGCGTAGCAAGCGGGCTGCCAGCACGGTGTGACAAGACGATGACGCAGGCAAGGTCTGCAGTGGTTCGCGCATCGGTCACCGTCCGAACGCGACGCCGGCGTACACCAGCAGCATGTCAGTGCGCGAGCGGCGCGCCAGCGGGTTGACCGGGCTGTCCCACGGGATCCAGCCTTCCGTCAGGTACTTCGCCTCGCCGCCGTAGAGATACCGCACTGAGAGGTCGAGCCTGGCGCGGTACGGCGGCCGGCCAAACCCGATCTGGACACCACCGCCCCCGCCGGCGCTGAGCACGAGATCGTCGAGGTTGGTAATCGAGTGGGTGTCCTCATCCGAGCAACTGCGTCCCGAGCACGAGGTGTCGGCGTGCACGGACGTGGTGGTGATCAGGTAGTTGAACCCGACGAGCCCGTCCACGTAGGGACGCACGCGGCCCTCGCGCTTCTGTGCGCGGACGCGGCCGTGGAAGAGGAAGACACCGTTCGAGGTCTCGACCGGAACGGTGAGATCTGGAATGCCGCTGAGCGGCACGTCGCGCGTTTCGCTGCCGTACCAGAGATATGTGGCCTCGGCGCCGGCGCTGAGCGGGCTTGGTCCGAGTGCGAAGTCGAAGTGCCCTGAAACACCGCCGGTGAGGGTGACGTTGTCGGCGAAGTCGCCGAGGGGGACGCCAAGCATCGCACCAAGGCCGCCCTGAAACAACGGCCGCTGAACCGCCTGGGTCGCGGTGGTTGACGAAGGCTGTGAGGCTGGCCCGCCGCCCTGTCGCGCGGCGGCGATCCCGGGTGCAAACAGGAGCCATGCGAACGCTGCAATCCATCGGAGCGGTGTCATGCACACCTCGCCTGAGCCGCACCAGGCGTCTGCAGCCGCAACGCCGCCGTGCAGGGCGCGTACCAATCGTGCCTTCGCGAGTTTCTGGAACGAATACAGCCGTTCGCCGCTCACAGCAGTTCCGCCACGTCGCGGCTCCGCCACCTGCACAGGACACCGACTGTGCGAAGATCCGCACAACCATGCGAATGCGCCACGTGCTGACCCTGACCGGCTTCCTGCTGGCAGCTGCGTCCGTCAGCGGTCAGGCCCCAAGCGCGGGGCTCGATCGCGCAACCATCACCCGGATTCGGGCCGAAGCGATCGACAGGTCGCAGGCGGTCGATCACCTCTGGTGGCTGTCGGAGGTCTATGGTCCTCGGGCGACAGGCACGCCCGCGTTCGAAGCGGCCTCGCAGTGGGCGATGAAGAAGTTCACCGAGTGGGGACTGACCAACGTTCACCAGGAGCGGTTCCCGTTCGGGCAGGGGTGGAGCATCGAGCGGTTCTCGCTGCACCTGGTCGAGCCGCAGACCCAGGCGCTGATCGGCCAGCCGCGCTGGAACTCGCCGTCCACCAACGGACCGGTGCTCGCCGACGTGGTCTACGTGCGGGCCGCGACCGAGGACGACCTCGGGAAGTACCAAGGGCAGCTTCGCGGGAAGATCGTCGTGATGCAGCCGGTTCGCGCGGTGCGGCTGCTCGATGGCCGCGTCGTGCTGCGAATGACCGAAGCCGACTGGAGCGAAACGATGGTGGTGCCGGCGGAGACGGCGGCGGGCCCTTCGGACCGGGCGCGCGCCGCGGCCCAGTTCGCGGCCGCGGTCCAGCGGTTCCTGGTCAGTGAAGGCGCGGCGGCGCTGCTCGAGCGAGGATCCGACGGCGACCTCTCGGCGGGCGGGAGCGATCTGAGCTGGCAGACCCAGCGCGTCGACGGCGGGACGATCTTCCCCGGGAACGGCGGCAGCCGCGACCCCCAGGCGCCGGCGCAGGTGCCGTCGGTAACGATGGCGGTCGAGCACTACAACCGGATCGTGCGGCTGCTGGAGCACGGCATGCCGGTGAAGGTCGAGGTCAACATCCAGGCGAAGTTCCACCCGGAGACCAATCCCGAGGGCAACGGCATCAACACGGTCGCGGAGATTCGCGGCACCGATCTCGCGAACGAGGTGGTGGTGATGGGAGCGCATCTCGACAGCTACCCTTATGCCGGAGGCGCGACCGACAACGGCACCGGTTCGGCCGCGATGATGGAGGCGGTCCGGGTCATTCAGACGCTCGGCCTGAAGCCGCGGCGGACGATTCGTGTCGCGCTGTGGGCCGGCGAGGAACAGGGGCTGCTCGGCTCGCGCGCATACGTGCAGCGGCACTTCCAGGACGCCAACGGCTACAAGCTGGCCGAGCACGCGACCGTCGCTGCCTATTTCAACCTCGATAACGGCACCGGGCGGATCCTCGGCATCTGGGGTCAGGGGAATGCCGGCGCGATGAAATTGTTCCAGCAGTGGGGCGAGTCGGTCAGCGATCTTGGCTTCCGCTCCACGAGCCCGCGATCGGTCGGCTCGACGGATCACTCGTCGTTCGAGAACGCGGGGCTGCCTGGTTTCCAGTTCATCCAGGAGCGGCTCGAGTACAACTCGCGGACGCACCACTCGAACATGGACACGTTCGATCACGTCCAGCCCGACGACCTGAAGCAGCAGGGCGCGGTGGCCGCGGTGTTCGCGTGGTACGCCGCGAACTGGCCGGAGAAGCTGCCGCGGAAGTAGGCGCGGCGCCCGCCGTGGGGTCGGCGCGGTTGCCGCGTAGGCGGCCCTCGGAGGCCTCGCTTCGCTAGGCGGGCGCGCCTTCGGCGCGTGGGCGGCCCGTCGGGCCGTGGGCCTCGCTGCGCTCGTTAGGCGCGGCTTCGCCGCGTAGGGAAATACCTTGCGCACGCGGTGCTCGCTACGTTCGCGAGAGGCAGGCGCGGCTTTGCCGAGCGGGCGGCCCTTCGGGCCTCGCTCCGCTCGTCAGGCGCGGCTTTGCCGCGTGGGCGGCCCTCCGGGCCGTGGGCCTCGCTCCGCTCGTCAGGCGCGGCTGCGCCGTGTAGGGAAATACCTTGCGCACGCGGTGCTCGCTACGTTCGCGAGAGGCAGGCGCGGCTTTGCCGCGCGGGCGGCCCTTCGGGCCGTGGGGCCTCGCTGCGCTCGTCAGGCGCGGCTGCGCCGCGTAGGGAAAGACCTTGCGCACGCGGTGCTCGCTACGTTCGCGAGAGGCAGGCGCGCCTTCGGCGCG
>DATJFF010000328.1:0-2267 GCA_035495795.1 Vicinamibacterales bacterium
GTCGAGGAGTACGTGATCGAGGTGGGCAGCGCCAGCGGACGGGCCGATCTCGGGCAGCTGATCGTGCCGAGTACCCGGGTGACGCACACGGAGCAAGTGTCGCCACTGGTCGCGTTCGTCCGCGTCCGGGCGCGGAACGTGTGCGGTCTGAGTGCGCCGTCCGCGGAAATCCCGATCGTCGTGTACTGACGCAGCGCCTTGACGTCTTTCCGGCAACGTTGCCGATGACCGGGCCGCGACGGTCAAGGCAACATTTCACATCACCCGCGACGATTCTGCCTCCGAAGCAGCTAGCGCCACACCGACGCAGTGGTGGGGTAGAGTGCAGAAAGCATGAGCAGTCGTGTTTCTGCGTTCTGCTTCTTTCCGACTGCCTGTACGCTGGTCTCTCTGCTGTTCGGTATCGCCACCGCGGGGTGTATGCAGAAACGTTCCGAACAACACGCTCGGAGGACGGCTCCATATGGCGCCTGGGCCTCACCGCTGACCGCCGCCCGCGTGACCGCGGGTGCGCTCCGCTTTGGCGACCTCACGGTCGACGGCGACGATCTGTACTGGACCGAAGGGCGCGCGTCGGAGGGAGGACGCTACGTCGTCGTACGGCGAACCGCCGACGATCGAATGCTGGACGTCACGCCCGCCGGCTTCAACGTTCGCTCGCGCGTACACGAGTACGGCGGCGCCGCGATGGCCGCTCACAAGGGCGACGTGTACTTCGCGAACTTCGTGGACCAGCGCCTCTATCGCCAGCCGGGCGGCGCCCAGCCGACGCCGCTGACGCCAGCCGGTTACTTCTACGGCGATCTGAGAATCGACGAGAAGCGAGGGCGGTTGCTTGCCGTGCGCGAAGACCATCGCAAGCCAGATACGGAACCGGCCGCGGCGGTCGTCGCCGTGGGGATCGGCGGCGGCGATGATCCCGGGATCGTGCTCGTGTCCGGCGCCGATTTCTACTCGGACCCGATTGTCTCGCCCGACGGCAGCACGCTGGCGTGGCTGCAGTGGAACCACCCGAACATGCCGTGGGACGGAACCGAGCTGTGGACGGCGCCGATCGCGGCCGACGGCCGGCTCGGAGCGCGAACCCGGGTGGCTGGCAGCGCAGACGAGTCGATCTTCCAACCGGAGTGGTCACCGGACGGTGTGCTGCACTTCGTATCCGATCGGACCGGCTGGTGGAACCTCTATCGGGTGCGAGGCGGCGTGGCCGGCGTGGCTCTCGCCAGGCCGGTGATCGAGCCGCTGCACCCGATGCAGGCCGACTTCGGCAAGCCGCAGTGGACCTTCTCGATGGTGACCTATGCGTTTGCCGGCGCCCGCCGCATCGCCGCCACTTACGTCCACGAGGGCCGTTGGAAGCTCGCGTTCATCGAGACCGATCCAGTTCGATGGGAGCCCATCGAGGCGCCGGTCGAAGTGCTCGAGGGGCTGCGCGCGGACGAGCGGGCCCTCTACTTCATCGGCGGCTCGCCGACCGCGCCATCTTCGGTGATGCGGATGACTCTTGCCGCGATGGAGCCCGAGGTGCTGCGCCGGTCCGTGAGCGAGCCGATCGATCCTGCCTGGATCTCGACGCCCGAGGCCGTGACCTTCACGGCCGGTGCGGACCAGCGCCAGGTGCACGCATTTTATTACCCGCCGCACAACCCGGATTTCCAGGCGCCGACCGGCGCCCGGCCGCCGCTGCTCGTGCTCACCCACGGCGGTCCGACGGGAGCGACCGAGGCGGTGCTCGACCCCGAGATCCAGTTCTGGACGAGCCGCGGCTTCGCCGTGCTCGACGTCAATTACAGCGGCAGCACCGGCTACGGCCGCGCCTACCGGGATCGTTTGAAAGGGCAATGGGGCGTGGTTGACGTCGAAGACGTGGTCGCTGGCGCCGAGGCGATGGTCGCCGCTGGCAAGGCGGACGCCGAGCGGCTCGCCATCCGCGGCGGCAGCGCCGGCGGTTACACCACGCTGGCCGCGCTGACGTTTCACAAGACGTTCAAGGCCGGCGCCAGCTATTACGGCATCAGCGACATCGAGGTTCTCGCGCGCGACACCCACAAGTTCGAGTCCCGATACCTGGACTCGCTGATCGGACCGTACCCGGCGGCGAGGGATCGCTACGTGGAAAGGTCGCCAATCCATGCCATCGACGGCCTGTCGAGCGCGCTGATCCTCTTCCAGGGCCTCGAGGACAAAGTGGTCCCGCCCAATCAGTCGGAGATGATGGCCGCCGCCGTGCGGAAGAAAGGCCTTCCGGTCGCCTATCTCGCCTACCC
>DATJFF010000329.1:0-13672 GCA_035495795.1 Vicinamibacterales bacterium
TACTTCGACATCCGGCAGGCCACGACCGCGTTCAGCGACGTCGCGATTGCCATCGGCGCGTACGCGACGGTCACGGGCCGGGGTGAACCGGAGCGGCTCGGCGTGCTGCGGGTGTCGTCGAACCTGCTGCCGATGATGGGGGCGCGGCCCGCGGTCGGGCGGCTCTTCCTCCCTGAAGACGATGTTCCCGGCCGCACGGGCTCGGCGGTGCTGGCCTACGGCGCGTGGGTGCGCCGCTTCGGCGGCAACACCGGCATCGTCGGTACCACGCTCACCCTGAACGGCGAGCCGTACGAGATCGTCGGCGTGCTCCCGCCCGGCTTCTCGCTGCCCCGGCCGGTCCTGCCGACGCTGGGCGTGGTGGAAGACAGCGACGTCTTCGTTCCGCTCCCGCTTGCGCCTGCCGCGGCCGACGTGCGAACGGCGGAAGACTACAACCTCCTCGCGCGGCTCCGGCCCGGCGTGCCGCTAACGACCGCCCAGGCGGAGCTCGACACGATCACCGCGCGGCTGCGGCGGGACCATCCCGACATCTACCCTCCTGCCGGCGGCCTCACGTTCAGCGCCGTTCCATTGCGCGACGAAGTGGTCGGCGAAGTCAGGCGCCCCTTGCTGGTGCTGAGCGGCGCGGTGCTGCTCGTGCTCCTGATCGCGTGCACGAACGTCGCGAACCTGCAGCTCTCGCGCGCCATGGCGCGGCAGCGCGACACCGCTGTTCGCATCGCGCTCGGCGCCGGGCGCGGCCGGCTGGCGCGGGAAGTGGTCACCGAGAGCGTCATCCTGTCGTGCGCCGGCGGTCTTGCCGGTCTCCTGCTGGCCTATGGCGGCGTCGCGTGGTTGCGCGCGCTCGCGCCCAGCCAGTTGCCGCGGCTCGATGCGATTGCCGTGGACGGCAGCGTGCTCGCGTTCACGCTGATACTGTCGGTTGCGTCAGGGCTGTTGTTCGGCCTGGCGCCGCTCGTCGGCGCCGGCCGCGCGGATCCGATCGAGGCGCTGCGCGGCGGCGGGCGCGGGGCCGCGGGCGGGGGCCTGCTGTGGGGACGCGGTCATCGCCTGCGGCGCGCACTGGTGATCTGCGAGATCGCCCTGGCCGTGATGCTGGTGAGCGGCGCGGGGCTGCTGGTTCGAAGCGTTGCCGGTCTCCGCGCGATCGAGCCGGGATTCCAGGCAGGCGGCGTTGTGACATTCGAGGTTGCCGCCACCGGCCGCAAGTATCCGGATGGGGCCAGCGTCGCGAGAACCTACCGCGAGCTGTGGCCGCGGCTCGAGGCACTCCCCGGGGTCCAGGCCGCCGGCGGCGTGTCGGCGCTACCGCTCAGCGACTTCGCCGCCTGGGGCCCGATCACGATCGAAGGACACACCCCGCCGCCTGGTGAGCGTTTCATCAACGCCGATCAGCGCACCGTGGCCGGGCGTTATTTTGAAGCGATGCGCATCCCGCTTCGCCGCGGCCGCCTGTTCTCCGAGCACGACACGCCTGATTCCGAAAGCGTGGTCATCGTCGACGAGAAGCTCGCCGAACGGTACTGGCCCGGCGACGACCCAATCGGCAAGCGTCTCAAATACGGAGACCTCGCGGAGGACTCGCCCTGGGAGCGCGTGGTCGGCGTGGTCGGGCGCGTTCAGCAGTATGGGCTCGATACCGATGACCGAATTGCCGTGTATCGGCCTCATGCACAGCGGCCCGGCCGCGTGCTCTACGTCGCGGTTCACGGCAGCGGCGACGTCGCAGCCTTGCGCCCGGCAATCGCAGCTGCCATTCATGCGCAGGATCCGGACTTGCCCATTCACCGCGTCACGCCGATGACCGATCGCGTCGAACAGGCGCTTGCGTCGCGGCGCTTTGCGATGACCGCGCTCGCACTGTTCGCCGCTGTGGCGCTCGGCCTGGCCGCCGTCGGCACGTATGGAGTGATGGCGTATCTGGTCCGCCAGGGCACGCGGGATCTCGGCATACGGCTCGCGCTCGGGGCGACGCCCGCGGCGATTCGAGGACTGGTGATTGGTCAGGGGCTGGGCGTGACCGCCGTCGGCGTCGGGCTCGTCCTCGCCGGCGCGTGGACGCTCGGACGGGTGCTCGAGGGGCTGCTCTACGGAGTGACCTGGCGCGATCCGCTGACGATCGGCGCCACCGCCGCGGGACTGGTCGCGGTTGCCGTCCTTGCCTGCTGGCTGCCGGCCAGCCGTGCAGCGGCCGTCGACCCGGTGGACTGCCTCAGAGCTGAATAGTGTGCGACGCGAGCCTCTGGTATCTCCACTTTCACTCCGAGTCAAAGCTGTCTACGGCCTTGGCTTCGGATTCGAAGATCTCGAATATCGTCCGGAGCTTCGTCATCCGCAGCATTTCGTCGGCCCGGTCGGTGAGGTGCAGCAGCTTCACGCGCCCGCCACGGTTGATCGCGCTCAGGTACTTCGCGACCAGCATGCCGATGCCGGCGCTGTCGATCCTCGTCACTTGCCCAAGATCGAGGACGATATTGACCCGGCCTTTCGCGACCAGCTGATCCACGGCGTCCCGGAGCGCGAGCTCCCCCTCCTCGAGGATCAGGCGGCCGTCAAGTTCCAGCACCGTGACATCGCCTACCTCGTGCTCAGAGATGCCCATCGGCGACATGCGACGCCTCCTGTCTTGCAATAACGTCAATCCAGGTACTTGATGAACATCACCTCGTTCCGGGTCTCGTTGTAGATGAGCTCGTCGACGAGTGACTGGGTCATCATCAGGCCGAGCCCGCCGGGCCGCAGCCCCTGCTCCTCGCGCACCAGCGCGTGTTCGAGCGGCGAGTCGGGCGGATTGGCGATCGCCGCGTGCTGCAGCTTCTCCGGATTGAACCCCTCACCAGGATCGGAAATCCGGTAGAGCAGGAGGCGCTTGGCACGGACGCACGAGATGCGCACCTTCCGGCCCGGATCGAGCTTGCCGCCCCACTCGATCGCGTTGTTCAACAGCTCGCGAAACGCCTGGGCCACGGCCTCCCGCACCGGCTCGGGCAGCTTGGTCTCGAGCTGCATCACGAACGACTGAATCCGGTCGGTCATCTCGAGCGTACACGGCGCGACCAGCTCGACCCACTCCGGGCGTGCCGACACGACCTCGATCGACATTGCTGCCGTCTCCGCCATCGCGTCCTCGATGACGTCCACGATTGACGCCGGCGCGAACGGTTTGCGCAGGTAGCGGAAGGCCTGACGCCGCACCGCTGACAGCAGCGAGTCGGACGTATCGTCGGCGGTCATCATGATCACGACCGGCGGCGACGGCCGCGATCGGGCGTGAGCGAGCAGATCCAGGCCGTTCGCTCCGGGCAAGCCGATGTCGAGCAGTACGACGTCGAAGCGCTCGCCATCGAGCCGTGCCAGTGCCTCGGCGCCATCCGCCGCCTGTTCGACGACGTGCCCGGCATTGGTGAGCAGTGCGCCGAGGACGTGGCGCAGGGCGCGATCGTCGTCGACGATCAGGATGCGCCGTGGGGAGCGGGTCGTGGCGGCCATCTAACCCCTCAGGTCACCGGAGTTCAGCTCCATCCGGCCGGTGATTCGCCGGGAACAGGCACCATCGCACGGGAGTTTGAGCCGCGGCACTTTCATCCCAGCCAAGCGGGGGTGAGGAGCCTCCCGATGGAAGACCGAGCGCGTAGTGTAATACTCACCGGGGTTCCCCTGTGAGCGCAGGCATGGACGAGCCGGTCTCCCCCACCGCCAACACCGCCGAGGTGCCCGGCCCGTTCCAGCCGGTGCTGTTCGACACCGCGCGAGCCCTCGCCGAGTCCCCGACCCTCGCCGCGGCCGCGCCACGCATGCTCGAATCGGTTTGCCGCGCCCTGGACTGGGAGTTCGGGGCGCTCTGGGAGGTAGATCGCGCCCGCGACGTGTTGCGGGTGGTCGGCACATGGCGATCGCCCTCCGCCCCGCTCGACGAGTTCGCCGAGGCGTCGCGCGCGGCGAATTTCGCCAGAGGCATCGGCCTGCCAGGCCGGGTCTGGGCAGCCGGCGAGCCGGCGTGGATCCCTGACGTCACTCGCGATCAGAATTTTCCGCGAGCCGCCGTCGCCACCCGCTGCGGGCTGCACGCGGCGTTCGCCATCCCGGTTCTTCAGGGGACCAACGTCCTTGGGGTGCTCGAGTTCTTCAGCCGGGACATCGTCCAGCCAACGCCCGAGCTCGAACGGCTGATGACGACGGTCTGCAGCCATATCGGCCGGTTCGTCGAGCGGCGATGGGCGAACGAGGAGCTCGAGCGGTTCTTCACGCTGTCGCTGGACCTCTTCTGCGTCGCGACCTTCGACGGGTATTTCGTTCGTGCCAACCCGGCCTGGGAGCGCGTCTTCGGATACACCGAAGCGGAGCTCTGCGCATCGCCGTTCATGTCGTTTGTCCATCCCGACGACCGCGAGGCAACGACGGCGGCGCTGTCGGACCTGTCCACCGGCAGCCAGGTCATCGACTTCGAGAATCGCTACCGGGCCCGGGATGGGTCCTACAAGTGGCTGCAATGGGCATCGGCACCGCTCGCCGAGCAGGGCCTCGTCTTCGCCGCGGCCCGCGATGTCAGCGATCGAAAGGCGGCCGAAGAAGAGCTCCGCCGCTACGCCGACGACATGGAACGCGCCAAGATCCAGCAAGAGGAGAACGCCGAGCGGCTTGCGCAACTG
Organism: Vicinamibacterales bacterium; assembly: GCA_035495795.1. Taxonomy (GTDB): domain Bacteria; phylum Acidobacteriota; class Vicinamibacteria; order Vicinamibacterales; family UBA2999; genus VFZN01. The sequence continues at coordinate 4,653 of DATJFF010000329.1, forward strand.
GTTCGCGAGCTCGACATCGCGCGCCAGAGCGCGATCCGCGCCGCCGGCGCGAAAAGCGCATTCCTGGCCAACATGAGCCACGAGATCCGCACGCCGATGAACGCGATTCTCGGCATGACCGATCTCGTGCTCCACACCGAGCTCACGCCGGTGCAACGCGACTACATCAACACCGCCCGCGATTCCGCCGAGGCGCTGCTGACGATCATCGACGACATCCTCGACGTCTCGAAGATCGAGGCCGGCAAGCTCACGCTCGATCGCACGCCGTTTGCGTTCCGCGACACCGTGGAGGATGCGGTCCGCCTGCTCGCCCAGCGCGCCGCCGAAAAAGGCCTCGAGCTGGCCTGCCGGATCGCGCCCGAGATTCCCGATGCCCTGGTCGGCGATCCCGGCCGCCTGCGCCAGGTGATCCTGAATCTCGTCGGGAACGCCGTGAAGTTCACGACCCGCGGCGAGGTGGTGCTCGAGGTCTCGCTGGAGAAGAGAAGCGGCGAGGATATCGCGCTCAAGTTCTGCGTCAGCGACACCGGCATCGGCATCCCGCAAGACAAGCTGTGGGACATCTTCGGGCCGTTCGTGCAGGCCGACGCGTCCACCACGAGGCGCTACGGCGGCACCGGCCTCGGCCTGACGATCTCCGCGCAGCTCGTCGAGCTGATGGGCGGACGCATCTGGATCGACAGCGAGCTGGGCAAAGGCAGCCGCTTCCACTTCGTCGCGCACTTCGGCCGGCCGGCGACGGAGGCCGCGGCGCCGGAGATCCCGCTCGAGAGCCTGCGCGGCCTGCGCGTGCTCGTCGTGGACGACAACGCGACGAATCGCCTGATTCTGTCGGAGGTGCTCACCAGCTGGGAAATGCGGCCGGCGACCGCGGAGGGGACGGCCCCTGCGCTGTCGATGATGCAGGCGGCGTCGGAACGCGGCGAGCCGTTCGACCTGGTGCTGACCGACGCGCTGATGCCTGGGACCGACGGGTTCGCGCTGGCCGCGAGCATCGCCGACGACTCGCGCTTCGCGAGAACGAAGGTGATTCTGCTGACCTCCGCCGGGCCCGGACACGCGCCGGCAAGGGCCGCCGGGCTTCACCGCCAGTTGAGCAAGCCGGTCAAGCAGTCGGACCTTCTCGATGCGATCGTCACACTCTTCGCGCAGCGCGCGATGCAATCGATGGACGCGGCGGCGCAGGTCCCGGCAGCCTCGGCGGCCGGCCGAACGCTGCGGATCCTCGTCGCGGAGGACAACCCGACGAACCAGAAGCTGCTGCGGGCGCTCCTCGAGCTGCACCACCACGACGTCACCATCGTAGGCAATGGCCGCGAGGCGCTGGACAGCTCCGCCGCAGCCGCCTTCGACCTCGTGCTCATGGACGTCCAGATGCCCGAGATGGGCGGCCTCGAAGCAACCGAAGCGATCCGCGCGCGCGAACGCGACACCGGAGGCCACCTGCCGATCGTCGCGCTCACCGCGCATGCGATGTCCGGCGACAAGGAGCGCTGCCTGGAGGCCGGCATGGACGGCTACGTGGCAAAGCCGCTCCGGCCCGATGAGCTGTTCGCCGCGATCGATCAGTGCTGCGGGCCGCTCGGCAGCGGCGCCCCAAACCAGAGGCCGGTCGCTTCGGCCTCTCCACGAGCGTTCGATGAACCGGCGCTCGTCGCGGCGTTCGGCGGCGAGCGGTCCATCGTCGCCGAGGCGGCAGCGGTGTTCCTGGACGACCTGCCGCGGATGATGGGCCGGCTGCGCACCGCTGTCACCGCCGGGGACATGAAGGAGACGGCCGCCGCCGCCCACGCGCTCAAGGGCTCTGCCGGCTTGTTCTCGCAGGGCACGGCCTTCGCGTGGGCCCGGAAGATCGAGCAGCTCGCCTCCGACGGCGCGAGCGCCGGCCTCGACCAGGCGTTCGGTGAGCTCGAAGCCGCGATCGGCGGGCTTGGCGCGGATCTGCGGCAGTTCATCGACCGCGCGTGATCCGACAATCAGGCGACATTCGTCACACGTTGTCACCGCGCGCGAAATCCCCGTGCACGACCCCCGCGCGGGGTATATAAACCTGCGTTGAGCGACACGCTCGATGGGAGAGGCGCGCCGGCATGCGCCGTTGCCCTGGATGTCATGCCGTTACTCGGAGGTGGGGATGACGAGGTTGTTGATCCGCGTGGGAGTGATAGTGGCGATGGCGCTAGCGACGGTCACCGCCCAGCAGCGCTCCGGTCCCGCGCCCGACCAGTTCGGCCGCCTGCATTGGCGGACCATCGGTCCCGAGGGCAACCGCTTCTCGGCGGCCGCCGGCGTCGCCGGCGACCCGTACACCTATTACGTCGGATCCGCCTCCGGCGGCGTCTGGAAGACGTTTGACGGCGGCACCAACTGGACGCCGATCTTCGACGCCCAGCCGGTGCAATCGATTGGCGCGCTGGCCGTGGCCGCGTCGGACCCGAACGTGGTCTGGGCCGGCACCGGCGAGGCCCACATCCGGAGCCACGTCTCGGTTGGACAGGGCGTCTACCGCTCCACCGATGCCGGCAAGACCTGGAAACTGCTCGGCCTCGAGCCGACCGGCCGCATCGCGCGTATCGTCGTGCACCCCCAGAACCCCGACAGCGCGCTGGTCTGCGCGCTCGGCCACGCCTACGGGCCTCAGCCGGAACGCGGCGTGTTCCGCACCACCGACGGCGGCAAGACGTGGGCGAAGACGCTGTTCGTCGACGAGAACACCGGCTGCTCGGACCTCGCGATGGATCCGAAGAACCCGCGCGTGCTCTTCGCCGGCATGTGGCAGATCGAAATCCACACCTGGGGCCGCGAGAGCGGCGGGCCGGGCAGCGGGCTCTACAAGTCCACCGACGGCGGCGAGACCTGGACCAGGCTGCGCGGGAATGGCCTGCCAACCCGGCCGCACGGCAAGGTTGCGCTGGGCATCGCCCCCTCCAACACCAGCCGGGTCTACGCGATGATCGAGACCGGCGACGGCGTGCCGTGGAAGGGACAGCCGACCGATCGCGGCCAGTTGTGGCGCAGCGACGACGGCGGCAACAGCTGGCAGGTCGTCAGCTTCGATCACAACGTGATGGGCCGGGCCCACTACTACTCGCGAATGATGGTGGCGCCCGACAACGAGAACGAGGCGTACTTCCTGACCGCGTCGTACTCGAAGACGATCGACGGCGGCAAGACGATCGTGGTGCAGCAGCGCGCGGAAGCGCCGGGCGGCGACCACCACGACATCTGGATCGACCCGACCAACCCGAACCGGCAGATCGTCGCCCACGACCAGGGGCTGTCGATCACCATCAACCGCGGCAAGACCTGGTACCGGCAGCGCCTGAAGAACGCGCAGATCTACCACGTCACGGTGGACAACGAGATTCCCTACAACGTCCTCGGCAACAAGCAGGACGAGCCGACCTATCGCGGGCCGAGCAACAGCCGGCTGCAGGGCGGCTTCGGCGGCGACCCCGGCATCCCGCGCGCGATGTGGCGGGCGGTGTGCGGCGGTGAGAGCGGCTGGGCCACTCCCGATCCGACCGACTCGAACATCGTCTGGTCCACTGCCTCCGGTTCCGGGGCGGTCGGCGGCATCGTCACCCGCCTCGAGGTGAGCCGCTGGCAGTGCCGCCAGGTGGAGGTGTGGCCCGACCAGTCGAATGGCCCGGCCGAAGGGGTGAAGTATCGCTTCGTGTGGGATGCGCCGCTCCACATCTCGCCGCATGACCACAACACGATCTACACGGGCAGCCAGCACGTGCACCGGACCACGAATGGCGGTCAGAGCTGGGAGGTGATCAGCCCGGATCTGACACTCAACGACCGCTCGAAGATGGGCAGTTCCGGCGGCCTCACCCCGGACAACATCGGCGTCGAGTACGCGGGCGTCGTGTACGGCATCGCCGAATCGCCGAAGGAGAAGGGGCTCATCTGGGCAGGAACCAACGACGGCCTGCTGCAGGTGACGCGCGACAACGGCAAGACGTGGACCAACGTCACTAAGAACATGCCGGGGCTGCCGCCCTGGGGCTCGGTCCGCAGCATTGCGCCGTCGCGCTACGACGCCGGCACCGCCTACGTGACGGTGGACTTCCACCAGATGAACAACCGCGATCCGTTCGTCTACCGCACGACCGACTACGGCCAGACCTTCAAGCTGATCACCAACGGCATCCCGAAGAGCATGGTGAGCTATGCGAAGGTGATCTACGAGGACCCGGTCCGCCGCGGCATGCTCTACGTCGGGACCGAGAGTGCCATCTACGTGTCGTGGGACAACGGCGACACCTGGCAGCCTTTGCAGAACGATCTGCCGCACGCCCCGGTATCGGGCATCGTCGTCCAGGAGCACTTCAACGACCTGGTGATCTCCACCTACGGCCGCGGCTTCTGGATCATCGACGACATCACGGCGCTGCGCGCGCTGCCGGACGTCCTCGGCCAGGACGCGCACCTGTTCCCGCTGCGGCCAGCCTACCGGTTCCGCGGCATCACGGCGCCGTCGACGACCTACGACGATCCGACGGTCGGCGAAAACCCGCAGTACGGCGCGTCGATCAACTACTACCTGAAGGGCGCCGTGCAGAACGGCGGGACGCTGTCAATCCTCGACGGCAGCAACAGGGTCGTCCGGACGATGACCGTACCGGGCGGCGCGGGGCTCAACCGCGTCTACTGGGATCTGCGCGGGGAACCCACGAAACAGGTTCGGATGCGGACCAATCCGCTCTACGGCCACGAGCTGCCGCTCGGCGAGGACGGGACACGTTCTCCCGGCGGGTTTGGTGGCGGCGGGCTGACAATCCTTCAGCCACCGGGGAACTACACCGTGAAGCTGACGATTGGGGGCCGCGACTACACGCAGCCGCTGACGGTCCGCAAGGACCCGCACTCCGGCGGCACCGAGGCGGACATTCAGACTCAGGTCACTGTGCTGAGCGATCTCGCGGGCAACATCAACTCCACGACAGACGCGGTCAACCAGCTCGAATACGTACGCGCACAGCTCCAGACGACGATGAAATCGTTGCCCGATGGGGAGCTGAAGCGGGCCGCGGCCGAGCTCGAAGCCAAGCTCTCGGACGCGGAGATGAACCTGGTGGACCTGCGCATCACGGGCGGCCAGGACGGCGTCCGCTACGCGGCCAAGCTGCTGGGCAAGTTCGGGTACCTGGCGAACGGCATGTCGGGCACCGATTACAAGCCCACCGACCAGGCGATGGAAGCGTCGAAGCTGCTGCAGGGGCAATTGAAGACGAACCTCAGTCAGATTGGCGCGCTGATCGACAAGGACGTCTCGAGCTTTAACGATATGTTGAGGCGCGGGAACGCCGGGCTCATTACGACAAAGACGCCAGGCTCGCAATAGCCCCGTCATCTGGAGATGTGGTGATCTGGTGAACTGGTGATCTGATCTGGTGATCTGAAGAACTGGTGATCTATCTGGGGAACTCAGGATCTGTTTGGTGGCATCCGAGCGCGAACGACCTCGGAACGATCACGAGATAGATCGCGAAATCCCCAGATCACCAGATAGATCACAAGATCGTGAGATAGATCATCAGATCACCAGATCGCAAGATTGATCACTAGATCACCACATCACAAGATCACGAGATTCGCTTACTTCAACGCCCTGACCTTCGAGGCTGCGACCTGCCGAAGGTCGGGGCGTTCCGACTCTGCGGCGACCCTCGCATAGTCTTCCCTGGCCTCCACCACCTTCCCCAACCTCTCGAGAATCTCGGCACGTGCGAAGCGTGCCTCGCTGTTGCGGGGAGCGGCTTCGACCGCTCGGTTGAGCGGCTCGAGAGCGTCGGCTGAACGATCGGTGGCGCCGAGCACCAGGCCGAGACCGAGCAAGGCTCGGCTGTCGTTGGGACGAACGGCAATCACCCGCCGGTATTCCGCTTCCGCTTCGGGGTAGCGCCTTGCGTCGGTCAGCAGGTCCGCGAGCTCCACGCCGAGAGCGGGGTTCTTGGCGTCACGCTCCACCGCGTCCCGCAGTACCTTGATCCCCTCGTCCTTCCGCCCCGCTGAGAACAGCAGCCCGGCCTTCAGCGAAATAGCCGGCACCATGCGCGGATCGATCGCCAGCGCCGCTTCCTCCTCGGCGAGCGCGCGAGCCCGGTTGCCCAGGCGCAAGTGCGCGAGCGCGAGCCAGTGGTGGGCCTCGGCGCTGCCGGGCACGACGGCGAGGTAGGCCTTGAAAGCGTCGATGGCCTGCTGGTGCTGCCCCGAGGCCAGCGCGGCGCGGCCAAGCAGCAGCTGCGCGAACGCATTGCCGCGATCCTTCGCGAGCACATCTCGCGCGAGGCTCGCGGCCTGGCTCGCGTGCCCTTCCGACAGCGCGCGGTTGCCCTCGAGCAGCCGCTGGTAGAGCGTCACCATGCGCTTCGGGTCCGGCAGCACCGTGCCCGGCTCGACAGCTTTCGGCGCCGCCGCGCTGAGGTAGCCCAGCGACTCGAGCCGCTCGCGCGCCTCGCCGGTGAGCGGGGTCGACGCCTGCCGGCCGCCGCCGGCGGCGCTGATCCCGTCGAGCGCCCGCTTCAGGCTGGTGACGCGAGCCGTCTCTGAGGCGGCGAGATTTCGCGTTTCGCCGGGATCCGCCTGCAGGTCGTAGAGCTCGGGCTCGGGCGCCTCGATGTACTTCCATCGGCTGGCTTCAATGGCCCGGAGTGGCGCCCACTGCATGAAGAACTGCGGGAAATAGGATTCGGCGTAGCTGGGCGGCGGCTCGTCGCGCGGACCGCGGCCTTCGAGGAGCGGGCGCAAGGTGCGGCCGTCCGCGCCGTCGAGCCCGCCAATCCCGGCGATGTCCGTAACCGTGGGTGCGAGATCGATCAGCCGGACGGCGTCAACTGCCACGCGCGGCCCCAGCACACCCGGCCAGGCCACGATCAGCGGCACGTGCAGGCTGGCGTCGTAGATGAACAAGCCGTGCGTGCTTTCGCCGTGCTCGCCGAGCGACTCGCCATGATCGCCGGCGACGATCACCAGCGGTCCCGGCGCCCGACCGAACCCGGTCGCGTCGAGCACGCGGCCGACGAGCGCGTCCGTGAACGCAAGCTCGCCGTCGTAGAGCCGGCCCGCGAAGCGCTCACGGAAGGGCGATGGCGGCGCATATGGCTCGTGCGGGTCGTAGAGGTGCACCCATAGGAAATACGGTCGCGTCGACTGCTGCCGGGCCGGATCGCGGAGCCACGCCTCGGCAGCGGCCACGGTTCGATCGCCGCGACGCTCGGCCTCGACCGACGTCGCCGCGCCTGCCGCGACCTCGTCGAGCCCATCGTCGTAGTGCGCGAACCCCTGATTGAGCCCGAACTGGCGATCGAGCACGAATGAGCTGACGAAGGCGGCGGTGTCGTAGCCACGGGCCGCGAGTACGGCGGCGAGAGTCGGCACGTCACCAGGCAGCACGAAGTGGCCGTTGTTGCGGACGCCGTGCGTGAACGGATAGCGCCCGGTCATCAGGCTGGCGTGCGCCGGCAGCGTCAGCGGCACCGGAGAGAGGGCCCGTTCGAACCTCACCCCCGCGGCCGCGACGCGATCCAGGTTTGGTGTTTCAGCGCTCTTGTAGCCGTAGCTCCCCAGGTGATCCGCGCGAGTCGTGTCGAGGGTGATGAGGACGACGTTCGGCGGCCGGCTGTTTGAAGCGGCGGGAGCAGCCGGCGTGGACCCGCCGGAGTTGCACGCGAGCCCACCGGCCGCGAACACGGCGACGCCCAGCGCCATGAGCGAATGTCTTCCCGCCCGGGGCGGAATGGACGACAGCATCCTCCACACTGCACCACGAACGGCGAGCGACTGACAAGGTTCCGGCACGGGCAGACACAAAAAAAGAGAGCCCGGCGCTCGCCAGGCTCTCTCCATCGTTCTTCTTCGTGCCCTTCGCGGGACGTGCAGGAGGCCTTTCTTCGTGTCCTCCGTGAGACGTGGTTTATACCGCCCCCGTGCCTTCGTGTCTAGAACTTGAAGGCGGCCGAGAGCTGCAGCGAACGCGGCGGGTGCCGGTTGAACCGAGCCAGATAGTTCGGGCTGTAGACCAGGTTCGCGCCGGTGTTCCACTGCGTGTTCGCGCCGGTGTTGAACATGTTGAAGATGTTCGCCGACGGCTCGATTGACTTCGTGCCGAAGTGGAACACGCGGCCGATCTTCAGCTGCATGTACTTCGCGTCGTCGTTCCGGATCTGCCCGTCGCTACGGGTCGGGCCCTGGAAGCGAAGGCGCGTGGCGAGCGGGTTCGGCTGGGTGGTGCCGTTCGCGAGTCGGATAGTGGCCGGCCCGAACTGCGTCACCTCCGGATCGTTGGCAGCCAGCTGTACCTTCAGCGGTCCCACATAGCCACCGGCCTGGATCACGTAGCTGCCCCCGACACTGAGCTTCCACGGCGCGTTCCACTGGCCACCGATTCGCAGCGAGAAGGGACGGTATGCCGCACCTGATTCACGTCCCCCGGTATCGAGCGTCGTATCGTCGCCGTTACCGAACAACTGCGTCGACAAGTCGCCGTTGTTGGGGAAGGCGCTCGGCTGAACGAAGCGGGCCGCATCGGTCGGGTTCCAAGTTCCCTCCAAATGCTGCCACTGGCGCGTGAAGCTGGCCAGCACCTGGAAGTTGTGCGACATGTTCTTGGCGAACGTCGCCTCGAACGCGTTGACGATCACCTGCGTCCAGGTGGCGTTGGTTTCCTGGGTGATGATCCCCTGGTTGGGATCGACGAGCCCGAAGCCGATGAACGGCTGGAACGGCTGATCCGGGTAGATGCCGTTGATATCCACTTCGGCGAAGTTGTCGTGGTAGCGACGGTGCGTCCAGGCCACGCCAACGCTCATCAGCCCCTTCAGCTGCCGGTTGTAACCCACAGAGGACTCGTGGATATACGGCTGATGCAGGTCTTTGTCGAACAAGAGACTGGGATCGACGCTGCGCGTTGGCGGGGTCAACACGCTCGTGCGGGTCCCGTCTGGCGCAATGTAGATGTTGTTCTCCTCGATGCCGCCGTTAGTACCGAAAGTGACGATGTAGTCGCG
>DATJFF010000330.1:0-8774 GCA_035495795.1 Vicinamibacterales bacterium
CACCGCCACGGCAATCTGCGAGATCCGAGCCGCGCCGTCGAAGCTCTCGCGGATCTCGCCGTCCTTCCACGTGGCGAGCAGGGCCGAGGGGTCCTGGCCGCGCGCGAACAACGCCGCGGGCACTGCCACAAGTGCGAGAACCAGTGAGAGGCCGAAGCGGGCACTCGTCACAAGCGCGCCGCTCCCGCTCTCCTTCTCACTTCGCCTCTCAGTTCGCAGTTCAATTCGTCTGCCGACCCATCTGCGCGGCCGGTACCAGCGTGGACGGCCCCTGGAAGATGGCGTTGAAAATCAGCTTCCATGTCGCCCTCGTCTGGGCGCGGAAGTCGATCTGCGAGCCGTAGGTGACCACGCTTCCTTTGCCCACCTTGAACGAGACGATGTTCGCCTGGTCCTTGAGGTATTCCTCGCCGAGCAGCCAGCCGCTGGCGAGGATGTTCTGGCGCGGGTAGCGCGAGACGACTTTCACGTCGGTGCCGAAGCCGGGCCGCAGGCGATAGGCCTGATCGTCTTCGAAGAACACCGGCCACGATGCGGGCATGCCCCACGCCACAGGGTTCTCCGGATCGAACTCGTTCTGCAGCAGCGCGCCGGGGCAGTAGAAGAGCGACGTCGGGTCGGCGACCTTCTCGCGAAGCGTCTGCATCAACCGGGCCGGGCTGCTGAACGCGTCCTTGAGCGCGGCGTCCACGTTCGCGGCGGGCACCTGCTGATTGCGCGCGGCGTTGTTCCCGCCGCCAAAGCGCGGCGGCGCTTCCGGCAGGACCTTCTCGATCGGCAGGTCGAGCAGATCGCGGGCGGTCTCGACCGCGGTGCCAATCGCGAGCAGCGTGCCGCCGTTCTCGACGAACGCCTTCAGCTTCTTCCAGCCGTCCTCGCCGACACCGAACGCCCACGACCACTCCGCCGGGTCGTTGCGCTTCGCGTCGAGGCCGTTGATGACGCGCGTCTTCGTCGTACCCGACGGCATCAGGATGACGTCGTACTTGGCGTTCAGATCGCCGGCGAAGTCCTGGGCACGGACGATGTCGTGGTTGATGCCGTATTGTTCGAGCATCCACATCGCCCAGCCGCCCGGCATGTTGCCGGCGGCCTTCCACAGTCCGACTTTCGTGCCTGGCTTCAGCCGATAGGCGTCCACCGACGGCAGACGCTCCACGCCCGTCACCTGGATGCCGAGCTCCTTCGCGGCGCGATCGAGGATCGGCTGAGCGGCCGCCGACGGCGGGATGATGAAGGTACCTGCCGCGTGGCCTTCGAAGGCCTTCGCCGCGCGGAACGTCGGCACATTCGCCTTCTGGAGCTCCGCTACCATCCGGAACGCTCCGTACGATTCGGGCCCGACCAGGTACGCGCCTTTGGGTCGAGCGGCCGCGGCCGCGGGTACCGGCGCGAGCGTCTTGACGAGCTCCATCGCCGCGTCGAACTTCTGTGCGATCGGATCGACCTGCACACCAGTCAGCATCCAGAGTGTATGACCGGTGACGTCGTACGGCGGCTCCGGCGGACCACCCGGAAAGATGCGGAGATCCGGGTAGTTCTGCTTCTCGAGCATCGTCTTGGCGAAAGCGCCGTATGGCTGCGCCGTCTTGACCACATACGACCCGGCCGGGTACTGCTTGCCGCCGGCGGAGAACGGCGCCGTGGCGCGGTTGATCTCGACGTCGCCGAACTTCAGGATGTCGAGCATCTCGTAGGTGCCGAACGGGTCACGCTGCGTGGCGGGAACTACGAACGCGTACGGGCCTTTGTCGTAGTTCACCCAGTCGCGGTGGACGCGATAGAAGTTGTAGAGCCACTCGCGGCCGTACTTGGCGACGTGCGACATGCCGGCCAGCGCCACGGTGACGCCGTAATCCACCTGCTGGCCAAGCGTCCAGCTGTCCTTCGAGTACGGAATCGGGAAGTGCGCCGTCGGTTCCTGCCAGCCAATCGGCTTACCTGGCGTGGACACGGGATCGGCCAGCGCGCTGTTGGCGATCTCGGTGAGGATGCGCGGCTGGCCGTGGTAGACCATGTACTGCCGCGCCGGCGACCACATGTCGTAGTTGTCCTCCCACGCGACGCCTTCCTTCCCTTCGGCAATCAGCGCCTGGGCCATCGACTGGCCGACCGTCGCCTGCTCGAGCCGCAGGATCGGGTGCATGTTCTCATCGAACGGCGCCGTGAAGGGCGGCACGAAGATGCGCGCGCCGTTGCCGCCCTGCTGGTGCATGTCGTGGGTGATGATCGGCTTGAATTTGTTCTGCACCAGCTCGATGTTCATCCGCGTTTCCTTCTGCGTGAACATGAACCAGTCGCGGTTGTCGTCGTGGCCGACGTACTTGTGGTACAGGTCCGGATAGACGCGCGTGTAATTGGTGCCCTTCGTCTTGTACCAGTGATCGATCACGAGGTGCTGTCCGTCGGGATTCTGCGACGGCACCATCAGGATCACCGCGTTGTCGAGGATCTCGCGGATGGCCGGCGAGGTCTCGGTCGCGAGCCGGTGGACGATGGTGATGATGGCCTGGCCGTTCGAGACTTCGGTGGAGTGGATGGTGGCGTAGACGAGGTAGAAGGGCTTGCCTTCGGCGCTGAGCGTCTGCGCCTCGCTCTCGCTCAGTCCTCGCGGGTCGGCCAGCCGCCGGTTGATCTCGACGAGCCGATCGAACTTCGCCAGGTTCTGGGGCGAGCTGATGCGCAGCAGCGCATAGTCGTTCCCCATCGTCGTCTTGCCGATCACCTCGTATTTGACGCGATCGGTCTGCTTCGCCAGCAGGGCGAAGTATTCGAGGATCTTCGGGTAACGGGCGAGCTCGCCATCGGCGCCGATCTTGAAGCCGAAGTACTGCTCCGGCGTCGGAACTGATTGCGCCAGGGCCGGCGCGGAGAGGATGAGCGCGACGCTGGCGGCAACCAGCGAACGGGCGAAGCGCGAGTACATACAACCTCCAGGTCGGTGGTGATTGTACGCCCTCAGGGGCCTGGGACCTGGGACTTGGGGCCTGGGACTAGCTTGCCCGTCGTAGCTTAAGCGAAGGCGGGAGGTCTTGGGGTCTTGAGGTCCTGAGGACTTGACGACGGAGGTTAGTGATCTTCGGGCACGAGCGAGCGCGCGAGACGGTGACCCTGCCGCACAGCTTCCCTCGGCGGCCGCCGTTTTCGTCAACGCCGACGCGCGACCGCAGGCAACCACTGGCGATGTTTGAGCTCGGGGCGCCAGCCAGGCGAGTTCGCTCCAGTGCTCGAAGTGGCCGGAGGGAGCGCGACCGGCGGACGCCGCGGGAAGCTGTGCGGCACGGCCGCCGGCTCGCGCGTCTGGACGGGTCCGGTTACTTCCTGCGGGCCTTCGTGTAGCGGGGCCCTCGAATCGCGAGGTCGACCGCATCGGCGGGCGTGCTCATCGCGTAGCCATCCGCGCGGGCGTCTTTCACGAATTGGGCATCGACTTTGTGGATTCGCATCCGCACCAGTTGATCCTCGTCGACGGTCGCAAAGCCCACATCGCGCATCTCGCGGATGTAGGCCGGGGTCACCTTGTGAATGCGAAAGCGCACGAGCTCGTCCGCGCCCAGCCCGCTGTAGCCAAGCGCTTTCAGCTCGTCGATTTCCGAGAGAGTGACCTGGTGAATCCGCATCCGGACCAGGTCTTCGGCGGTCAGCCCCTTATAGCCGCGGTCGGCGAGACCGCGCGCGAACTCGGGCGTCACCTGGTGAATGCGGAGCCGGATCAGCGTCTCTGACGGCAGGTCGGTGTAGCCGAGCGCGCGCATCTCCTTGATCTGCTCCGCCGAGACGCGGTGGATCCGCATGCGCGCCAGCTCGTCGACGTCGAGGTCACGATACCCTGCGCCGGCCAGCTCGCGGACGAAGCCGGTGGTGACGTCGAGAATCGCGAACCGCTGCGAGTCATCGGCGGTCAACCGGTACCCAAGCCCCTGCATGGCGGTCCGGTACGTCTCACTCGGCGTGAACACAAAGCGCCCGGTGCCGCGGCCGCGATCGAAACTGCCGGTGAAGCGGAACACGCCCGCCTCCCGCTGCAACGAAAACTGGACATTCGCAGCGGTGCCATCCACCGGTGGCGCACCCTCGAGCTCCGAGGGACGGATCCCGAATCCCCAGCGGCTGTCGCCCCGGTCGTCGCGAAGGTTGAACTGCCAGCGACGCTCGCCGTTGTCGTCGGTCCAGCCGTTCCGCGTGTCCGAGGTCCAGGTGCCCTGGGAGGTGGCCGGCGGCGCCGCTTGAACGGCGCGGTCCTCCCGGTCGACGAACCCTGGGACGACCGCTCCGTGGACCGACCCGCCGACCACGGCCAGGAGCAGTCCTGCCGCCAAGAACACCTGACGCATGGCGCTCACCTCGGGCCATTGGATGGCCGCGGTCCGCCGAGGGTTGGAACGGCGGCCGGCTTATTTCGCGAACAGGATCCGCTCGAAAAAGGCGAGGGCGCGGGGGTCCTTCGACTGGCCCAGCCAGAACATCGCCTGCTTCCGCACGGCCGGGTTCGAATGGCTGGAGGCCACTTCGATGAGCTTCGGCACGCCTTCGTTGGCGGGCAGCTGGCTGAGCGCGAACACCGCCCGCTTCTTCACGTCGGTGTCGGGGTCGCGATCGATCGCCTCGCTGATCGTCGGAATCGCCTGCGAGCCCGCGCGCTGGGCCACCCAGAACAGCGCCTGCCCGCGGACTTGCCCCGACGCACCGTTCTTTGCCGCTGCGACCAGGGCGGCCGACGCGCTGGCGTCGGCGTGCATCGCGAGCGCCCCCAGGGCGCCGTCCACTACGCGTCGCGGCCGTGACGAATCCATAAAGCTGGCGAGGAGAGACACGCTCTGCGCCGGCTGCGCCCCCTCGAGCCAGATCACCGGCACCCCGCCCGCATCGATCGTGCACCCCTCGGAAAACATCCGGACCTTGGTCAGGGCCCGCTGTTCGACGCGCAGGAAGACGAACAGCGTGTCGCCCCCTTCGAGCTTCACGGTCGTCGCCGGAGCCCGGCGCGAGTCGTTCGACCAGTCGCACATCATGTGGTCGCCGGCGACGAGCGGCACCTGGTAAGCGATCCAGCCGACGTCGGTGATTCCGGCGACCTGTTGCTCGACCGTTCGTCCGAGCGTCCCGGCTGGCAGGGTCCGCACCTGCGCGTTGGTGAGGAGCGCCGGCTGGGCAAGCGCCGGGGCGACGGAAAGAGCGAATGCCACTATCGCGAGCCGCCTCGTCATGGCCGCCTCACTTTCCGAGAATCTCGAGCAGGTAGTCGGTGGCGACCTTTGACTTCATCAGCGACAGCTGCTTGATCACGGTCTTCTTCACCTCGATGTCGGTCTCCTTGCGGGCGATCGCGACGAGGGCCTCGGCGTTGTTCTGGACGAACAGCGCCTGGATGATGGTGCGCTTGATCTCAGGGTCCTTCTCCTTCTGATAGAGCACCGCCAGGTTCTCGCCGGTCTTCGACGAGCTCATCGTCCCCAGGTGGCGGATCGCCGCGCGCCGGAGGTCGGCGTTGGTCTCGGTATTCGCCAGTTCGAGCAGCCGCGTGGAGTCGCCGCCGACGAAGAGCGCCTGCAGCACCTGCCGCTTCACGGCGGCGTCGCTTTCCTTCTGATAGAGCTGCCACAACTCTTCGCGCGCGCCCATCACGCCGAGCTGACGGACAGCTTCCATGCGCAGCTCGGGCTGCTTTTCGCCGGTTGCCGCGGCGAGGACACGGGCGCGATCGCCGGCCACCATGTACGAGCGGAGGATCTGCCGCTTGAGGTCAACGTCGGTGCTGGACTGGTAGATCTCGGCCAGCAGCTGACGGTTCTCGTTCGTGCCGTTCACGCCGAGGTACTTGATCGCCTTGACCTGCAAATCGGGGTTGGCCGTGCCGCGCGCGATGTCGGTCATCACCTTGCGTGCGTCGGGCGATGTGCTCTGCGCCAGCACGAAGAGCGCACGCTCCTTCAGCCGCGGAGACGCGGTTCCCTGCAGGAGCTTCTGCAGCATCGGCACGGCCTGGGCCGGATCCGAGTGCTGCAGGCTCTGAATCGCGAGCAGCTTCAACTCTTCGTCGGCCTGGGCCTCGGGACTCACCGTCTGGCCCGCGCCGCGGCGGAGCTCCATCTCGAGCGCGCGCGCGTCGTTCAGCCAGCGGCTCGAGGGATAGGTCCGGGTCAGGTCAGCGATCGTCGCCAGCGCGTCGGCGTTCTGCGCGAGCTTGGCCTGCGCGTAGGCCACCCAGTAGAGGGCGGCGTCGGCGCGGTTCTGGCCGGCGGTCGCGACCTGGCGGAACCGATCGATAGCCCGCGCCCACTGGCCGTCCTCGAGCGCGTCCTGGCCTGCCTCGTAGCGGTCGTCGGCACGCTGCCGTGCATCGGCAGCGCGCTGCCGTGCTTCGTCCTCGCGCTCGCGGCGTTCCTGATCGCGCTCGCGCTGCTCTTCCTCGTGCTCGCGGGCCCGCTCGTCGTTCTGGTACGAGCGGTCGGTCCGCGCGGGCTGAACCGTCTGGTCAGGAGCCGCAGCAGGCTCGATGATGACCGCCCGCTCGCCGGCGTGTGCCGCCGGTGCCGCCCACGCGCGCGCTCCGCCCGACAGCGCCACCGCGGCACCGACGACCGTCACGCTCCACACCCGATTCGTAACTCGAATCCTCATCGCTTCAGTCCTTTGTGCCTTCTGCCTTTTGCCTTCTGCCTTCTGCCTTTTGCCTTTTGCCTTTTGCCTTGACTTCAGGCCGCGTCAGCGGCCTGTCATGTGATCGGGGCCCCGCGGCGCTCGTCGCGCTGCCGCATCTCGGCGCTGATCACTCGCAAGCGGAAGAGCATTCCACCGGTGTCGAGCCGCGCCTTGAACGCCTCGAGCTCGCTCGGCGACCAGCCGTCGGCGCGATTCACGAACTCCACCAGCATCCGCTCCAGCTCGTCGAGCACGTCAGCCGTCGAATCCCGCGATCCGCCCCGCGATTGCCGAATCAGCCGGTTGGCCGCGACGAGATCGGCGGCCCGCTCCCGCTCGCTCGCCAGGTCGGGATCGCCGGCGTCGGCATGCAGTACGTCGAGCAGGACCATCTGCGCTCGTTCCAGGTGATCCTCGGTTGCCAGCTGCCGCGCGGTATCGGGCGACAGCGTCATCAGCAGCTCGATCGGGCGCGACTCCTCCGGTTGACGGCTCCAGCGTCCACCGACGAATGCCGCCACGATCAGGGCCAGCACGCCGCCCGCGAACGCGAGCCGCGGCACGGTGAACCACGCTCGCCATCCGGCGGGCTGAGGAGTGGTGACGAGCGGACTCACCCTCGCCCACATGACGCGTTCGAAGCCCTCGGGCGGCTCGACGAGCGGGGCCGTCGCGACCATTTCCAGCGTGTCGCGGATCTGGTCGAGCTCCTCCCGGCACGCGTCGCAGCCCGCGAGATGACGACGGGTGCGGTCGCGGCCGGCTTCGTCGTCTTCGCCGAAGTAGTAGAGGACGAGAGCCTCTTCGCCAACGTGTGTGCTGTCGGACTCGCTCATGTGCATCGCGCGCCTTTCTGCCGCGCGAACGGTTCGAGCGCCAGCCGCATCTTCCGCACCGCGCGAAAGATGCTGTGCTTCGTAGCGCTGGTCTTCATCTTCAGGGCCTCGCCGACCTCCTCGATCGACTGCCCTTCGAGATGCCGGAGCACGAAGGCGGCGCGTTCGAGCGCGGTCAGTCCGCCCAGCGCCTGCTCGACGCGGGCCTGAATCTGCCCGCTGGCCGCCAGCCGGTCCGGCAGAACCTGCCCGGCTTCGCCGCTCGCGCCCGACACCGCGTCGAGATCCCCTGGATCGTGCGGTTCCTCCCGGTAGCGTCTCGCCCGCACCCAGTCGATCGAGCAGTTGACGGTGATGCGGTGCAGCCAGGTGCGCACGTCGGCGCGCCCTTCGAACTGGCCGAGTTGCCGGTGCACGCGCAGCCAGGCCTCCTGCACGACGTCTTCCGCGTCTATGGCGCTGCCGGTCACGCGCCTGGCGATGCCGAACAGATAGCGGCTGTGGCGCTCCACCAGGCTCCGGAACGCGTCGTTGTCGCCGTCGCGGGCCCGCGATACGGCGCTCCGATCGTCTTCGTGCATCCCTGAACCTTGGACGGAGGCGGGGTGAATTGGTTGGCTGCCGGCCTTCGCCGTATGATCGGCCACAGATGGCCACAGATGGCACAGATGGCACAGATGGCGCAGATTGCCAGCTGCGCAGAAAGGGACCATGGATCCCCGCTACCCCACCGGACCGTTTACCTTCGTTCCGAATCCCTCGCCCGAGCTGCGGGCGGCCTGTATCGCGGCCATCGGCGATTTTCCGGCCGAAATCCGCGCCGCGGCGGCGTCACTGACGCCCGGCAAGCTCGACGCCACCTACCGCGACGGTGGCTGGACCGCCCGCCAGGTGATTCACCATGTGGCCGACAGCCACATGAACGCCTACGTGCGGTTCAAGCTGACCCTGACGGAGGATACGCCTCCGCTGAAGCCGTACGAGGAACAGATTTGGGCAGAGCTGATTGACGGCAAGACCGGAGACCCGGCGACCTCGCTCGGCATCCTCGACGGCGTGCACCACCGCCTGCACCGGCTGCTGACGTCCCTCGCCCCGTCAGACTTCGCGCGAACCGCGCACCACCCGCAGCACGGTCAGGTCACGCTCGACTGGCTCGTCCAGCTCTACGCCTGGCACGGAAAACATCACATCGGACACCTGAAGCTCGCCCAGGAACGGTAGGCTCGCCGTCGTCATCTGGCGATTTGGCGACGTGGTGATCTGGTGATCTGATCTGGTGATCTGAAGATCTGG
>DATJFF010000331.1:0-4741 GCA_035495795.1 Vicinamibacterales bacterium
CACGTACCTGTGCCAGGAACGCATCGGTTGCGGGATCGATGACTACGCTCATGTCGCTACGCCTCGTTGACGAGATCGAGGAAGACCCACTTCTTCCCCGTGGCGAGCCCGGCCAGCTCGCGGCCGGCGCCGCGGAAGACCACCGGTGCCGAAGTGATGTGCTGGGTGCCGGCGTGCATGTCGCGGAAGAGCCGCTGGAGCGTGCCGGCGCGCAGCGCGATCGTGCCCGAGGATTTGTAGACGAACTCCGCCACGTCGTGGCACGACCATGTGATGTTGGCCATTGCCAGCCGCATCAGGGTCTGCTGACGCGTCGTCAGCGGCCGGCCCTCGGTCAGCGACTCGGCAATCGCGCTCCAGGTCTCGTGCACCAGCGCTCGCGCTGAACGATAGGTGGCTTCCGCCTTGGCGTACTGCTCGTGGAACGATTCGCTTTCGGCCAGTGTCCCCGTGCGCCCGACACCGCCGTGGACCTTCTTCGCCAACTCGTCGAGCAGTCGTCGCCCGATGCCGGCGGCCCATCCGGAGTGCGCCATCGCCGCGAAACCGATGATGCCCAGCGTATACAGCGATCCGCCTCGGAGCGGCGCTTCGGTGACGGCGAAATGCGTGTACGCGTCCGGGACGAAGACGTTGTCGATCGTGTAATCGATGCTGCCGGTAGCGCGGAGGCCGAGCACGTCCCAGTTGTCGATGAGCGTTGCCCGGCTCACGGGGAGCACGAAGATGCGCGGCTCACCCGTGGTGCTGATGATGCCGAGCGTATGGATATGGGTGCCGTGTTTGATGCCGGAGGCGAAGCTCCACGAGCCGCTGAGGCGAAACCCGCCGCCGTCTGGAACGGCGGTGCCCGGACGCGTGCCCTGGCCGGCGATCACCGGCAGCCGCTCGCCGCCGAACAGTTCGTCAACGGCTGCTGACTGCAGGTACGCCGCGCCGGTGCCGATCGCCAGAGCGGCGGCCATCGTCACCCAGCCGGCCGAGGGGTCGCCGTAGGAGACGTTCTCGATCGTCTGAAGCGACGAAATCGGATCGAGCTCGAATCCTCCTCTCACCACTCGGGGCGTCCACATCCCGAGGATGCCTTCGCCGTGCAAGGCATCGACGACCGGCTGGGCCAGCTGTCGCTGTTGATCGCCGGCGTCCGCATGCTCGTCGGCGATCGCGCCCACGACCTTCGCCCGTGCGGGCAGATCTGTCACTGCTGAAACCATGGGTGAATTCTGTAAGTTGGAAGGTCGAAGTTCGAAGTCAGAAGTAAGTTGAGAGGTTCGAAGTCCGACTCGAACCACTTACTTCCAACTTCAAACTTCCCACTTCAAACTTCCTATTGGTGGAACCGCCCGACGAGCACGGCCTTACCCAGCGCATGCCCGTCGATCGCTTTGATCACCGCGGCGCGGGTCATCGCCGCCTCTTGCGGGGTGCCTGCGGGGACGTCGATCTTGGTGTCGAGGGCAAAGAGCTCGAACGTGTAGTGGTGATACGGACCGTTTGCCGGCGCGCCCGGCCCCATGTACCCGGCCGCACGAAGGCTGACCTGACGCGTGCCATCCGGCAACTCGGCGACCGGCATCACGCCCTCGGGCAGACCGGTCGCTGTGCCCGGAATGTTCCAGACCAGCCAATGCGTCACGTCGAGCGTGCCGCGCTGCAGCGCGACGTCAGGGTCGTGCATCAGCAGCACGAAGCTTTGTGTCCCCATCGGGACCTGCGTCCATTTCAGCTCGGGTGAGACGCCCATCGCCCCGACGAACTTTGCCGGAATGATGCCGCCATCCTCGAATGCCGTGGTCGTCATGACCAGCGGTGGTGCTGCCGGTCCGCGGCCGCCGCCGGCGCCGCCACGGCCCTGGCCACCGCCGCCGCGTGCCGCGTCCTGCGCCGTGATCACTGCCGCGCTGAACGTCAGCGCGATGGCGATCGCGCCGGCTCCCAACATCTTTCGTCGCATGTCCGTACCTCTCGAGAACGAGTCAATGACTGAGTGGCCAGGCCCGCGCTGCGGAACCGGCCGACGATCGAAACGCCGGTGATTCTATCGACACCGTCCGCAATTCACCATTCATCCCTCACGCCCGCTGAGTGAGTGCTCTTCCTCGGTGATCAGCCGGGCACCCGGCCGAAACGTGAAGTAGGCATATGCCCACTCGAGCATGACGCTGAGCCGGTTCCTGAAGCCCGCCAGATACGCGATGTGCACCAGTACCCAGAACCACCAGCCGATCAGGCCGCTGAGGCTGAAGCGGCCGAAATCTGCGACCGCGCGGTTCCGGCCGATCACCGCAAGCGCTCCCTTGTTCCAGTACCGGAAGGGCTCACGCGGGCGCCCCGCCAGGGTGGCCAGAATCGTTCGCGCGGCGTGCGTGCCCATCTGGTTGGCCGCCGGCGCCACCCCGGGAACGTAGGACACCGCGCCCGTGGGGCGAGGCTTGTCACCTTCGCTTCGCGGACCTGCCGCCTCCGCTTCGCTTCGGCGCGCCGGGCCGGAGCCTTGGCGAAGGCCGGACAAGGTCCGCGCCACGGCATCGGAGGTGACTGTCCCGTCAGTCGTGGGGCGAGCCTTGTCAGGCTCGCCTGGCGGACCGGGCAAGGTCGCGCCATTCGAGATGACGGGCGTCGGGGCCATGCCATTCGACCGGATGTCCACCACGGCTGCGGCGTCGCCGACGACGAACACGTTGGGCGCTCCCGGAATGGACAGGTCGGGTTCGACGAACACCCGACCCGCACGATCGACCGGCACGTTCAGGGTACGAACGAGCGGCGATGCGATGTTGCCGGCCGCCCAGTACACCGTCCGTGTCGGGATTCGCTCATCGCCGATGTAGACGCACTCGCTGGTGATACGCGTGACGAGTGCGTTGGTGCGGCACTCGACGCCGAGCTGCTCGAGATCCGACCGAGCGCGCGCCGAGAGCGCCTCCGGAAATGTCGGCAGCAGTCGCGGCCCGCCTTCGAGCAGCAGCACGCGAATTGAAGCGGGGTCCACCCGCCGGAAATCGGGACGCAGCCCCTTCGCGGCAATCGTCGGCAAAATGCCCGCCAGTTCGACTCCGGTGGGCCCGCCGCCAACGATGACGAACGTCAACAGCGCCTGCTGCTCGGCCGGGTTCGTACTTTTTTCCGCGAGCTCGAACGCCCGAAGAAATCGATGCCGGATATGCCGGGCGTCTTCGAGCGTCTTCAAACCCGGTGCGATCGGCTCCCACTCCGGGTGCCCGAAGTACGAATGTCGTGAACCGGTGGCGACAATGAGGAAGTCGAACTCGACGATCGTTTCGCCGGCCTGTACAGTCCGGCCCGCCAGGTCAATCGAATCGACGTCGGCCAGCAACACGGTCGTGTTTCGCTGCCGGCGGAGGAGGAAGCGGATCGGGACGGCGACATCGGCTGGAGACAACACGCCGGTCGCCACCTGATAGAGCAGGGGCTGGAACAGATAGTGGTTCGTTCGGTCAACCAGGGTGACGTCCACGTCGGCCCCGCGCAACGCTTTCGCCGCCGACAGTCCGCCGAAGCCGCCGCCGACGATGACGACCCGCGGGCGGCGTGCTGTCCTTTCGCGCTCCATGCGACCTCTTTGCTAGGAGCGTAGCGCACAATTGGAGCGTGGCCCCTCCGGTTGCAAATGCCGTCATGTGGTCG
This sequence comes from Vicinamibacterales bacterium, assembly GCA_035495795.1. Taxonomy (GTDB): domain Bacteria; phylum Acidobacteriota; class Vicinamibacteria; order Vicinamibacterales; family UBA2999; genus VFZN01. Next base: position 3,649 of record DATJFF010000331.1, read on the forward strand.
CGCCGGGCGGCGCGCGCCGTTCTCATACTGGTGATCGCGGTGCTCACCGTGGTCGTCGTCTTCGGCTACTTCTACGGAAAAGCGATCCTTCCGGACCCGCGCCCGCCGCTTCAGGCCGGCTGGCCCGCGGTTGTCGAGGTGCTTGCGGGCGATGGCCGCATCGGGAGCGCGGATGGTGAGGCGGTCAACGCCCGCTTCTCGGACCCGTTTGGAATCGCGGTTGGGCCAGACGGCGCCGTGTTCGTCGCCGACGCCGGCGAGTCACAGCGGATCCGGCAGGTGAGCATCGACGGCATGGTCACCACCGTTGCGGGAAGTACCGCAGGCTTCGCCGACGGCACGGGCGCCGCGGCCAGATTCGAGACACCATCGGGTATCGCACTCGGGGCCGATGGCGCACTCTATGTTGCCGACACCGGCAACAACGCGATCCGGCGCGTGACCGCTGCAGGCGTGGTGTCCACGGTGGCTGGCGGCCGTGGTGCCGGTTACCGTGACGGCATCGTCCTCGACGCGCAGTTCAATGGGCCGGTCGGCGTCGCCGTCGACCCTTCGGGGCGCATCATCGTCGCCGATACCTACAACGATCGCATCCGGGCGATCGAACGTGGCGGGTCGGTGACGACAATCGCCGGATCGGGGCAGCAGGGTCTCATCGATGGGCCGGCGCTCGAGGCGCAGTTCGATACGCCCTGCGGAATCGCCGTCGATCGCGCCGGCAACATCCTCGTTGCCGACTCCGGCAACGGTGTGATCCGGAAGATCGACACGTCCGGGAACGTCTCAACCCTCGATCTCTCGCCATTGGGCACGTACCTGCTGCGCCCGCTCGGCGTCGCGGTCGACGAAGACGGCGGGATCTATGCCACCGACGATCGCGGCCGGGTCGTCGAGATCACCGGGCGGGGCAGTCGCGTGGTCGCCGGTTCGATTGCGGGGTTCGCGAACGGGCGCGGTGAATCGGCGCGCATGCGAGGCGCCGCCGCGGTCGCGGTTGCCGGACGGGGTCGGCTGGTGGTGACGGATCCCCGCAACGCGCTGATCCGCCTGGTGACGGCCGTGAGCCAGGCCGACATCCGTCCTCCCTCACCGC
>DATJFF010000332.1:0-2412 GCA_035495795.1 Vicinamibacterales bacterium
ATCTTCGCCGCCAGTTCCACCGCCTGGCGCCCGCCGGTCGGGTAGACGAACGTCGCCTCCAGCCTGCCGTCGGCGACCGCCTGTCGTCCGCCGTCGGGTCCTGGCAGCGCGTCGATGCCGATGAACTTCATCTCGCGGTCGCGCCCCTTGGCCTTCGCGGCGAGATACGCTCCAATCGCCATCGGGTCGTTGTGCGCGTAGACCAGGTCGATGCGATCGTGCGCCGCGAGCGCGATCTCCATCTGCGTCATCGCCTCCTCACGCAGCCAGTTGGCCACCGGATCGTGGACGATGCGAATCCCGGGGAACGCGGCGATCGCCTCCCGCATTCCCTCACTCCGATCGCGCGCCGGCGGCGAGCCGGGCAATCCCTTGATTTCGACGATGTCGCCCTTGCCGCCTAGGATGTCGCCAATCAGCTTCCCAGCCTCGCGTCCGATCAGACGATTGTCGGCGCCGATGAACACCGTGTAGGCATCACCCTCGACCGCGCGATCGATGACGATCACCGGAATCCGGCTCTCGTAGGCCTTTCGGACGACGGCGGTCAGCGGCTTCGCCTCGTTGGGCGAGATCATCAACAGGTTGATGCCCTGCCGGAGGAACGTCTCCACGTCCGCCACCTGCCGGGCGTTGTCCTGCTGCGCGTCGGCGAAGACGATCTCCATCTGCGGGAAGTCCTTGGCCCGGGCCGCTACCTCCGCGTTCATCGCCACCCGCCACGGCTCGCCGAGATTGCACTGCGAGAACCCAATCAGGAATCTCGACTCGCTGCGCCGTCCGCACGCCGAGCCAATCGCCGCCGCGCCAAGGCACGCGATCGCGTGCCGGCGCGAGACGAGATCAGCGCGGACGCCGCTGGAGCCAGACGGCGCCGAGGATGATCGCGCCCTTGAGAATGAGCTGCAGGTTCGCATCGATGTTGTTCAACCCCATGCTGTTGTTGATGACGCCGATGATCAGCGTGCCGACCAGTGTCCCGCCGGCCGTGCCGACTCCGCCGGCCAGGCTCGTGCCGCCGATCACCACCGCGGCGATCGCATCGAGCTCGTAGGCGACTCCGTCGTTCGGATTGCCCTGCTCGAGCTGCGCGCAGTGCACGAGGCCGGCAAGCGCAGCCAGCACGCCGCACACCACGTAGACCAGTGCCTTGTCGCGGCCGACCCGCAGCCCGCACAGGCGCGCCGCCGCCTCGTTGTCGCCGATCGCATAGACGTAGCGCCCGAATGGCAGGTACGACAGCATCACGTGAATACCGGCCACCGCGAGCAGGAAGAGCACGGCCGGCGCTGGCACGAACGGCAGGATCGGACCGGCCAGCGCCTGGAACGATGCCGGCGCGCCGCCTTCGCCGAACGCCATCGGAATCGCCGCGCCGCCGCTCAGGTACCTCGCCACCCCGCGCGCCGCGCTCATCGTCGCCAGCGTGACGATGAACGGCTGGATACGCCACGCCGATACGAGCAGGCCGTTCAGGAGTCCCACCGCCGCGCCGATACCGAGGACGATCGCGGCCGTCGCCGCGACACCGAAGCCGCCGTGCATCAGCAGCCATGCCGCCGCAGTGGCGGTAAGCGCCAGCACCGATCCCACCGACAGGTCGATTCCGCCGGAGATGATGACCGCCGTCATGCCGGCGGCGAGAATCCCCTTCTCGGCAACCTGCCGCAGGATGTCGGTGAGGTTCCCGATGTCCAGGAACACGAGGCGCCCGCCCCGGTTCGGCGAGAAGACGATCGCAAGCACGACAACCGCGGCGAGGCCGAAGAGGCCCGCTCGACGGCGCAGCCATTCGCGGCCGCGCGATGGCGGAGCGGCGGCGGGCGGCGCCGCGGGTTGGAACGGCACAGGAGCGGCGGTGTCCGAGCCGCCTGGCGGCCCGCCCGTGGCTGCGGCGAGCAGCCGCTCCTCGGTCGCTTCGGCATGATCGAACGTTGCCGTGACGCGACCGTCGCGAAACACGATCACGCGATGAGCGAGGCCCAGGATCTCGGGCAACTCCGAGGAGCAGAGAACGATGCCGAAGCCGCGCTGTGCCAGGTCGCGGATGAGGGCGTAGATCTCCGCCTTGGCGCCGAGATCGATGCCCCGGGTCGGCTCGTCGAGGAGCAGCAGCGACGGCGACGCGAAGAGACAGCGGGCGAGAATCGCCTTCTGCTGGTTCCCCCCGCTCAGCGTGGAGATCGGTACTTCGAGTGACGCGCTCTTGACGCCAAGCTGCCTGGCAAGATCGCGGGCAGCCGTGTCTTCGGCCGCGCCGTGAATCACGCCCCAGCGCGTCACGCGATCGAGCCCGCCAACGGTGATGTTGGTTTGCACGGACTGGTGCGGAAGCAGGCCGAGCTCACCCCGCTCCTCGGGGAGCAGCACCATCCCCGCCTCGCGCGCGGCCGCCGGCGTCGTCGGCGCGTA
>DATJFF010000333.1:0-30005 GCA_035495795.1 Vicinamibacterales bacterium
GCCAGATACGAGATGCTCGCCCACCATGCCGCTCGCAGGTGGGGTGCTGACGCCTTCCGGCCCGCGGCAACTATCGGCACCAGCGTCGCCACGGACGCGAAGTAGGCGCCAAAGAACCAGATGTGGTGCCAGGTGACGAAGGATTCCAGCCATGGAAAAAGCCGTGGCTTGACGAACATGTCGAACGCGAAGGGGCTGAGCGCCGTGACGCCATATCCCCAGGTAACCAGCAGGACGGCGGCGCTGGCGACCCGCGCGAGTACCCACGCGAGCCGGGTGGCATTCATCGGGCCCCCTCCACCGACAGAGCGTCCAACTCGGTCAGCAGATCGAGTGCAGCACGCCGGTTGGGTTGCAGCTTGAGCGCTGCCTCGACGTGAGACCTGGCTTCCGAGGCGGCCTTGCGCTGCACGAGGAGCCGAGCGAGGCGCAAGTGGACTTCCGCGTAGTCCGCATCACGGTCCAGAGCGCGCCGGTAGGCGGCCTCGGCATCGACGGTTCGCCCGTTCGCCTCGTAGAGATCGCCGAGATCGGCCAACACCTCCACATCGTCTGGAATCAGCACCGTGCAGCGTTCGAGGGTTGCCAGTATCGCGGCCTGGCGCTCCGGAGGCCGATCAGCGATGCGCAGGCATTCTTCGCTCGAAGTCCCCCGCTCGACCCGGTCGATGTGGACGGGAAGGGCCCACCAGAAAACGATTACGACAGCGAGGAGGTACGCGACGGTTCCGCGAGGAGACGGGGGTTGGCGCAGGAGCAGACGTCGAACGGCCAGATGGTCGGATTATATACTCCGTGCTATTCGTAACGCAGCGCCTCGATGGGATCCATGCGGGCAGCACGCCAGGCCGGCAGCATCCCGAAGAAGACGCCGACCGAGGCCGAGAACCCGAGGCCCAGCGCGAACGACCACCACGGCAGCGAGACCGGGAACCCCGACAGGACATTGACCAGCAGGCCGATGGCGCTGCCGAGCAGGATACCGAGCACGCCGCCGATGCTGGTGAGGACCACGGCTTCGATCAGGAACTGGGTGAGGATTTCCAGCCGGCGCGCGCCGATTGCCTTGCGCACGCCGATCTCGCGGGTGCGTTCCGTCACCGAGATCGTCATGATCGCCATCACTCCGATGCCGCCGACCATGAGGGCGATCGAGGAGATGACGACGAGCGAGAGCAGCACTGCCCGCGAGATCTGCTCCCACACCTTCAGGACGGCGTCCTGCGTCACCAGGTCGAAGTCGTTGGGCTTGTCGAGGGTCAGCCCGTGCCGGATGCGCATCACCGCCTCGACTTCGCGCATCGCGTCCTCGCGCGAGACGTCATCGCGAGGGACCACCGCGATCATCACCGCCTGCCCGCCCATCGGCCCGCGGCGGATCCGTTCGTTGCCGAACTGCTTGCGGAATGCGGTGTAGGGAATGATTGCGAAGTCGTCCTGACCGAGGCTGAAGCCGCCGGCGGCGGGCCGCTTGTCGATCACGCCGATCACCGTGTACTCGAGCGCGCCGACGCGAATCGCCTTGCCGATCGGGTCGATCCCGCGCCGCTCGAACAGCGCCTGGTACGGCCCGTAACCGATGACGGCGAGCTGGCGCCGGCGCTCGACTTCCTGGGAGGTGAAGACGCGTCCGGCCAGCATCTTGGCGAAGTTCACGTCCACGAACCGCTCGCTGGTGCCCATCACGGCCGAGGGTCGGGTCCGTTCGCCCTTGTAGAACATCCGCTCCATCGTCGGTCCGGGCGGGCCGGCGCCGAGCCACGTGTCCACGATCTCCACGGACGGCGCCAGCCGGCGAATCGCCTCGCCGTCGTTGATGGTCAGCACCGGCCGGCGTACGAGCTCCAGGAACGACGCGCCCGACGAGAAGCTGACCGCGCCGAAGCGCTGGACGAAGATCGTCTTCGGGCCGAGCGCGGCGATCGAGTCGCGGAGCGACGTGTCGAAGCCGCGGATCAGCGAGGTCATTCCGACAATCGAGGTAACGCCAATCACGACCCCGAGCACGGTGAGCGCCGAGCGCATCTTGTTGGCGCGCAGCGTCTCGAGCGCCATCCGCGCCGTTTCCCTCACCAGACCGATCTGTCGTGTGAAGCGCATGGCTACTCGCGCCTCAACGCGTCGATGGGATCGAGCATGGCGGCGCGGCGGGCCGGATACCACCCGAAGAACAGGCCCACCAGCGCGGTGATCGAGACGCCCAGCACCACCGACCAGGCTTCGACGGACGCGGGCACCGGCGTCAGCGAGCTGATCAGCGTCGCGAACATCGATCCCATGGCGACGCCAAGCACGCCGCCGGTGAGCGACAGCGTGACGGATTCGGTGAGGACCTGCGACATGATGTCGCGCCGCTTGGCTCCGAGCGCCTTGCGCAGGCCGATCTCGCGCGTGCGCTCGCTCACGACCATCAGCATGATGTTCATGATCACGATCCCGCCGACGACCAGCGACAGGCCGACCACGCCGACCAGCACCACGGCGATGCCCTTGGTCGCCTGCTGGAAGATGCCGAGCACCGAGTCGGAGGCGAGCATCCCGAAGTTGTCGGGCTGCGACGGCTTCAGCCGCCGCTCCACCCGCATCGCGACGCGGGCTTCGTCCTTGGCCTGCTGAACGAGCGACGGATCCCGCGGCCGCACCATCAGCTGCAGCGACTGCCGGGCGCCGAATAGCTTCTGGTAGGCGCCGAGCGGGATCACGACGAATTCGTCGAGCGAATTGCCGAATGCCGATCCCTTCTTGGCGGAGACGCCAATCACCCGGAAGTTCACGCCGGCGACGCGGATCTGCTTGTCGAGCGGATCGGCGGCGCCGAACAACCGCTCGCCGATCTGGTATCCGATCAGCGCGACCTGCCGCTTGTGGCGGATTTCCACCGGCGTGATCATCCGGCCCCGTTCAGCGTCGAAAGTGGTGAAGTCCAGGTATTCCTCGGTCACGCCCTGGACCTGGACCGATTCGAGCTCCTCGTCGCGATAGGCGACACGAGTGCTCTGCTGGGCCTGTGCCATCACCGAGCCGATCGACAGCGCAAACCGCCGGACCGCGTGGGCGTCGTCGATCGTGACGTTCGGGTTGCTCCGCTGGCGCTCGAACTCATCCTCGTTCTGGGTGATGCCGGTGCGCTGGATCACGAACGAGTCGGCGCCGAGGTCCGACACGATCGCATCGCTCACCGCCCCGTTGACGCCGGTGATCAGCGCCACGACCGTGATGATCGACGACACCGCGACGATGTTGCCGAGCAGCGTCAGCAACGAGCGCAGCTTGTTCGCCCAGATGGACGACAGCGCCAGCCGGATGGACTCGACGATTTGAGACATCGGTCAGGTGCACTGGTGCATAGGTGCACGGGTGCACCGGCGTTTCCTTACCGTCCCGGTCGTGGCGGCGTATTCACGACGTCGCCTTCATACATTCCACGGACCGACTCGAACGGTCCGGTGATGACGCGGTCGCCTTCATTCAGTCCCGAGAGGACTTCGAGATAGCGCTCGCCGGCGATGCCGACCTTGACCTGCACGAACGTCGCCTTCCCGTCCCGGACGACGAAGACGCCCTCGGTCTCCTGCCGCTTCTGTCCCGGCAGCAACTCGGTCGTCGACGGCGTCGCCGCGTTGGCGGTGGCCTGGGGGCCGAAGCGGAACTGGAACCGCGGCTTCGGGGGCCGGTACTCGAGAATCACGTTCCCCTGCGCGTCGTAGAGCAGCTCGCGAACGGTCATCGCCTGAATCGGCACCGAGACGGCGTTGGCTCGCGTGGCGGTCGTGATCTCGGCCGTGCAGGTGAAGCCGGGGCGGACCTCGGGAATCTGCCCCTGAATCGTCACGGTGACCTTGAAATTCGTCGCCGTCCGCGCCGTGGACGGTGCGGCCTGGGCTCCGGTCTGCTGGATCGGGCTGTTGCCGATCTCGGTCACCTTGGCGCTGAACGTCTTGTCGGGAATGGCGTCGATCTTGATCTTCGCCGCCTGTCCAATCTGCACGAACGGGATGTCGGTCTCGTCCACCTCGATCTCGCCCTCGATCACCGACATGTCGGCCACGGTCAGCAGCACCGTGCCGGCGTTGTTCATGGTGCCGACCACGACGTTCTCGCCCTCTTCGATATTCCTTCGGGTGACGATACCGTCGAACGGCGCGTCGAACCGGACCTGCGTCAGGGTATGGCGGCTGCTCTGGAGTCCCGCCTCCTGCTGATGCAGTTGGGTCTCGCGGTTCTTGATCTCCTCTTCACGTGCGTGGAGATCGCTTTCGCGCACTTCCACCTCGGCCTGTGCCCGCTCGATGTTTTCTCGGGTGGTCAGCCCGCCGGCGTTGAGCTCCTGCTGGCGCTTGAGCGCCTGCCGGGCGAGCTCGAGGCTGGCGCGCGCGCTCTGGAGCGACACGCGCGACTGCTCGAGCGCGGTCCGCGCCCCGGCCACCGCGGCCTCGTCGCGCCGCACGGCGGCCTCGGCCACGACCGGGTCGATCTGCAGCAGGAACTGGCCCGCCTTCACCCGATCGCCCTCGTTCACGGCCAGCCGGGTGACGCGCCCCATGGTCTGGGCGCTGATGTTGACGGTCTTCTGCGGCTCGATCTTCCCGGACGCCGACACGATCGCGTCAAGGTCCCGACGCTGAATGGTCTCGGCCGTGACAGTGGTGCCCTTGTCGGGCCGCTGGCTAATCACCGCGGCGGCCACGCCGCCGATGATGATGAGCCCGACCAGCACCCACAGCCATTTCTTCCGCAACACCTCAGGATCCTCCTGCGAGGGTTATCGCCGCGGCAAGCGCGGCAGCGATACCAGCGTAGATGAACACCAGCCGAACCAGATAGCCGATGGCCGGCCGCCCGGTCGCCGCCGACAGCCCCACGGCAAGCAGCCACACCCACCACAGCCCGAACAGGTCGATCGCGCCGAACAGGCGTGAGCCGAGCGTACCGTTCTCCAGCCTCAGCGCTGCCGCCAGGTTCGTCGGGCTCGCCAGTGACTCGGTCAGGTAGCTGATCGGGGTGGCGATCAGCTGCTGAACCGCGAGCGGCACCGACGCGTGCACGCTGACGGCGAGCCCTCCGGCAATTGGAAGCGGCGCGCCGTCCAGCCTCGCCAGCGCCATCAGGGCGGCGGCGACCAGAACCGTAATCGGCGGTAACAGCACCAACCGTCCGCCGCTGAGGAAGTACGCGTCCCACGGCGGACGCTGCAAGAGCGCCTCGTACCGTGCATCGTCAACGCGGCCGCCGAAGGCTTCCACCTGGCGGACGCGCTCATCGACAAGCGCCAGCCGCCCCGTCGCCGTCGACAGGAACCAGCCCGCCGGCACGAGCCAGAGCGCCAGGATGAACACCCAGGTCGGGAACCAGGATGGGGCAGCCACCAGGGCCGCCATGGTCGAGCGGGGGTGCCTGAGCACGCCCGCGATGCGCCGCATCGAAACGACAGTCCTGCTCTTCCTATACGACCGGGTGGGACGGGAGGTTTCTTGACAGGGCTGGAAATGCCTCACTAGGATGCACTTCTCGGCTCACCCCCACGGGAACCGGTCCCCGGCCCAGACGCGGGTCGGCGATCGTTCCCCCCAGATCCCGGTTCGACGTGCTCTCAACTTTCTAGTTTATGCCCTCGACAGACTTCCCGGGGCGCTGGCTCGTCCCGTGCCTGATTCTCACGCTTTGTCCCGTTGCTGCGTTCGGGCAAACGCCCGGAACACGCGCAGCGGGCATGGCAGAAGCCTTCACTGCCGTTGCCGACGACGCCAGCTCGATCTACTGGAACCCGGCCGGCATGGCCACCGGCGCCTTCGTCAGCTTCGTCGTCGATTACGGGGCTGGCGACCAGATCCCGAACGCGCTTGGACCTGCCGAAAAGACGAATGCGACGTTGATCGGATTCACCCTGCCTCCGTTTGGCTTCGGTTACTACCGGCTCCATCGGGTCACGGCCAGCCCGACAGCCCCTGCAGATACGCCCTCGCTGAGCCGAGAAGAAGGTCGGCAAAGTGTGCAGGGCCTGACGACATCGCACGTGGGGATCACGCTGGGGCAGTCGCTCGGGCAATACGTGGTGGTGGCCGGCACCGCCAAGTACGTGCAGGGAGAGGTCGTGACGGGCACATTCGACGGAACGTCTGAAAGTGCGCTGAGCGCGGCGGACAACCTTCCGCGCCGCAGCACGTCCACTTTCGACGTCGATCTGGGCGCGATGGTCGCCGTCGAGCAGTGGCGCTTCGGCGTCGCGGCCCGTAACCTGACGGCCCCTTCGTTCGAGCGGCCCGGCTCTGGCGGCGGAACCGTCGACTTGGAACGGGAATACCGCGCGGGAGTGGCGTGGGGGCAAGGCTGGCCAGGCACCTCGCGGATGGTCGTGTCGGCCGATGCGGACCTTGCGCGGAGGCCGGCGCTCGGTGGCGATCGGCGGGACCTGGCTGGTGGAGTGGAGACATGGTGGCTGCGGCAGCGCCTCGGCGTGCGCGGTGGCGTGCGCGGCAGCACCGTGGGTGAGGCCCGCCCGGTGGTGGCGGGCGGGGTGTCGGCGGCGATCAAGCAGGGCGTCTACGTTGAGGCGCACTTGTCGCGCGGCGACCAGGACGGACAGGCGTGGAGCGTGGGCGCGCGCGTGAGTTTCTGAGACGACGATGCCGGTCAGGATTGGCGAACTGCTTCTCAAGGAGAAGCGCATAACGGCGGAGCAGCTCCAGGATGCCCTGACGTACCAGCGGCAGAATGGCGGCAAGCTCGGCGCCAATCTCGTCAAGCTTGGGTACATCCAGGACGACGAGATCACGGCCCTGCTCTCGAAGCAGTACGGGGTGCCGTCGATCTCGCTCGGCCAGTTCGAGATCGACCCGGCGGTGATCAAGCTGGTGCCCGGCGACACCGCGCGCAAGTACCAGATCGTTCCGCTCAGCCGCTCCGGCGCCACCCTGACGATCGCGATGACGGATCCGACCAACGTCTTCGCAATGGACGACGTGAAGTTCATGACCGGCTACAACGTCGAGCCGGTCGTGGCGTCGGAGACCGGCGTCGCTGAGGCGATCGAGAAGTACTACGGCTCGGCGCCGCCGGTGACCGCGACGTCGCGCGGGGGCGGGTCGTCCGCGGCGCCGCCCGTTTCCACCGAAAGCGCGCTCGAGATGGCCGCCAAGGCGCTCGAGGAGATGCCGGCCGACCTCGGCGATGTCGAGGTCATGGATGACCTCGAGGAGATCAGCGCCGAGGCGCTCGCCCGGCAGGGCGAGGAAGCGCCGGTCATCAAGCTGGTCAACGTCATCCTGATGTCGGCGATTTCCAAGGGCGCGAGCGACATCCACATCGAGCCCTACGAGAAGGAATACCGCGTCCGCTACCGCATCGACGGCATCCTCTACAACGTGATGACGCCGTCGATGAAGATGCGCGACGCGATCACCTCGCGCGTCAAGATCATGGCGAAGCTCGACATCGCCGAGAAGCGGCTGCCCCAGGACGGCCGCATCAAGATTCGCTTCACCGACGGCGGGACGAGCAAGGACATCGACTTCCGCGTCTCGTGCCTGCCGACGCTGTTCGGCGAGAAGATCGTCATGCGCTTGCTCGACAAGGGCAAGCTGATGCTCGACATGACCAGGCTCGGGTTCGAGCCCGAGTCGCTGCGCAAGCTCGAGACCCAGATTCAGAAGCCGTGGGGCATGGTGCTCGTGACCGGCCCGACCGGCAGCGGCAAGACCAACACGCTCTACTCGTCGATCTCGCGGATCAACACGCCCGAGACCAACATCATGACCGCCGAGGATCCGGTCGAGTTCAACCTGCCTGGCGTGAACCAGGTCCAGGTCCGCGAGAACATCGGCCTCAACTTCGCCGCCGCGCTGCGCAGCTTCCTGCGCCAGGACCCCAATATCATCCTCGTCGGCGAAATCCGCGACTTCGAGACCGCCGAGATTGCGGTCAAGGCGGCGCTCACCGGCCACCTCGTGCTCTCCACGCTCCACACCAACGACGCGCCGAGCACGATCAACCGCTTGATGAACATGGGCATCGAGCCGTTCCTGGTGGCGAGCTCGCTCAACCTGGTATGCGCCCAACGTCTTGTTCGCCGCGTGTGCGCCAACTGCAAGGAGCCCGAGGATCTGCCGCCGCCGGCGCTCGAGCAGATCGGCTTTACCGCGGAGGACGCCAAGGGCGTCAAGCCGTTCAAGGGCAGGGGCTGCGACAAGTGCAATGGCACCGGGTACAAGGGCCGCGTCGGCCTCTACGAGGTGATGGATATCACCGACGAGCTCCGCGAGCTGGTCCTGGTCGGGGCCTCGGCGCTGGAACTGCGGCGGAAGGCGATTGAGGAAGGCATGATCACGCTGCGCGGCAGCGGACTGCGAAAGATCAAGGACGGCGTGACCTCGGTTGAAGAGGTCCTCCGCGAGACCGTCCGCTGAAGGACAACCACACACGCTTATGGCCACACTGCCGGAACTACTCAGAACCAGCGTCGACCTCGGGGCGTCGGACCTGCACCTGTCGATCGACACGCCGCCCCAAGTGCGCGTCCACGGCGACCTTCGTCGGCTCGAGTTGCCGCCGCTGACGCCCACCGATACCAAGGCGCTCGCCTACAGCGTCCTCACCGACGCGCAGAAGAAGCGCTTCGAAGAGACGCTCGAGCTCGATTTCTCCTTCGGTATCCGCGGCCTGGCCCGCTTCCGCTGCAACATGTACAACCAGCGCGGCGCGGTCTCGGCCGCCTACCGCCAGATTCCCGAGCGCATTCGCGGCTTCGACGAACTCCACCTGCCGGTGGTGATCGCCAAGCTGGCCGACCGTCCGCGCGGGCTGGTGCTGGTCACCGGGCCGACCGGCAGCGGAAAGTCCACGACGCTGGCCGCGATGATCGACAAGATCAACCAGGAGCAGCACGGTCACATCCTGACCATCGAGGACCCGATCGAGTACCTGCACCAGCACAAGGGCTGCCTGGTCAACCAGCGCGAGGTGCACAGCGACACCCAGAGCTTCTCGAACGCGCTCCGCGCCGCGCTCCGTGAAGACCCCGACACGGTGCTGATCGGCGAAATGCGCGACCTCGAGACGGTCGAAGCCGCGCTGCGCATCGCCGAGACCGGCCACCTGACGTTCGCGACCCTGCACACGAACTCGGCGGCGTCGACGATCAACCGCATCATCGATCAGTTCCCGGCCCACCAGCAGGCCCAGATCCGCACACAGCTGTCGATGGTGCTGGAAGGCATCGTCTGTCAGAGCCTGCTGCCCAAGATCAACAACGACGGCCGGGTGGTATCGATGGAGATCCTCATCCCCACCCCCGCGATTCGCAACCTGATCCGCGAGGACAAGATTCATCAGATCTACTCTGCGATGCAGACCGGGCAGGAGAAGCTCGGGATGCAGACGATGAACCAGTCGCTGGCGACGCTGTACTTCCGGCGCCAGATCTCGCTCGAGACGGCGATGTCGGCTTCGTCGATGCGTGAAGAGCTGCAGGAAATGATCAACCGCGGAGTCGGCGTCGTACCGGGCGCCGGGCTGAGCCGCGGCCCGATGCCGGCGGGTCGTCCGGGGCAGGTGAGTCGGTAATCGAACCGCTGGCGGGTCCCCCCTGTCCGGCCGGCCGATTGAACGGAGACTGACATGGCGACGTTTGCGTTTTCCGGGAGAACGCGCGGTGGTGAGTCTGTTGCGGGCGAGCGCATGGGCGACTCGATGGAGGCGGTCGCGGCCGCCCTTCGCCGCGAGCAGATCCAGGTCACTCGCATCACGCCGGTGGCCAAGGCGGCGGCCCCGCCGAAGCTCAAGGCCAGGAGCGTGCCGGCGAAGAACCTCGCGGTGTTCACCCGCCAGTTCTCGGTGATGATCGACGCCGGCCTGCCGCTCGTGCAGTGTCTCGACATTCTCGGCAACCAGGAGGATCACAAGTACTTCGCGCAGGTCATCCTCCAGACCCGGACCGACGTCGAGGGCGGGCAGTCGCTGGCCGACGCGATGAAGCGCCACCCGAAGGTCTTCGACGCGCTCTACACGAACATGATCGCCGCGGGCGAAGCGGGCGGCATTCTCGACACGATTCTGAAACGGCTGGCGGTCTACATCGAAAAGGCCGTCAAGTTGAAGTCGCAGGTCCAGTCCGCGATGATTTACCCGATCGCGGTCATCCTGATCGCCGCGGTGGTGGTCGGCGTCATCCTTTGGAAGGTCATCCCGACCTTTGCCAGCCTGTTCGCCGGCCTCGGCGCGGAACTGCCGCTGCCGACGCGCATCGTCATCGCGCTCAGCAACAACCTCGTCCGTTTCATGCCGTTCATCATCGTCGGCCTCTTCGCCGGCAGCTACGCGATCAAGCGCTACTACTCGACCGAGAAGGGGCGCCGCGTCATCGACGGCGGGTTGTTGAAGCTGCCCATCCTCGGGCCGATCCTCCGCAAGATCGCGGTCGCCCGGTTCTGCCGCACGCTGTCCACGCTGATGGCCTCGGGCGTCCCGATTCTCGACGGGCTGGACATCACCGCCCGCACCGCCGGCAACGCCATCATCGAGGACGCGATTCTGGTCACGCGCAAGAGCATCGAGCGTGGCGAGACGATCTCCGGCCCGTTGAAGGAGACGAACGTCTTCCCAGGTATGGTCGTGCAGATGATTGGCGTCGGCGAGGCGACCGGCGCGCTCGACACGATGCTGGCGAAGATCGCGGACTTCTATGAAGAAGAAGTCGACACGGCCGTGGCCGGCATGCTGACGCTGCTCGAGCCGCTCATGATCGCTTTCCTCGGCGGCGTCGTCGGCGGTATCGTCATTGCGATGTACATGCCGATCTTCGGCCTCATCAGCAAGCTGGCCGGATGACACGGTCCTGGCTGCGGCAATGGCTGGCGGCGCACACAGCCCTGCGGCTGGTCGTCGCCACCGTGCTGCTCGGCCTGGCAGTCGTGGTCGAGTTCCGCTCCCCGGGCGAGGGCTCGGTCAATCCCTACTTCGTCCTGCTCGGGGTCACCTTTGCCGGGAGCCTCGCGCTGCTCGGTTTGCTTGGGCTGGTGGATCGCCGCCCGTGGACCGCCTACCTGCACTTCACGTTCGACGCACTGCTCGTTTCGGCGGGCGTGCTCCTCACCGGCGGGGTGAACAGCTTGTTCACCACCATGTACGCCCTTCCGATCCTTGCCGCAAGCACGGTGAAGCTGCGCGGTGGCGGGCTGCGCATGGCGGCACTCAACGCCACGCTCTTTGTCGGTATCGTGATCGCGCAGTACTGGGCGGCCGCCGGGGCACTCGACCTGCCGTTTGCCCCGGTCGCCGACCTGCCGGCGCCGACCACAGCCCTCTACATCGCCGGCCTCAACGTCTTCGGCTTCTTCGCAGTGGCGATGCTGAGCGGTTCGCTGGCCGAGCGGGCTCGCCGCGCCGACGTGCAGCTCGAGGAGGCGACCGTGGCCATCGCCGACCTGCAGGCGTTCAACCAGTACGTCGTCGACAACCTGTTGAGCGGCCTGGCCACGGCCGACGCGCACAACCGACTGCTCACGTTCAACCGCTCGGCGAGGGCGATCACCGGGATCTCCGGCGACCTCCCGGTTGGCCGCCCGATCGCCGAGGTGCTCCAGCTCGATCCGGCCCGGCTCTCGACACTCGATCACGATCTGCAGCACGCCCGCAGCAAGCGATTCGACTTCGAGTTCCGCCAGCCCGACGGGCACGTCATCGAGGTCGGGCTCAGCGTCGCCAGCCTGCCCCTCCCCGACGGGACTCGAGGCTATCTCTACACGTTCCAGGACGTCACGGAGGTCAAGCGCTTCGAGCGCAGTGCACGGATGCAGCAGCGGCTCGCAGCCGTCGGAGAGATGGCCGCAGGTATCGCGCACGAGATTCGCAACCCGCTGGCCTCGATGTCCGGGTCGATGCAGATGCTCCGCCAGGAACTGACGCTCTCCGGTGACCAGGCGCAGCTGATGGACATCGTCCTGAAGGAATCGGAGCGCCTCAATCAGACGATCAAATCGTTCCTCGCGTACGCGCGCCCGCAGCGGGCCCAGTCCACACGCCTCGACCTGCGGACGCTGGCGTACGAGACCGCGACCTTGCTTCGCAACAGTCCGGAGGTCGGCGAGCGGCACTCGGTCCGGCTCGCGGCCACCGATGGCGAAGTGCCCTTCGAGGGCGACGAGAGCCAGGTACGGCAGATCCTCTGGAACCTGGCGACCAACGGCCTGCGGGCGATGCCGCACGGCGGTGAGCTGACTCTCGGCGCGCACCTCGAGCGGACTCCTGACGGCTTGACGTTTGCCGTTCTCGACGTGGCGGACCACGGTGTGGGCATGACCCCGGAAGAGCTCGAAGTCATCTTCCAGCCGTTCCGGGGCACGTTCGGCAAGGGCACCGGGCTCGGGCTGGCGATCGTCCACCGGATCGTCACCGACTACGGCGGCCGGATCGACGTCCACTCACGTTCGGGCGAGGGGACGACGTTCACCGTCCGTTTCCCGGGCCTGCAGACATCTGCCCGCCGCGACGCGCCGTCGCGCGCACGTTCCGCCTAGAATTCCCGCATGCCCCGGATTCTGATCGTCGACGACGAGCAGTCGATGCGCGAGTGGCTGCGCATCCTGTTCCAGCGTGATGGCTTCGAGGTGCTGACCGCCGATGACGGCCTCGCGGCCCGCGACATTGTCACCCGCGAATACCTCGACGTGGTGCTCACCGATATCCGGATGCCGCGGTTCGACGGCATCGCGCTGCTGAAAGCCGTCCGCGAGCTGGCGCCAGACGTGATCGTCCTGATGATGACCGCGCACTGGACCCGCGACTCCGACGAATGGAAGCACGCGCAGGATCTCGGTGCCGAGGCCCTGTTCGAGAAACCGTTCCGGGACGTGAACCTCGTCGCGATGCAGGTCCGGCAGCTGCTCGAGTCGCGGCGGCTCCGCCACGAGAACGCGGTGCTCCGCAGCACGACGGTGGAGCAGGGCTTTGCCGGCATCATCGGCCGCAGCCCGTCGATGCTCGATGTGTTCCGGCTGGTCGAGACCGTCTGTCGTACCAACAGCACGATCCTCATCACGGGGGAGTCGGGCACCGGAAAGGAGCTGGTGGCGCAGGCGATTCACAAGCAGTCGCTCCGCCGCGAGCGGCCGTTCGTCGCGGTCAACTGCGGCGCGATGCCGGAAACGCTCCTCGAGTCGGAGCTGTTCGGCCACGTGCGCGGCGCGTTCACCGGCGCCGATACCACCAAGAAAGGCCTCGTCGAAGTCGCGGAAGGAGGAACCGTCTTCCTCGACGAGATCGGCGAGATGACCCCGGCGATGCAGGTCAAGTTCCTGCGCGTCCTGCAGGAGCGCAAGTTCCGGCGCGTCGGCGGCACGGAGGAGACCGCCGCCAACATCCGCGTCATCGCCGCGACCAACCGGGATCTGCCGAAATTCGTCGCCGAGGGGAAGTTCCGAGAAGACCTGTTCTATCGCCTGAACGTGATTCCAATCCAGCTGCCGGCGCTGCGCGATCGCGACGGTGACGTGCCGCTCGTCGCCGAGCACTTCCTGGCGCGGCTCACGCGCGAGATGGGGAAGCCGCTCGAGGGTTTTGCGCCCGAGGCGATGGCGGCGCTCGAGGCCTATCAGTTTCCCGGCAACGTCCGCGAGCTGGAGAACGTGGTGGAGCGTGCCGTGGCGCTCGAGCAGGGCCGGCGGGTCGAGCTGGCGACGCTTCCCGACTACATCCAGGCTGGCCGCCCCGCAACGCCGTTGTCGATGTCGTCGCAACCAGTGGTGCCGAGCTCGGCTGGTGCGGTTGTCAACGGCGGATCGGCGCCCGCAACCGCAGCCGCCGGAATCGACGCCGGGTTCAATCTCGAGCAGCACTTGCAGGACGTCGAGCGCCAGCACCTCGAACGCGCCCTGCGCCAGGCAGGCGGCGTGCAGACGCACGCCGCGGAGCTGCTCGGGCTCAGTTTCCGTCAGTTCAGGTACCTGGCGAAAAAGTACGGCCTCAAGACGTCGGAGGGGCGATGACCCGCGCGGCGGTTGGCGTTTGGGTTCTCGCCACCGCCGCCGCTGCGGCCGCGCCGCCGGCAGTCACGCTCGTGCAGCCGCGAGCGGACCAGGCGTGGACGGCCTTCCTCGACGCGCCGGACGCTGCCGCGGCCCGAGCCGCGATCGAGCCGCTTGCCGGGGCCGCGACCGACGTCCGCCAGGCCTACGACCGTCTTCGCGCCGGCAGAGCCTACACCGCCAGACCACCCGGGCAGACCACGTTCCGCTTCACGGCGAGCGACGGCACCGCGCTCGAAACCGTCGTGGACGTCCCGGCGGCGTATCGTCCCGACACGCGTTGGCCGGTCCGGATTCAGCTTCACGGCGGCGTCAGCCGGCCGGCCGACGCCGACGCCAGGGCCGTCAGTCCCAATCGGATCCAGGGCGAGGAGGCGATCTACCTGCATCCGCGCGGTTTTGCAAAGGCGGAGTGGTGGCACCTCAATCAATACGAAAACATGGTGGCGCTCCTCGACTGGGTGACGCGCACCTACAACGTGGACGAGAACCGCGTCTACATGACTGGCGTGTCCGACGGCGCTACCGGCAGCTACTTCTACGCAATGAAGCTGACCACGCCGTTCTCGGCGTTTCTGCCGCTCAACGGCAACATGCGGGTGCTTGCAACGCCGGGCACGCGCGCGAATGGCCAGATGTACGCGGGCAATCTCGTGAACAAGCCGCTGTTCCTCGTGAACGGCGGGCGCGACCCGCTCTACCCGCTGGTCGCGGTCACCCCGCACGTCGAGATGATCGAGGCAGCCGGCGCCCAGGTGGAATTTCGTCCGCAGCCGGAGGCGGGGCACGACACCAGCTGGTGGCCGGCCGAACGATCGCACTTCGAGGCATTCGTCACGGCGCATCCACGGCAGCCGCACCCCGAGTCGCTGTCATGGGAGAGCGAACGGACCGACCGTTACAACCGTGCCCACTGGCTCGTGATCAACGAGCTGGGGCGCCGGCCTGCTGACGACGCGGCGCTCGAAGACGTCAACCGGTTCACCGCTTCGGGCCGCGAGCAACGGATGTTTGCACGCACCTGGCCATCGGGACGGGTCGACGCGCGGCGCAACGGCAATACGTTCGACGTTCGCACGCGTGGCGTCACCCGTTTCACACTCCTGCTCTCCCCGGACGTGATCGAGTTCTCAGCGCCCATCGTCGTACGGGTGAACGGCAATGTGGCTTCTAGCGGCCCGTTGCACGAAAGCGTTCGCACGCTGCTCGAATGGCATGCCCGCGATCACGACCGCACGATGCTGTACACGGCTGAACTGTCCGTCAAAGTCCCCTGACAGTTTCGGGCGCAATTGACAGTTCCTGACATCAGCGCCCTGACACTGAGTGTCAATCGCCAGGAATTGGCAGCGAATCCGGGCCCTCCGGCCGTAACGGCAAAACAAGCCTAAGCCGATAGATGTGAGTGGGTTAGCTGCGAGAACGACTGGTCGTAGAGAACCAGCGCAGCCTTGGCACACCGGTTGCTCATGTCGAGGCCGTGCAGACGCCGCTAAAGCGAGACAGCGACGTCGGCAGGCGGGAAAAACAATCGGGCCTACGGTAACGATACTTTCGACATCCGGGAGACAACGACCATGCGAATTCGGGACAACAAGGGCTTCACCCTCATCGAGCTGCTCATCGTGGTGGCTATCATCGGCATCATCGCCGCCATCGCGGTTCCGGGCCTTCTGAGCGCCCGCCGGTCGGGCAACGAGGCGTCGGCGATTGGTTCGCTGCGCGCCGTGCACAGCTCGAACACCAACTTCTCCTCGAGCTGCGGCTTCGGGCGCTTCGCGACGGTCCTGTCGGACCTGCTCATCGCCCCGACGGGCGGCACCGCGTTCATCAGCCCGGACCTGGGCGGCGGCGCGACGGTTGAGAAGAGCGGCTACAACGTGACGATGGCGGCTGGTGCGGACGGCGTGGCGGGCACGGTTGCTGCGTGCAACGGCGTTGCGGCGACGGACCTGAACAGCTCGTTCTACGCGACGGCGGAGCCGGTGACCCCCGGCGGGACGGGCACGCGCTACTTCTGGATCGGCGCGGGCGGCACGATCTTCTCCGACCTCGCAGCGATTGCTTCGACCGACGGGTTCGACGACGCCCCGGGCGGCAACCCGATTCAGTAATCAATCGGTGCACGGCGGGCACACGGGCGCGGTTTCCTCCAGGGGCCGCGCCCGTGGCCTGTACGGCAAGGCAGAAGGCAGAAGGCAGAAGGCAAAAAGGCAAAAGGCAAAAGGCAGAAGCGCTGAACCGCCAGCTATAATTTCTGTATGTCGCGCTGGTTCCTCGGGTTCGCCGCGCTCGGGCTGGCCGCCTCCTCGGCGTCCACTTGGGTTCACCACCGGCTGCTGACCGATCCGACATACGTCAGCGTCTGCGACGTCAGCAGCACCTTCAGTTGCAGCGAGGCGTACACGAGCCAGTACGGAGCGATCGGCGGCGTGCCGGTTGCGCTGCTCGGCATGTTGTTCTTCCTGTTCGTGATCGGCCTGGTCGCGCTGTGCGGGCGATCCGCGAGTGCCGCGGCCAACCTGCCGGGCTACGTGTTTGCGGCCTCGACGCTCGGCCTCGCAATGGTGATGTACCTGGCCTACGCGTCGTATGTGATTCTTGGGACGATCTGCCTGCTGTGCGTGGGCACATACGTCGCCGTCATCGGGCTGTTCCTGACCTCGGGAGCGGCGGCAAAGGAACCTATGTCGAGTCTTCCCGCGCGTGCGATCCGTGATCTCGGCACTCTCGTGCGCACCCCTGCCGCGCTGTCCGCCGCGGTCGTGTTTTTCATCGGCGCGATTGCGGCGATGACGCTTTTCCCCGGCAGTCCGGTCTCGGCGGCAGGCCAGTCGTCAACGGCCGCGTCGCAGGCCGCCCCGGCCGCCGCCCCAGGCCCTGGCGCGGCCCAGATCGCCGAGTTCGAGAAGTGGCTCGCCGCCCAGCCGCGCGAAACAGTGCTCGTTCCCAACACCGAAGGCGCCGCCGTCGTCATCGTCAAGTTCAACGATTACCAGTGCCCGCCGTGCCGGCAGACCTACATGGAGTACAAGCCGATTCTGGCCAAGTGGGCCAAGCAGGCGCCCGGCAAGGTGAAGTTCGTGACCAAAGACTTCGCGCTCGAGCGAGAATGCAACTCGGTGGTGTCGGCCGACGTCCACCCGTCAGCGTGTGAAGCCGCCGTCGCCGTCAGGCTCGCCCGCGAAAAGGGCAAGGCGGAGGCGATGGAAGAGTGGATCTTCGCCAACCAGCCGACGCTCACCCCCGACAAGGTGAAAGAAGGCGCGAAAGAGATCGCCGGCATCCAGGACATGGATGCCCGCTACGCCGCGACGCTTGCGCTCGTGAAGGGCGATACCGCGCAGGGCGCGCAGCTCAAGGTGAACAGCACGCCGACGTTCTTCATGAACGGCATGCGCCTGCCCGGGCTTCGCCCCGAGTTCTTCGACGCGGCAATCGCCTGGGAGCTGAAGCGGGTGGCCGGCGGCGGCAACTGACCAGCCCTGCAGCAGCCGCCTGCATAGCCCGATAACCCGGGGGATGCGGCTCCCGGCGTCGGGCCGGGCCGACGGTCATGATGAACGCAGGCGAAGCGAGGCGACTCAACCCCTCAGTGCACTTCGGTCGCGTGCGCCATCCGTTCGAACAGTCCCCAGTCATGCCGGTGTCGGCCGCATCGGCGCGCCGATCGATGCAGAACTCAAGCGAGTTGTGGGGTTAGAGTGGCGGCAGCCATCGAGATCGAGGAGCTCTCGAAGGATTTCCTCACTGGCTTCTGGCGCCCGCGGCCGTATCGCGCGCTCGATCGCCTGACGCTGTCGGTGGACGAGGGCGAAGTGTTCGGGTTCCTCGGTCCGAACGGCGCCGGCAAGAGCACCACCCTCAAGCTGCTCATGCAGCTGCTCTATCCCACCACCGGCTCGGCGCGGATTCTCGGCCGGCCCGCGGGTGACCTCGCCGTCAAGCGGCGGGTCGGTTTCCTGCCTGAAAACCCGTCCTTCTACGACCACCTCACGGGCGAGGAGCTGCTGACCTACTTCGCACGCCTCTTCGGCCTCCGCGGGGCGGGGGCGACCTCACGCGTCGCGCGCGTGCTCGACGACGTCGGGCTCGGCGCCGAGCGGCGGCTTCGGCTGCGTCAGTACTCCAAGGGAATGGTGCAGCGCGTCGGTCTTGCCCAGGCGCTGGTCAACGAACCCGACGTGGTGTTCCTCGATGAGCCGATGTCCGGCCTCGATCCGCTCGGCCGCCGCCACGTGCGGCAGCTGATGTTGCGGCTCCGCGATCGCGGGTGTACGGTCTTCTTCTCGTCGCATATCCTCTCCGACGCCGAGTCGCTGTGCAGTCGTGTCGGCATCCTCGCGCAGGGACGCCTGGTTGCGTCGGGCCGCCTCTCGGAGATCCTCGCCTTCGAGCTGCGCGGATGGGAAGTGGTCGTCGCCAACCTCGACGACGCGGTGCGCGCGCGCCTCGAGCCGCAGGTGCGCGGCATCACCGCGCTCGCGCACGGCCGATACACGATCGAGCTCGCGCCGGACGCATCACCCGAGCGGTTCGTGCACGAGCTCGCCGCCAGCGGCGCCCAGGTGGTTTCGCTGAATCCGCTCCGTGAGACACTCGAGGATTACTTCGTCCAGTCGGTCGGCGCCGCCGCCGCCCGCGAGACGGGGCTGTAGCCGTGCGGGCCATCTCTCTGGTCGCCGGCGCGGTCTTCAAGGAATCGGTGCGCGATCGCGTGCCCTACTCGATGGTCGGGTTCGCGGTCCTGCTGATCGCAGCGTCGTACCTGATCAGCCAGCTGACTGCGGGCCAGGACCTGAAGATCATCAAGGATCTGGGCCTGGCGGCGATCTCCTGGTTCGGGCTCCTGATCGCGATCTTCATCGGCATCGGCCTGGTGTCGAAGGAGGTCGAGCGTCGCAGCGTCTATTCGCTGCTGACCAAGCCGCTCTCCCGCGACCAGTTCATTCTCGGCAAGTATGCCGGCCTGGTCTTCACGCTCGTCGTCAACCTGTCGGCCATGACGCTCGCGCTCGCGCTGCTGCTCGCGTACATGAACGCGGTGGCGCCGCCGGAGGTCAAGGCCGGGTGGTCGGCTCCGGCACTGGACCCGCGGCTCCTCACCGCTGTCGTCCTGACCGTCGCCGAGCTGACGATCGTCACCGCGATCGCGCTCTTCTTCTCGACGTTCTCGAGCCCCCTGCTCTCAGCGCTGCTGACGTTCGGGTTGTGGGTGGCGGGCCACTTCAACCAGGATCTTCGAAACTTCGAGTCGGTGGTGAATGCGCCGGCAGTCGCGTGGATCATGCGCGGCCTGTACTACCTGCTGCCGAACCTGGCGCCGTTCAACCTCCGGGCGGAAGCCGTTCACGCCGTGGATGTGCCAATCCGCGACGTGCTCCTGACGCTCGCCTATGCCGCCTGCTACGTCGCGGTGCTGCTGGTCGGCGCGATCGCCATCTTCCGGCGGAGGGATTTCAAGTGACGGCGTCGCCCCCGCATGCGGCGCGGCCGTCGAACGCCCGGCTGCTCGCCGCGCTACCGCTGCTTCTGGCCGCGGCAATCGGGCTCCAGGTGATCCGCGATCTCGACCGCCGGCCGTTCGAGCCGCAGGCGGGCATGCTCTGGTTCCGCTCCGGCGAAGCGGTGAAGCGTATGTCGCTCGGCTACGACACGATTGTCGCGGACGTCTACTGGATGCGGGCTGTTGTCTATTACGGCGGCGAGCGGCTCTCGACCACCACTCCGCCGAACTACGATCTGCTGTATTCGCTGCTCGATCTCGTGACCACGCTGGACCCGCGGTTCAGCATCGCCTACCGGTTCGGCGCCATCTTCCTGGCCGAGGCCTACCCGAGCGGACCGGGTCGTCCCGAGCAGGCGATCGCCCTCCTGCAGCGCGGGATCGAACGGACCGGCCGCTGGGAGTACATGCACGACACCGGCTTTGTCTACTACTGGTGGCTGCGCGACTACAAGGAAGCAGCCCGCTGGTTCGAGCGCGCCGCGCAGGTACCGGGTGCACCGTCCTGGCTGAAGCCGCTGGCTGCGACAACATTGGCCGCCGGCGGGGATCGGCGGACGTCCCGGCGTCTGTGGGAAGAAGTGCTGAATGCCACCGACGCTCAGTGGCTGCGTGGCAACGCCGAGTTCCGGCTGAAACAACTCGACGCGATGGACCTGCTCGACCAGCTCAACGCCAGGGCCGAGCAATATGCCGCGAGCCAGGGACACGTCGCGCAAAGCTGGCAAGCGCTCGGACCGGCGATTGGCCTGCGGGGCATTCCGCTGGATCCGGCCGGCGTCCCACTCGCCATCGATTCCGCGACCGGGCGTGTCTCGCTGGCCGCGAACTCGCCGCTGTTGCCGCTGCCCGACGAACCACCGCCGGCGCCGCCGGCCCTGCCGCCGGGCCCACGATCATGATCCTCGACACGACGCAGATCCTCGTCGCCGGACTGTTCGGGCTCCTGATCGGCAGCTTCCTGAACGTGGTGATCTATCGCCTGCCCCGCGGGCAGTCCCTGGTCACGCCGCCGTCCACGTGCCCGGGTTGTGGATCGCGCATCAGGCCGATCGACAACATTCCGGTCCTCTCGTGGATCCTGCTCGGCGGCAAGTGCCACCAATGCGGCGCGCCGATATCGGTTCAGTACCCGATCGTCGAGCTCGCGACCGGTCTCCTGTTCCTGCTCGTTGCCTGGCTGACCCCCGTGGGCCCGCTTCTCGTCGCGCGTCTCCTGTTCGTCGTCATCCTCGTGGTGCTGTTCGGCATCGACCTGCATCACCAGATCCTGCCCAACGTCATCACCCTGCCCGGAATCGCGATCGGGTTCCTGTTCAGCCTGGTGACACCGCCAGGCTGGATGAACAGCTTGATCGGGATCGCGCTCGGCGGCGGCATCCTCTACGCCATCGCGGCGGCCTACTACGCGGTGCGCCGTGAGGAGGGGCTGGGCATGGGCGACGTCAAGATGCTCGCGATGATCGGCGCCTTTCTCGGGTGGAAAGCGGTGCTGGTCACGCTCATCCTGTCGTCGTTTGCCGGCGCGCTCGTCGGGATCGGCATCATCGCTTTCTCGCGCGGCAGCATGCGCCTCGCCCTGCCGTTCGGCACCTTCCTCGCGGTTGGCGCGATCGCCGCGATGATCGTCGGCGAACCGCTCGTCTCCTGGTACTCGGGGTTCTTCGTTCCGTGAGCGGCAGCACCCGATGCCATCGCTGACTGCCGCCGGCTACGCGCTCGTCGCCATCACCGCCGTGATGGGTGTTGTCCTCGCGGCGCTGCTGGTATCGCTGCTGCGGATGTCGCGGCTCGTCCGGACGGCCAACGACAACCAGGCCGAATCGTCGATGATGTCGACCGCCCTGCAGGAGGCGTTGACGCGGCTGAAAGCTCAGGAGCGCGCGATGGCGGCGCGCGCCGAGGCCTCCGAGCGGCTCTCGGGGCAGATCATTGCCGGCGTGGCCGCCGGCCTCATCGTGGTGGATCGAAAAGCGGTGGTCCAGATCGTCAACCCCGCGGCGCGGCGGATCCTCAGCCTCGGGCCCGGCGGCGAAGGGCAGCCGATCGCCGTTGTCATCGCACACGTCGCGCCGCTTGCCGAAGCCATCCTGGAGACAGTCGAGACTGGCGTGCCGGTCGCGCGACGCCAGCTTCGCCTCGAAGGGAAGCCCTCGCACATCGGCGTCAGCGTTTCACCGCTACTCGGCGCCGACGGCCAGCTGCAGGCTGCGGTGTGCCTGTTCTCCGACCTCACCGAGGTCGTCGAGCTCGAGGAGCAGCTCCGGCTGAAGGAAGCGCTCGCCGGCGTCGGCGAGATGACCGCCGGGCTCGCTCACGAGTTTCGGAACGGCCTCGCCACGATCCACGGGTATGCCCGGCTCTTCGATCCGGCGCGCCTGCCGCCGCCGTATCACGAGTACGTCGAGGGCATTCGGCAGGAGACCGACGCGCTCGGAGAGGTCGTGACGAATTTCCTCAACTTCGCGCGGCCCGAGCCGCTCACGCTCGCCCCGATCGATTTGCGGGCCATCGTCGAGCGCGCCGCCGCCGACCAATCGCTCGAGCCGGGCCGCGTCGTCATCGCAGGGGAGTTCGGCCGAGTGCTCGGGGATGAGGTACTGCTCCGGCAGGCGATCAGCAACCTGATCCGCAACAGCGCCGAGGCCTGCGCGGCAGCGTCCGTCGTTCCCTCGATTCGTGTCGAAGGGCTGACCGAAGGAACTTCGATTCGGGTTACCGTCGAGGACAACGGACCGGGCATTCCGCAGGACGCGCTCGCACACATCTTCAAGCCGTTCGTCACGACCAAGGCTCACGGCACCGGCCTCGGCCTAGCCATCGTCCAGAAAGTGATCGTCTCGCACAACGGACGCATCGTCGCGGAGAACCGGCCGCAGGGCGGCGCGCGTTTTCGCATCCAGCTTCATCTCGCCACCGGCGCGCGGTAACTGCCAGTCCGCGAACGCGCGCGGTTTGCAGGATCTGCCCGCCTCACAATCAGTGCCAAAGACGACGCCCGGCCGAATCAGGTGAATCGTCGCTAGCGGGCGACAGAGCCGAGGCGGTGCGCGTGTTGCTCCATCGATCGGCATGCGCATCATCACTGGCGAACGCGGTGCCACGCTGGTCGAAGCGTTGGTCGCGGGAGCGCTCCTGGTTACCCTCGCAACTGGTACAGCCACGCTGATTACCGTCGCTCGCAGGCTCAGCACGCGGGCCGAGCAGTTGATGAACGGAACGGCGCTCGCAACCGCGCGCCTGCAGACCCTCCGTTCGATGCCGTGGGCCTATGGCATCGATGGCTCCGCCGACGAGGTTGCGGCTCTCGCGACGAGCGGCATCGATACGCTGTCGCGTAATACGAGCGGGTTCTTCGAGCTCGCGAACGAGTTCGGCGAAGCAGGTAGCGTCGGCGCCCGCGCCCCGGCGTTCGCCGTTCGCTGGGCGATCGGCTCGACCGCTGCCGCGGTGGGGGAGACCCGAAGCCTCGAAGTCTGCGTGTTCGCGTGGCCGGCGGCGGACAACTCGCCGCCGCTCGCTTGCGTCGCATCGGCGCGCGCGAGGCAGCCATGACCCATCGCGGCTTCACGCTGGTGGAATTGCTGATCGCGCTGGTCGTCGGGCTCGGCGTCGCCGGCGGCGCCCTGCTGCTGGCGGATGCGGCTCGCACGGCACTCACGGTCGAGCCGGCGACCATTGATGCGGTCCGTCGCCTGCACGCCGGAGTAGAAGCGATCACCGCGGCGATCAGCGGCGCCGGCGGCGACCGCGGCATCGGAAGCGACAGCGGCACAGTCTGGAACGGGCTGCCCGCAGTGCAGTTGATTGCGGAGAGTGGCTCGACGTTCGTGGGAATCGTGTCGACCCGCGCCGTGGTCGGGGGCCGCGGTCAGCTGGTCGAAGATCAGCCCGGGCCCGCCGGATCCCTGACCCTAGCCCCGGATCGTGGCCGATGCCCGGCCACGCAGGTGGTGTGCGGGTTCAGAGACGGCGACATCGCGTTGATATTCGACGGCCGCGGTCATTTCGACGTCTTCGTGATCGGGGCGGTCTCGGCGTCGCTGTCCCGCATCACGCCCAGGGCGCCGCTGGCGGAGGCATATCGAACCGGCGCGTGGGTGGTCGAGGCCCGGGAGGAGCGTCTGGTCCTCACGCCGCAGCCGGATGGATCGCGCACGCTCACGCGCATCACGGCGGCGGGCGCGCGCGAGCCGATCGTCGACGGCGTCGTGCAGCTCACGCTCGAACCGTGGGCGCGCGCGGCGCCGCCGGGGCTCTTCGCGAACGACGTCTCGCAGTTCGCACAATACGGTTTGCCGCCGCCGGCGCCGGCGGCTCCCGATCCAGAAGGAATCTTTGCAACCGGGTCGCACTGCATGGCCGCTCGCGACGCAGAGGTTGTCCAGAGCACGCTCCTGCCGCTTGGCGGCGACGGCGGCGGTCTTGCACCGTTGACGATCGCCGAGCTGAACGACGGCCCGTGGTGCCCGCACGAAGATGCTCCGGCACGTTTCGACGCGGACTGGTTTCGCGTGGCGAGGATCGACGTACATCTCCATGTCGAGGCGCTCCCCGCTGAAGTGCGAGGAGCGGCCGGACGGTGGTTCTCGCGCGGCGGCACCGCTTCTCAGGACGCGCCGCGCTGGGTGCGCGACCGCAGCATCAGCTTCAGCGTGGGGACAGGCCGGTGACGCGGCGCGAACCAGGCTCGGATCGCGGCGTGGCGCTGATCACCGTATTGCTCGTCTCGAGCTTCGTCTTCGTCGTCGGTGTCGGCCTCGCCCTGGTGATGATGGTCGGGCAGCTCGCCGCGCGCAATCACCGCGAAGCCGCGGCGCTCCTCGCTGCCGCTGACGGCGGGTTGGATCTTGCCGCGGATGCGCTGGTCGGCGTGGACTGGCAGGCCGCTCTCGGCGGACTGGCTGTCGCGCCACAGTCCGATGGCGCGCCGTCAGGCGTTCGCCGCGTCGCAGGGAGCTCTGTCGACCTGGCTGTCGAGACCAATCGCCAGAACTGTGGACGGACGTCGGCGTGTTCGGCCGCGGACCTGGCCGCCATCTCGGCCGAGCGTCCCTGGGGCGCCAACAATCCCGTGTGGCAGCTGTTCCTGTTCGCTCCACTTGCGGGACTAGGCGAATTCCGCTTTGCGTCCGATATGTATGTACTGGTCTGGGTTGCCGACGATGGCCGCGAGACGGATGGCCGGCCGGATCTCGACGGGGGGAACACGGCCGGCCGGAATGCGCTGCGCGCCAGGGCGATGGCAGTTGGCCGAGAGGGAGGAAGGCGTGTTGTGGACGCAGAGATCGTTCGCGTCTGTCTTGACGGACGCCCCACGTGCGAACCTGGCATTCGTGTGCAATCACAGCGAGAGGTCCGCTATGCGCTTCCTTGATTTCGGCACGGTTGAGTCGTACGATCTCCGCATGATGTCCCGTGTGTTGATGGCGATCGTGCTCGTGGCCGCATACGCGGGTCCAGGACTCGCGCAGTCGCTGGCTGATGTGGCCAAGGCTGAAGCCGCCCGGCGCAAGAGCGTCGAGGCGCCTGTGAAGGTCTACACCAACGACGACCTCAAGTCGGACTTCACGAGGCCGGCTTCGGCGCCGGCGTCTACACCGGCCACGGCTGGAACCCCTGCTGAAGGCACTGCCGCGGCGAAGCCGGCAGCGTCGGGTCAAGCGGCAAACGGTCCGGCGAACGCGCCGGCGGCGGCCCCGGTGCGCGATCAGGCCTACTGGTCCACGCGCCTGGGCGAGGCACGTGCGAAGCTGCAGCGCAGCCAGGCATTCGCGCAGGCGCTCCAGAACCGCGTCGACATGCTCTGGACCGACTTCGTCAACCGCGGCGATCCGGTACAGCAGCGGGCGATCGAGCAGGAGCGCAACACCGCGCTGGCCGAGCTCGACAGGCTGAAGAAGGAAATCGACGAGAACACGAAGGCCGTGTCCGACATCGAGGACGAGGCACGCCGCGCGGGCGTGCCGGCCGGCTGGCTGCGGTAGCAGTCGATGGAACGCGCTCGCGGTGCCGAGCCAATCCTCCTGGTGGAGGACAAGGACTCACTCCGTACGATGCTTCGCCACGCCCTGGAGGCACAGGGCTACGCCGTGGTCGAAGCCCGGGACGAAACCGAAGCTCGCGCGGCGCTGCGCCAATCGCTGCCCGCGGTCGTGCTGTCCGATCTGCGGCTGCCGGTCGGTGACGGCTTCGGCGTGCTCCGCGCCGCGAAGGATGCCGATCCCGATCTCCCGGTGGTGGTCATGACCGCCTACGGATCCATCCAGGATGCCGTCGCCGCGATGAAGGACGGCGCCCTCGACTTTCTCGCCAAGCCGGTCGATCCCGATCACCTGCTGCTCCTGGTCGAACGCGCGCTCGCCCAACGCCGGCTGTTGAGCGAGTACAACCTGCTCAAGGAAGAGGCAGCAACGCGCCGCGGTCTCCCCGAGATCATCGGGGAGTCGGCCGCGATCCGCCACACGATGCAGTCGGTTCAGCGCGCCGCCGGCTCCGACACGACGGTACTGCTCGAGGGCGAAAGCGGGACCGGCAAGGAGCTGTTCGCGCGTGCGCTTCACGCGCTCAGCGAGCGCGTCGGCGGGCCGTTCATCGCGATCAACTGCGCCGCCATCCCCGACACGCTGCTCGAGGCCGAGCTCTTCGGATACGAGAAGGGTGCGTTCACGGGCGCGACCCAGCGCAAGCCCGGCCGCTTCGAGCTGGCCCAGCGCGGCACGCTGTTCCTTGACGAGATAGGCGAGCTGCCGCTGGCCGTCCAGGCGAAGCTGCTCCGGGCGATCGAGACGCGGCGCTTCGAGCGGCTCGGCGGGACGGCGACGATCCAGGTGGACGTGCGGCTCGTCGCGGCAACCAATCGCGGACTTCGCCAGGCCGTCGCCAATCGCCAGTTTCGAGAAGATCTGTATTTCAGGCTGTCCGTCTTCCCGGTCACGATTCCACCGCTTCGCGAGCGGCCCGAGGATGTGCCGCTCCTCGCCCGGCACTTCGTGGCCCGGACGTGCGGCGAGCTCGGACGTCGGCCGCTCTCGCTCAACGATCGCGCCCTCGAGATGCTCCGCACCTACCGCTGGCCCGGAAACGTCCGCGAGCTGCAGAACGCTGTCGAGCGCGCGGTGATTCTGTCCGACGGCGATACCATCCAGCCGGGACATCTCAGTCTCGCGGGGAACGCGGTGTCCTCGACGCCGGCGGCCGATCCCTGGGACACGATCAATCTCGACGGCACCCTCGCCGAAGCCACGGCGCGCGTGCTCACCGAAGCCGAGCGTCGCAAGATCCTGCGCGCGGTCCGAGAGGCGGGCGGTGACCGCGGACGGGCCGCCGACCTGCTGCAGGTCGGTTACAAGACGCTGCTTGCGAAGATCAAGGACCTCGGGCTCGACGGCGGCTAGCGGATACCGATTGCCCTGAGCGCCTGGCGCAGCTGCTTGTCGGTGACGTCGGTGATCTCGGTCGTCGCGCCCAGGCCGGTCGCCGCGACGAAGTGGAGCCTGCCCGAGACCACTTTCTTATCGCGCCTGGTGGCCTTGATCACCTCCGAGGCCTTGAGATCCGCCACCGGAGGGAGCGGCCCGAGCTCCGCGATCGCGCCCGATATCGCGTTGCGCACCGCTTCCGGCGTCACGCCCCGCGCGTGGCCGAGCCCGGCCGCCGCGATCATGCCGTAGCCGACCGCCTCGCCGTGGCGCAGGCGTCGATAATCGGTTGCGGCCTCCAGCGCATGCCCGAGCGTGTGCCCGAAGTTGAGGATCCGGCGCAGCCCCGACTCCCGTTCGTCGCGTGACACGACGTCGGCCTTGATGCGGCTCGACGCGGTGACGACTGACGCGAGCGTTTCGCCGGAGAAATTGAAGACCGCGCCGCGCTCGGCGCGGACGCGCTCGAACAGCGCGGCGTCGGCGATGACGCCGTACTTGATCACCTCGTAGAGGCCGGCCCGCAGCTCCCGCCGCGGCAGCGTCTGGAGCAGAGAGGGATCGCTCACCACGATGCGCGGCGGATGAAACGCGCCGATCAGGTTCTTGCCGAGCGCGTGATTGACGCCGACCTTTCCGCCGATCGCGCTGTCGACCTGCGCCATCAGTGTGGTTGGGACGTGCGCCAGGCGCACACCGCGCAGGTAGGTCGCGGCGACGAAGCCGACCATGTCTCCAATCACGCCGCCGCCGACAGCGATCAGCACCACGGAGCGATCGGCGCCGGCCTGAATCAGCGCTTCGTAGACTCTCCCCGCCGTTTGAAGGGTCTTCGATCGCTCGCCGTCGGGAATGAGGATCGGTCGTCGCGCCGAGCTCCCTGCTACCTTGATTAGACGCGGACCATGAAGGTTCCACACGGTCGGACTGGACACGAAGATCCGCTGTGAAGGAAGGTCCGCGCCGTCGAGCAGCGCCGGCAGCGTGTCGATGATGTCGTTGCCGACGATGACGGGGTAGGCGCCGGCGGATGCGGCCACCTCGATGCGGGTCGAGGCCATGAACCGACAGGTAGAATAACATCCGGTGACGCGGCGCACGGATTTCCTAATCATCGGCAGCGGGATCGCCGGTTTGCGCGCCGCTGTCCAGCTCGCTCCTTTCGGCAAGGTGATGTTGCTGACCAAGGCCCAGCCCGAGGAGAGCAACACCGGTTACGCGCAGGGCGGCATTGCCGCAGCAGTGGGCGCGGACGATTCCACCGATCTCCATTTCGCGGACACGATGCGAGCCGGCGACGGCTTGTGCGCGGCAGACGCGGTTCGCGTCCTGGTCGACGAGGGGCCGCGCTTCGTGCGCGAGTTGATCGACTGGGGTGCGCGCGTGGATCGCGACGCGAACGGCGGAATTGCGCTCGCGCGCGAGGCGGCGCACTCGGTCCGGCGCGTGCTGCACGCCGCGGATGCGACCGGGCGGGAGCTCGGTCGCACGCTGTGGGCTCGCGCCACCGCACACGCCAACCTCGAGGTGCACAACCACGTGCAGGCGATCCGGCTGCTCGTCGAGAACGGCCGCTGTGCCGGCGTCGCGTGCCTGCCCACCGAGGGCGGCGGCGCGACACAGGAAGTGCGGGCCGGGTCGGTTCTGCTCGCGACCGGCGGTGCGGGACAGGTGTTCAGCGACACCACCAATCCGGCTGTCGCGAGCGGCGACGGCGTGGCGCTGGCGTGGCGCGCGGGAGCGCGCGTCTGCGACATGGAGTTCGTCCAGTTCCATCCCACGGCGCTGGCGGTTGCGGGACAGCCGAGGACGCTGCTGTCCGAGGCGCTGCGCGGCGAAGGCGCCAGGTTGATCAACGCCGCCGGCGAGCGTTTCACGGCGCGGTACGATCCGGCCGGCGACCTTGCGCCTCGGGATCGGGTGGCGCGCGCGATCGTGCTCGAGGTGCGCCGGACTGGTCAGCCGGTGTTCCTGTCGTTGGCGCATCTCGACCCGGCATTCGTGCTCGCGCGATTTCCGACCGCGGCAGAAGCGTGCCGCGCGGCCGGCCTCGACCTGGCCCGTGACCGCATTCCCGTCGGTCCGGCCGCTCACTACGTGATGGGCGGCGTAGAGACCGACCTCTGGGGACGTACGTCAATGCCCGGCCTGTTTGCCGCCGGGGAAGTCGCTTGTACGGGCGTACATGGCGCGAATCGGCTTGCCAGCAACTCGCTGCTCGAGGGGCTCGTCTTCGGCGCGCGCGCCGCGGACGCGATGACGCAGCCGCACGCGGCCGGACGGCTCGCGGGAGAGGTGCGGGAAGCTGCGCCGGAAGGGATAGCGATGGCTGCCTCCGCCCCCCTCAACGAGGCCGCAGTAAGGGCGCTGATGTGGGCCGACGTTGGCCTGCTGCGCGATCGGGACGGGCTGCGGCGAGCAGCCGCGACCCTCGACGCATTCGACGCCGCCCTGCGCGGGAGCCCGAATGAAACGTGGCAGCCGGAGGCGTGGCGGCTCGCGAACCTTGTAACCGTCGGCGCGTTGATGGCCCGTGCCGCCCTGCGCCGCACCGAGTCGCGCGGCGGCCACTACCGGGCGGATTTTGCAGCGCGGGACGATGTACACTGGTCGGCTCACGTTGCCGAACGGATTCGGAACTGACTTATGAGCAGCAGCAGTGCAGCAGGTGGCGGCGAGGCATTCGTCAAGGAGATCACGCCGCAGACAGAGGATTTCTCTCGCTGGTATCTGGACGTGGTCCGGAAGGCGGAGCTGGCGGACTACTCGCCGGTCAAGGGCTTCATGGTGATCCGCCCGTATGGCTATGCCATCTGGGAGCGGATCCAGCAGGAGCTCGACACCCGCATCAAGGCCACCGGCCATGTCAACGCCTACTTCCCGCTGCTCATCCCGGAGAGCCTGCTGCTGAAGGAAGCGGAGCACGTCGAGGGGTTCGCGCCTCAAGTGGCCTGGGTCACCAGGGGCGGCACCGAGGATCTCGAGGAGAAGCTGATCATCCGGCCGACCTCGGAAACCATCTTCGGCGTGATGTACCAGAAGTGGATCCAGTCGTGGCGGGAT
>DATJFF010000334.1:0-3434 GCA_035495795.1 Vicinamibacterales bacterium
CAAAGGCTCCGGTGTCCGACCAGGTTCGTGGAGACCTCGCTCGCCTCCAGAGCAAGGACCAGCCGGACTACATGGCGGGCCAGTCCGACGTGGAGAAGAAACGGCAGCTCCTGCAAATGAGCTACCAGGACTTCCTGCTGAAGGTCGCCAAGGTGCATCCGGACGCGGCCTGGTATCACCAGGCGCGCACGACCGGTCTGTTCCTGATGATGACCGATGCGGTGCCGGCGTACTACGGCTGGAACTCGGGCTATCCCGGGTTCCAGGGCATGAAGCTCGAGCCGACGCCGCGCGAGGTCCTCTACTACGAGCCGGGCGGCGCGCACGGGCGTGAGAATCAGTCCCGCGCCAACGAAGGTGGACGTTCCGTCCACTTTCCGGACGGCAATGCGACGATCGCCCGCCTGCTGGTGCGATCGCTCCTGCCCGACGCCGTCCCGGGCTCCACCCAGGAGGACGTCGTCACCGCTCGCGTGGACTACGCGAAGCTCGATCGCGACGGCGCCCGCAGCCGGATTCGCCTCAACAGCTCGGTCGTCCACGTCGCGCACCGGGGCGATCCCGCGGCGGCGCACGAAGTGGAGGTCACGTACGTCACTGGTGGCCAGGCGCGTGTGGTTCGAGGCACCCACGTGGTGCTCGCGTGCTGGAACTCGATCATTCCCTACCTGTGCCCGGAGCTGCCGGCGACGCAGCGTGAAGCGCTCGCGTACGGCATCAAGGCGCCCATCGTCTACACCAACGTCTTCATCCGAAACTGGACGGCGCTCGCCAGGCTTGGTGTCGCCAACATCACGGCTCCGGGCGGATTCCATCCGACCGTGCAGCTCGCCGAGCCGGTCACCGTCGGGCAGTACCAGTGTTCGCGCACGCCCGAAGAGCCGATCGTCCTTCACCTCGTGAGGACACCTTGTGCGCCCGGAAAGCCGCGCAAGGAGCAGCACCGGGCCGGCCGGGCGGAGCTGTTGTCGATGCCGTTCGAGACCTTCGAGCGGGAGATTCGATCGGAGCTGGGACGGATGCTCGGCGGAGGCGGATTCGATCCGGCGCGAGATATCCTCGCGATCACCGTCAACCGCTGGCCGCACGGCTACACCTACAACTACAACACGCTCGCCGATCCGATCGCGTGGTCGTTGGCCACACCGGAAGATCGCGCCTGCGTCGTCGGCCGGCAGCCGTTCGGCCGGATTGCGATCGCGAATGCGGATGCGGCCGGCAGCTCGCATACCGACGCGGCGATCGAGCAGGCGTATCGCGCGGTGCGCGAGGTTGTCGAGTCGCGAGCGGCCGAATACGTTTCGCGTTTTACCAGCAGCTGATCGGAAACGAGGAGGCGGCGATATGACTTGGCTTCGACGGGCGGCGGCCGGCGTCTGCATGCTGTTGCTGGCCGCGGGAGCGGCGGCAGCGCAGACGGCGGCGGGTACTGGCGTGATCGCCGGGACCGTGACGGACAATACCAGGGCGATGCTGCCGGGTGTGACCGTGACGGTGTCCGGCAGCTCGGTGATGGGCGCTCCCAGCACCACGAGCAACGAGAACGGGGCTTTTCGCATTCCCTCGCTCCCGCCGGGCGAGTACACCGTGAAGTTCGAGCTCACCGGCTTTGGCACGGTGATTCGCGAGGGCATTCGCGTCGGTGTCGGCTTCACCGCCACGGTGAATACCGAGATGAACCTGGCCAGCGTCGCGGAAAGCGTCACGGTCAGCGGCCAGTCTCCGGTCGTGGACCTCACCAGCACGACCCAGGCCACGCGCTTCGATGACGAGGTGCTCGCGAGCTTGCCCGGCGCGCGCGATTACTGGGCGGTGCTGGCCCAGACGCCGGCCGTCGCGATGGGCCGGGTCGACGTCGGCGGCAGCGGCGCGCTGACGCAGCAGCCCTACACCGCCTACGGCCTCACCAGCGCCGGCGGCGTGAACCGCGCCGAAGTCGAAGGGATCATGGTCAACGAAGGCGCGGGCGGCGGCGGCAGCGACATGTATTACACCGACTACGGCGCCTTCGCCGAGATCGCCATCAACGCAGTCGGCAACGGCGCCGAGATGCCGAACCCGGGCGTGCTCAGTCAGCTGATTGCCAAGTCCGGCGGCAACCAGTACCACGGCAACGTCTATTTCGACTACCAGAACGAGTCGATGGAGGCCACCAACATCGACGACGATCAGATTGCGGCTGGCGTAATCGGCAGCGACGTCGTCCAGCCCAAGGACACGAACCGCCTCGAGGTGTTCCGCGACTTCAACGCCGACCTTGGCGGGTTCATCAAGAAGGACAAGCTGTGGTGGTACGGCGCCTACCGGCGCACCAATACCGGCCAGCGCTACCCGACGCTCATCGACGACATCCAGGACACGTGGGTCCCGGTCGCAACCGTCAAGGCCACGTTCAACGCGGCGGCGAACCACAAGGTCACCGGCTTCTACCAGTTTCAGACCAAGGAGCAGCCCGACTACCTTGGCGCGATTCGCATCGCCGGCGGCCGTCAGAGCCCGGCGCTGATGGGGAAGGACACCGTGTGGTACTCGCGGTTTCCGCTCCACGTGTGGAAGGCGGAGTACACCGCGGTGCTGTCATCGGCGCTGTTCTTCGAAGCGAGAGGCGGCGCGTATCACTCGGTGTGGGCTCGCGACGGCAAGTCCACCGACCCGCGCATCGAGGACATCGGGAACAACTTCGTCTCCGGCGGCGTGTGGGGAACCGATCTGCGGCGTCATCGCCCGCAGGCCAACGCCTCGCTCACCTATGCGAAGAACGACTGGGCCGGGACGCACAACTTCAAGCTCGGATTCGAGGTGATGCGCGATCTGCTGGTCCAGCCGTTCCCGGGCTTCCCGGGCGCAGCCCAGACCGTCTCGGTGCGTAACAACAACGCGGCGACGCAAGTCGACATCTATCAGCCCGGCTCCGAGTCGAAGAACGGCCTCTGGACCGACTCGATCTATTTGAACGACTCGTGGCAGGTGAATCGGCGGCTCACGGTCAACGCCGGCATCCGCTTCGATCATCATTCGGCCTACCTGCCCGACCAGGTCGGGCCCAACAGCCAGTCGTTCTCGCGCGTCGACGGCATCGTGAAGTTCAACAACTGGGGCCCGCGGCTGAGCGCCAGCTTCGACCTGACCGGTGACGCCAAGACCGTCGCGAAAGCCAGCTGGGGACAGTTCTGGCTCTACCCCGGCGCCGACCTCGCCTCCGGCCTCAACCCGAACGCGACGATGTGGTTCCAGCGCTACGGCTGGACGGATCGCAGTGGCAACGGGATCTACGACCCCGGCGAGGAGGGCGCGCTGCAGCTGGTGCAGGGCGGCGCCGCGTCGCAGGTGTTCGACGACAACCTGAAGAACACCTACGTGAACCAGGCCACGGCGTACGTGGAGCGCGAAGTCGGCGCCAACTTCGGCGTCCGCACCGGCTTTGTCTGGAACGG
>DATJFF010000335.1:0-5177 GCA_035495795.1 Vicinamibacterales bacterium
CGGAGCCAGTGACGTTCTCGGTGTATCCGCCCGCGGGCACCAGGTTCCCCCGGGGTGCCGCCGAGATGGCGATTGCTCCCGACGGCCGGCGGCTCGTGTTCGTCGCGCTCTCGGCCGACGGCATCCGCCGCCTGTGGATCCGGGACTTCGATGCGATCGACGCTCACATGGTCGAAGCTACCGACGATGCGTCGTACCCGTTCTGGTCGCCGGATGGCGAGTCGCTCGGGTTCTTCGCAAATGGAACGTTGCGCCGAATTCCTGCGGCTGGCGGACGATCCGAGGTCCTGTGCAAGGTCGGTCTCGGGGGACAGGGTGCCAGCTGGAGCCCGAACGGTACCATTCTGTTCAGCTCCTTTGGTGAAGCGGTGCGTCGCGTGCCGGATACCGGCGGCCAGCCACAGGCGGTCACGGTGCAAGATGCAACGGCGGGTGAATCGACACACGCGTGGCCAGTGTTCCTGCCGGATTGGCAGCGATTCGTGTATCTCGCGCGCAGCGAGGATCGAGGCCGCACCGCGATCTTTCAGAGAGCGCTCGACTCGGGCGAAACACACCGGCTGTTCACCGCGGAATCGCATCCCGCGATTGTTGCCGGACACATTCTCTCGGTGGAGCGCGGCTCGTTGATCGCGCGTCCCTACGATCTGGTTCGCGGCCGCCTCACAGGCGAGCCGGTGACGGTCGCAGCCGCGATTGCCGAGGACAGCCCGCTGCGCTCGGGTGGCGCATTCGCTGCCGGCGGCGATCCGCCAGTCGTAGCCTATCGGAGTGCCAGCCCCGAAGGCCAACTGAAGTGGTTCGATCGCAATGGCCGCATCACGGACGTGAAGGCGCCGCCGGGCGACTATCAGAATCCCTGGCTGTCACCCGACGAGCAACGGATCGCAGTAGAGAAAACGGATCCGACAACAGGGAGGCACACGATCTGGGTCGTCGATGAGCGTCGTGGGCTCACCTCGCGATTGATCGCGGACCCCAGCGGCGCTCACATGCCGGTGTGGTCGCCGGACGGCAGCCGGGTCGCCTTCAACTCGAACCGCCGTGGCGGGATCGACATCTATGAAGTTCTCGCGGATGGCTCCGGATCTGCGAAACTTCTGCTCGGCGCGACTGACCGGACCGGGTTCATTCCTATGGATTGGTCCAGCGACGGCCGGCATTTGCTCTACCGCGCCGGCCCGGTGCCTCGAGGGCAGCTCTGGATTCTGCCGGTTCACGTCAAAGAGCCCCCGCGTCTCTGGCGGGCCGATTCCGAGGCCGGCGAAACGCAAGGGCAGTTCTCGACCGACGGGCGGTGGATCGCCTACAGCTCGAACGAGTCCGGCGTCTACGAGGTCTCCGTCCGGCCTTCATCGGGCGTGGGGCGCCGCTGGCAGGTCTCAACGAGCGGCGGTGCGCAACCGCGCTGGGGGCGCGACGGTCGGGAGCTGTTTTACCTCGCGCCGGACGGAAACCTGATGGCGGCGGCCGTGACGGTGCGGGCGGGGGCCATCGAAACCGGTCCACCGCACGCGCTCTTCAATACCGGGATAACCGCGTCGTTCGTCGATCGGCGGAATCAATACCTCGTCACGCGCGACGGGCAGCGATTTCTGGTGAACGTGAGCGCCGAAGATCAGAACTCCGCGCCGATCACCGTCATCGTGAACTGGCGTCCGCCCCGGGCACACCAGCAGAGCCGGTGACGCGCTGGCATGGCGCTTGTTTGCAACGGTTTCATGATCGAATTCAGCCGCAGCGAAGCCGTCCGGCGCCAGGTTGACCCCTCGAATGCCACAAAGCGGGCTATCCGGCCCGACAGGAGGAACAAAGGAAAGGGGCGTTGACCCCAGGCAACGACCGAGCTACGCGAACAACGAGGTGATCGTGGTAACAGCGAGCTCCGCTTCCTCCCGATTCGGTGTCTCGGAGTCGTCTTCGTATCCGTAATAGTCACTATCGCCCGCGACTTGAAAGACGAGCCCGTCGCGGCGCGGGACGAACCCGACATTGCGGTAGAACAGCCCGTAGTTCACACCCGGCTCGGGAATGGTTCGCGCCAGCTGGCCGCGGACCGGGACGAGCGACCGATCGCCGAACAGGGCGCGAGCGCCGTAGCCGGTGGCGTTGACCAGCGTTTTCTCCTTGAGGCGAGCAAAGTCTGCCGGCGTGTGGAATTCGGTGACTTCGATCCTGCCGCCGTTCGCGTTGAACTCGGTCAACAGCGTGTGCATGTACGACGCCAGGTTGAACATGAGTTGCGACCCGCGCAGCACGTGACGCTGACCCAGCGAATGCTGGCCCGGCCCGAATTCAGCCGGCCGCGGCATCAGATCGGGAATCAGCTCCGCCTGCAGCTCGGCGAACGCCGGCCGCCCGCCTGGCGGCGTTCGGGAGGGCCCCCCAGGCGGCTGGTCGAACACGGCGTAGTTGTCGATGAACTCCACCGGCGTGCCTGGATAGCCAAGGAAACCCAGATAGCTCTGAAACGACTGGCGCGCCATCTGCGCCCATGTCTGCTTGAACGCGGGCGTTGCGTGCTCTTCGAGACAGATGCGTGAGTCCGGCGTGTACAGGCCGGTGGCAAGCGCGGAGCGCACGTTCGGCGGCAGGTCCTTCGCGTAGATCGTCACGCGCGCGCCGGCCCTCTGCAGCAGCAGCGCCGTCGTCATCCCGAGGGCGCCGCAGCCAATCACCGCGATGTCGCGCTCGCCGGTGGCCATCGCGTTGGCGGTGGCGATGGCGCCGGAGCCCCACGACAGCGACCAGCCGCTGCCGCCGTGGCCGTAGTTGTGGACCACGGTCTTGGCGCCAATCTTCTCCACGTCGAATCGCGGCCCGGCGGCGCGGAAGGGACGAGTGCAGACGGTGATGCGGGTGATGCGATCGACCCCGGCGCGCAGCGGAGTCAGCTGCAGCCGCGGTCTGCCGTCCGGCCGGCTGCCGTCGGGCACCAGCCGGCAGCCGTTCAAAGCCCCGAGCGTGGCGACCGCCGCTGCGCTCCCCAGGAAGCGGCGCCTGTCGATCCGTCGCTGCATAGCTACCTCTGAAGGGCCGATTGTAGACAGGATCGGGGCCGGCCGACACGCAGAGTACGCCGTGGCTCAGCGCCCGAACACGAACCAGCCGACCAGGGCGAGAGCGGCGACCAGCGACAGCGCCCTGGCAAGCACTTGGGGAGCGGAGGGGTCGTCCTCGGGTTGACCGCGCGGAAAATCGACGAGGAGGGGCATAGCGGTTGTATCGGCCGGTGACGCCGCCAGGTTGAGCGCCAGGCGTAGCCCCGGCCGGCGCTCATTTCCCGACCAGCGGGAGGATGGCGGCCAGACCGCCATCGAGCGGGTTCGGAACCACGCGGCCGCCAGTCTTGTTCGCCAGGATCTCGAGGCTGCCGGCGGTTTCGTTCATGAGCGCCTGCCACTCGTCACGCGAGATCGTTGGCGTGCGCCTCGGGTCGTATGCGACACGCGTGAACGTGACGGGGAAGACGCGGACGTCCTTTGCTGCGGCCGCCGCCGCGAGCCTGGAAAGGCGATCGGCGGCACGCGCCTCGGCGAGATACCCATTGGAGATGTAGATGAGGGCGGAGCGGCCGCCGGCCGGAGCCTCGGCAAGCAGAGCATCGGCGATGGTCAGAGCGGTCTCGGCGCGGTAGACCAATTCTTCCAGGTTGCCATTGCTCCGGTCCCGGAGCTGATCGTCCTCTTTCAAGCCGTTGCCGGAGGCGCCTCGCCAT
Organism: Vicinamibacterales bacterium; assembly: GCA_035495795.1. Lineage (GTDB taxonomy): Bacteria > Acidobacteriota > Vicinamibacteria > Vicinamibacterales > UBA2999 > VFZN01. The sequence continues at coordinate 3,719 of DATJFF010000335.1, forward strand.
TCGGCGAGCGCCGCGCACGTGGCCGGCGGATCGTTGCCTGCCGTGCACGAGGGACCGCTGCACCGCACGAGACAGCGATCGCCATCGCGGAGAGCCCGCTCACGACCGATCGCACGCAGGACGGCCCTGAGGCGGCCAGTCTCGACAAACTGCAGGTGCAGGTCGTCGATGAGAATCAGCCAGGTCACTGGCTGCGACTGACCCCACGCGACGGCTGAGAGTGCCAGCGCGATCACGGCGACGGGGACGCGCATCGGACCTTTCGACGTCGCTGCGGTGCACCCGGTCGCTCGCGTGAGTCGGCGTCGCGCTGGAGTAACCCGCGGGGGTGCGAGCCTGCCCGTGCGCTACCCGAGTGAAAGCCGCCGGTGCAGCACGATCCAGACTTGCTCGTCGAGAATGCTGCGCTCGAGGACGAACGCAGCCCGCGCCGCCGCGGAGTCTCCGCGAACGACGGCTCTTATTGCCGAGGTGCGCGCGACTTCCACCTGTCCCTGCAGCACCCACAAGCGTTCATTCTCAGCCGGAGTGAGATTCGGAAAGTTCAGGCCGGACATACGTCCCCATCAGTCGCGTCGAGGGCTGCATGTCATCAAGCCACGCCGAGATTCGGCAGGCAGTCAGGAAGCGAGTCTCGCCACAGTATGCCGTTCCGCTAGGGTCCGGCAACGTCAGCCGTCATGCTAGTGGCTTGCGCCTGGCAAGTCACAGAGCGCTACGACCTGAGCGATCAGCTCGTCCATTTCGATGGGTTTAGCCACCGCGGGCAGCGGACCCATTCGACGTCGTATCTGATCGGCGCGGAGGGCCGACATCACGAGTACCGGGATACCGGCGAGCTCAGGGGCCTGCAACTGAGCCTCCCGGAAGGAGAACCCGTCCATGCCCGGCATCATCAGGTCGAGCAGGATCAGGCACGGATGGTGGTCTCTGGCGAGTGCCAGCGCTTCTTCACCGTCCGCAGCGGTAATGACTTTGAGTCCCAACATGCCCACGACCATGGCGACAAAGGCGCGGGAATCGTCCTCGTCGTCCACTACCAACACCGGAGCGGTCGCTTGCGGCATGAAGATTAGGGTGTGTGCAAGAAGGCTGCCTCCTGCCGCGCTTTGCGCGTGCCGCAACACCGGGTGCTCGCCGACGTGGCAGCTGGTCGCTACCGCGGCCGGTATTGAGTGACGGGCGGATGCCCGGCTATTGCCTCCGTGGGGAGCTGCAGAACCAGGCTCTCGTAGCCCTTCAGAGCCTCGACAATAGCTGCATGCGCCTGAACGACGCTGGCCAGGTCCTGCAGCAGTCGCGCCTTGGCGTCGGTTTGCGTGTGCGAGGTGTCGCGATAGTGGTCGATGATCTTCTGCGCGTCGGTGATGGCGCGGAGCTGCGATTCACACAGGGCGCGTAAGTCCCAGAGCGCCGCGGCAACAATGGCGATTCGTGGCATCGGCCATGAGACTACTAC
>DATJFF010000336.1:0-11465 GCA_035495795.1 Vicinamibacterales bacterium
GTCGTGGAGGTGGAGAAGGTCAAGGACAACCTCTACATGATGAAGGGCGGCGGCGGAAACAGCGCCGTGTTCATCACGGCTGACGGCGTGACAGTGGTGGACACCAAGAACCCGGGGTGGGGTCAGCCGCTGCTCGAAAAGATCAAGGCGGTGACCGACAAGCCGGTCACCCGCATCATCAACACCCACACACACGGCGATCACGTCAGCGGTAACGTCGAGTTTCCGGCGAACATCGAGATCATCGTCCAGGAGACGACCAAGGCGAACATGCAGGCGATGCGCGCGGTGACAGGACTGGCGCCGCCGCCGCCGGGGCCAACGATCTTCCAGCAGAACAACGGGCGGGGCCTGCCGACCAAAACGTTCAAGGACAAGCTCGTCGTCGGTAAAGGCGCCGAGGAGATCGATCTCTACTACTTCGGCGCGGCGCACACGGGCGGAGACGCGTTTGTCGTGTTCCCCGCTCTCCATACCATGCACGCCGGCGACGCCTTCCACACCCGCGACCTGCCGATCATGGACAAGAACAACGGCGGCAGCGGGGTCGCCTTTTCCGGCACGCTGACCAAGGCATCAGGGATCGCGAACGTCGAGACGATCATCAATGGCCACAACCCGACGACGACAACGCCGGCGGACCTGAAGACCCAGGCCTCGTTCATCGCCGATTTCGTCGCCTTCGTGCAGGCGGCGAAGAAGTCCGGCAAGACGGTGGACGACGTGGTCAAGACGTGGGCGACGCCGGCGAAGTACGCCAACTACGCGAAGCCGAACCCGGATCGCGTCCGAGCCGACGCGCAGGTGATTTGGGACGAGACCAAATAACCGGAGTGCGGGGAAGGGGTAGCCGCGTGTCCGCGGCTCCCCGCTCGCGCGAAATAAGCTCTCAGTCCCCTCGCGCGGCAGCCCTGGCCCAGGCGTCCTTGAGCGAGACGGTGCGGTTGAAGACCGGCGCGCCCGGAGCCGAATCCGGATCGACACAGAAATAGCCGAGCCGTTCGAACTGGAAGCGCGTGCCGGGTGCCGCGTTGGCGAGCATCGGCTCCATCTGGCAATCCGCAAGCGTCTCGAGTGACCCGGGGTTGATGAGCGTGGTGAAGTCCACGCCGTTCTTCCCGGCCGTGCCGTCGGGATCCTCGACGGTGAACAGGCGATCGTAGAGGCGCACCGTGCCGGTCACCGCATGTGCCGCCGACACCCAGTGCAGTGTCGCCTTCACCTTCCGGCCGTCGGGCGCATCGCCGCCGCGTGTTGCTGGATCGTAGGTGCCGCGCAGTTCGATTATCGTGCCTGCGGCATCCTTGATCACCTCCGTGCAGGTCACCAGGTAGGCATTCCGCAGCCGCACTTCCCGGCCGGGCGCGAGGCGGAAGAACTTTCTCGGCGGATCTTCCATGAAGTCGTCGTGCTCGATGTAGATCTCGCGGGAGAAAGCCACCTTGCGCGTGCCGGCGGACGGATCCTCGGGATTGTTGATCACGTCCATGTACTCGGCCTGGTCTGCGGGGTAGTTCGTGAGCACCAGCTTGAGCGGGCGGAGCACGGCCATCGCCCGCTGGGCCCGCCGGTTCAGGTCCTCGCGGATACAGTGCTCGAGCAGCCCGACGTCGATGACGTTCTCCTTCTTGGCGACGCCGACGCGCGTGCAGAAGTCACGGATCGACTCCGGCGTGTAACCACGGCGGCGCAGTCCCGAGATGGTCGGCATCCGCGGATCGTCCCAGCCGGCGACGTGCTTCTGGGCCACGAGCTGCAGCAGCTTGCGCTTGCTCATCACCGTGTAATTCAGGTTGAGCCGCGCGAACTCGTACTGCCTGGGCTCGTGCTCGGTGCCGGCCTGCTCGATGCACCAGTCGTAGAGGGGCCGGTGATCGACGTACTCGAGGGTGCACAGCGAATGGGTAACCCCTTCGATCGCGTCCGACAGCGGATGCGCGTAGTCGTACATCGGGTAAATGCACCACGTGTCGCCGGTCCGGTGATGGTGGGCGTGCCGGATCCGGTAGAGCACCGGGTCGCGCATGGTGATGTTCGGCGACGCCATGTCGATCCTGGCGCGCAGGACGTGAGCCCCGTCCGGAAACTCGCCGGCCCGCATTCGCCGGAACAGGTCCAGGTTCTCGTCGACCGATCGAGTGCGGTATGGGGAGTCCTTGCCGGGCTCGGTGAGCGTGCCGCGATACTCGCGAATCTGGTCCGCCGAGAGCGAGTCCACGTAAGCGGCGCCCTTCTCAATCAGCCGTTCCGCGAACCGGTAGAGCTCTTCGTAGTAGTCCGATGCGTAGTACTCGCGGCCGGCCCAATCGAACCCGAGCCAGTGGACGTCCTCCTTGATCGAGTCGACGTACTCGACGTCCTCCTTGACCGGATTCGTGTCGTCGAAGCGCAGGTTGCAGTGGCCGCCGAAGTCCTCGGCGATGCCGAAGTCCACGCAGATCGCCTTGGCGTGACCGATGTGGAGGTAGCCGTTAGGCTCGGGCGGGAAGCGGGTGACGACGCGGCCGCCATTCTTTCCGGCGGCGATGTCCTCGCTCACGATTTCTCGAATGAAGTCCTGCGGCGGGGCCTCGGCTTTCGTATTCACATCGGGCATACGTCAGAGCTCTTCAGCGTATCCCAAACCAGGCCGCCCGCAAAGAAACCACGAAGACCCGAAGGACACGAAGGGACGGCACGAAGCCAATTCCAGGGATGTCACGCGTGCATCCCCAAAAGCTTCCTGACCTTCGAGGTCCCCTTCGTGCCTTCGTGGTTTCTTTGGCTCAGTTCCCCGCGCAGGGGGCGCCGGCCAGTGTCGCCAGGATGATCAGCGGGTTCCGCCCGCGCGGCGTCAGGCCGTAATCGGTGCCTCGCGGGACGACCGCGAAACTGCCTGCGCCGACGTTCGTATCCCGCCCGTCCAGCTTCAGCGTCCCCTCGCCGCCGATCACGTACAGCATCGCGTCTGCCGACGGATGCGTTCGGTCCGGCCATGCCTGGCGGACCTGCCAGACGATCGACTGACCGACGCCGCTGCAACCAACCAGGTTCTCCTTGTGCGCTTCTTTGCCGGTGATGAAGTTCTTCTCGATGTAGTCGGGAAGGACCATCGTCTTGGGCGTCGACGGCGGCGGCAGCGCCGGCTCCGTCTGCTTTGGCTGGGGTGGCGGCGGCGGCGGTGGCGGTGGCGGCGGTGGCGGGGCCGCGTTCAATGTCACCGTCAAGGCCGGTCCCGGCTGGCCGGTGCGCCACGAGATTTCCTTCTCGAACGTGTAGAAACCTTCGCGCGCGAAGCGCACCCGGTAGGTGCCGGGAGGAACGGTGAGCAGGCGGACACGCCCGTCGTTGGCCGTTGTGCCTTCGCGGTCCACCGCGCCTCCGACGAGCGACACGCTGACGTTCTCGAGTACCGCGCCGACGTTGTCGGTGACAGTGATCGAGACCGTCGTGCTCGGAGCGGAGGAGACCGTGGCCCGCGGCTTCGCGGGCTGAGGAGCAGGCTGGGCGGGGGTGGCCTGCAGCCACGTCAGCAACAGCAATGTGACCATGAAGCATGGTACTACGCTCACGGGCGCGGAGCGCTGCGCGCTCATCGTGGCGCGGCGATTGCTTGACAGTCGTGGGGGACGAGTCGTAGCTTAACGGCGTTAATCATGGGGACCGCCGAACGGCGCGCGCGGGAACGGGCATCTCTACGCGGAGAAATTCTCGATGCCGCGCGGCAGATGTTTGCCGAGGAAGGCTACGAGCAGGTCAGCATGCGCCGGCTTGCCGAACGCATCGAGTACTCGCCGACGACCATCTATCTCTACTTCGAGGACAAAGACGATCTCTTCCGCGCCGTCTGCGAAGAGACGTTCGCCAAGCTCGTCCGGCGGCTCGAGAAGCAACGCCAGCAGTACGAAGGCGAGCCGGTCGCCTGGCTGCAGGCCGGACTTCGTGAATACATCGAGTTCGGCCTCAAGCACCCCGAGCATTACACCGTCACGTTCATGCGGCGCATGAAGGAAGAGAGCGCCGTGCAATTCGACACCTCTGCCGGCAAGGACGCGTTCGACATCCTGCGGCAGGCGGTGGCGGCGTGCATTGCCGCCGGACGGTTCCGGAAAGTAGACGCTGAAGTCACCGCGCAGGTGCTGTGGATGAGCGTTCACGGTCTGGTCGCGCTACTCGTCGTCAAGAAGGCCTTTCCGTTTGCGGCCCGGACCGTGCTGATCGAAGAGCAGCTCGAAACCCTGGTGCGGGGCTTATTGAAGACCCAGGATTGAGTCCGCTCAGCTCAGCGCGGTCAGCCACGCGGCCGCGACCGCCAGCGTGGCGAGCGTCACCGGAATGCCGATGCGCGCGTGGGTGTGCCAATCGATGTCAACCCCGAGGCGCCGCGCCTGATCGACGACGATGATGTTCGCGATGCTGCCGACGATCAGCAGGTTGCCGGCGAGCGTCGAGGCGAGCGCCAGAATTGGCCCGGCGAGCTTGTGCGTGGCCGCCGGCAGCAGCAGCATCACCGCCGGCACGTTCGAGACAAGGTTGGACAGCACCACGGTGCTGCCGAAGAGCGTCGTTGGGTGGGCGAGATCGAGGCGGGCCGCGCGAAGCGCCACGAACGCTTCGTCCAACAAACCCGATTGCTGGACCGCCGCATTGACGATGAACAGCCCGGCGAACAGGACGAGGAGGTGCCAATCCACCTCGCCGAGCATCTCGCGCGATGCCATCTCGCCGGACATCAACAGCACGCCGGCCGCGACCAGTGCAACCACCTCACGTGGCCAGCTGGAGAAGAGAAAGGCGGCAATGATAGCCGACACCAGCGCCAGTCCCTTTGCCGTCTGCCAGCGGTTGAACGGCGCCGCCTCGACGTGGGGGACCGGAACCTCACGCGACCAGCGGCCTCTATACCCGAACGCGATCGACAGCCAGACGATGCCGAGGCCGGCAAGCGACGGGATCCCGGCATCCCACAAGTACCGGGCGAACGAGAGATCCAGGACTTCGCCGATCAGCATGTTCTGCGGGTTGCCGATCAGCGTGGCGGCCGAGCCGACGTTGGCGGCGCAGGCGAGCGCGAGCAGATACGGCACGGGATCGAGCCGCCGGCGCGCGCACAGCTCGACCAATATCGGCGCCATGGCCAGACAGACGATGTCGTTGGCGAGTACCGCGGAGAGAACACCGGCAGTGATGACGACCAGCGCGAGCAGTCCCGATGGCGAGTGGTCCGAGGCCCCGAGCCGGCGCGTGACCAGCGTGTAGAAGCCGCCGAGCCGGAACTGCGCGGACACCACCATCAGGCCGAGCAGCAGCGCCATCGTCGGGACGTCGATGGCCGCCCACGCCTCGTCGAGAGAGATCCGCTCGCTGGCAATCAGAACAATCGCGCCGAGCAGCGCGATGCCGGTGCGATCCAGCCGCAGCCCCGGGAACTCCCCGAGGATCATGCCGAGGTAGACGAGGGCGAATACCCCAGCGACAAAGTAATCCAACAGCTAATACCGCCAGCTCTTCAGGTCCGCGCCCTTCGGCGCCGTCTTTTCCATCCGCTCGACCGACCGCGGAATGAACATCTGGTTGTAGCGCAGGCGGGACAATGCGTTTGGACGCGATGGGTCGCCGTTCCAGCAGTGCTCGGCCCGGTCGCCGTACGCCACTTCGCCGGCGTAATACGGCTTGCTCGTCGATTCGAGGAACTGCTCCGCGAGGTAGACCGCGTTGTTCAAGTGGTAATTGTCCATATCACCGACGTAGAGGTGCAGCTTGCCTTCGAGCTTCGCGCCGAGGCCCTTCTCCCAGTCGCGCTGCAGGATGTGCACGAGATCGAAGTGCTCGCGCCAGTACTCGGCTATCTTCTTGTCGATGACCCCGGTGCGCTTGTCCCAGATGCGCGCCGGATACCCATCGGGGCCAACCGGCGAGAACGTCGCTTCCCACACGTCCCACTGCTGTCCGGAGCGTGTCTTCGTGCCGAGCACGAGCTCCAGCTGATTGATCTCCTGGATCGTCGAGCTGATGTGTCCGAGGTAGTTGCGCAGTCCCGGCCGCGGCGTTTTCTTCCAGTCGCTCTTGATGTAGTACCCGTTCTCGTCCTCGTAGATGTTCACCACGGTGTAGGCGCGGAAGTCGATTGGATCCGGGCAGGCAATGTAGGCGCCGTTGAACTCGTCGGGGTAGAAGACCTGGGCCGCCATCGCTTCCCAGCCGCCGGTGGATCCTCCGTAGGTGAATCGCGCCCAGCCCTGGCCAATCCCGCGGTACTTCTTCTCGATGTAGGGCAGCAGCTCCTTCATGATGGCGTCGCCCCACGGTCCGGCGTTGGCCGAGTTCACCGCGTAGCTGTCGTCGTAGAACGGTGTCGGGTGCTTGATCTCGATGACCAGCGCCCGCGGGAAGCCGGGCCCGGTCCAGTCCTTGTAGAACTGGTGCCCGTACTGCTGCTGGATCCGGTTGTAGCCCTGGAGGTTGAACCGTGCCGAGAAGTCGGGCTTCAGGTTGGGATCCGGCGGCTCGGGCCGGAAGCCTTCCATCGTGTACGGGAAGTGGCCGTGATAGATGAACAGCGGATAGCGCGCCTCCGGATGCGTGTCCCAGCCCTCGGGCAGCAGGACGTTGGCGCCGATGTGCATCGGGCGTCCCCAGAACTTCGTCAGGAGCGCGCTCTCGATGGTCTCGTACTTGACGTATTTCGTGTCCGCCGGCGGCGGGATCGGCGGGATCTCCTTGTCGAGCGTGAGCGTGATGTCGCCGGCCGCCGGATCCACCTTCACCTGCACGGGAGTGCTGTACAAGTTGCCCGGCGCGAGCGCCCACTGCTGGCCCTCGCCACGGTCCATCGGCATCTTGACGGTGAAGCCGTCTGCGCGTTTGAAGGTCTCGTACTTGTGGAGAAGCGCCTGCGCCGTGTAGGTGCCCGCGGGCACGTCCGACAGCCGCTCGAGAGGAAACCCCAGCACCGACGCGTCAACGGTGAGCGGGGCGGCGCCGCTCCAGCCGTCCACGTCGATGCCGAATACCTGCTGACCGCCGGGGCCGTCGCTCACCTGGAATCGCGGTTCGCGGCTGCCGTCTTTCGCGAAGATCACCAGCAGGCGGCCATCCAGCGGTGTCGAAGCAGCGGAGGGAAGCTGCACCCGGACGCGCACCGGCGCGGACTGGGCCCGCGGCGCATCCATCCAGACGCCAAGCGCGGCGAGGGTCACGGCGGCGACGAACATGCGGAGTCGCGGCATGCGGCGGAGTGTAACATCCCACCCGGGTGCGACTCGTGCGGCGGGTGACACGGGTGCGACAGGCACGGACAGGTGCGGCAGGTGCGGAGGGTGCGACAGGTGCGGAGGGTGCGATTGGTGCGGAGGGTGCGATTGGTGCGACAGGTGCGAATCTTTCTGAGCGCGTTGGCGATTGGTGTACTCGCTGCGACAGCGATGGCGCAGGAGTTCCCGGCTCCGCGGGGGAAGGTCAACGACTTCGCCAACATGTTGACGGCCGAGGACCGCGCGACGCTGGAGGAAATGCTGGCCGGGGTCGAGCGCGAGACGACCGCGGAGATCGCGGTGGTCACCGTCGCGACGCTCGGCGGCAAGCCGGTCGAGGAGTACGCCAATCGGCTGTTCAGTGAATGGGGAATCGGGAAGAAGGGGCGTGACAACGGTGTCCTGATCCTCATCGCCCGCGACGACCGCGAGATGCGCATCGAGGTCGGCTACGGGCTCGAGGGCGTCCTCCCCGACGGGCTCACCGGCGCCATCATCCGAGAGACCTTCACGCCCAGGTTCCGCGACAACCAGTTCCGCGAGGGCATCCTCGACGGCTCCCGCCGCGTCGCCGACATCGTCCGCCGCAACGAAACGGTCACCGCCGACGAGCGCGCGGCGTTGGATCGCGCCGCGGCCGAAGCAGGTCAGTCCTGGGTCATTGCCGCGTTCCTCTCCATCTTCGTCGGGGTCGGCGCGTTCACGGCGGGAACCGGCGCGGCCGCCCGCGCGGTCGCCCCGCTCGTGTCCGGACTGTTCTTCACCGGCATGGCGCTGTTCATGGGGTTGCTCGGCGCGCCCTTGACCGGCGTCATCCTGCTCGGCGTGTTCGCGGTCGCGGTGCTCGTTGCCGGTTACCGGTTGGGCTCGCGGCCCGGTTGGCAGCGCAGCATGCGCGGCAGCCGCGCCGGCCGGGGGGGATGGGTGATCGGCAGCTCGGGCTCGTCGAGCAGCTCGCGTTCGAGCTCCGGCGGAGGGTTCGGTGGAGGAAGGTCGGGAGGAGGAGGGGCGAGCGGGCGGTGGTAAGAGCCGCTCCAGAGTTCACAGTTGGGCAGTTCACAGTTGCCAGTTGAAGTTCACAGTTGCAGTTTCAGTTTCAGTGGCAGTTTCAGTCTCAGTTACAGTTCGGTCTTCAGCTGCTCTTCAACGGAGGTTGCACCATGAAGCGGCTTCTGGTGGCCATGGCCGGCGTTATCTCCCTGGCCGGCGGTTCCTCGCACGCGCAGGGCCTGACCGCCACGACCGCGTTCGAGCGGTTAAAGGCGCTCGAGGGCGAATGGGTGGACGCCGACGGCTTCTTTGGAAAGCAGGGCGCCGTGGCCGTCACCTACAAAGTGACCGGCGGCGGAACGGCGGTCATGGAGGCATTTCCGGCAGGCACGCCTGCCGAGATGGTCACGGTCTATCACAAAGACGGGAACGACCTGGTCCTGACCCATTACTGTTCGGAGGGTAACCAGCCGCGGATGCGAGCCAGCCAGATGACGGCAAACAGCGTCAGCTTCGACTTCGCCGGCGGCACGAACATCGACCCGAACGTGACCTCGCACATGCACGCGGTGAAGATCGAATTCCTGGGCCCCGACGAAATTCGCGCCACGTGGGTGAACTGGGACCACGGCAAAGAGGCGCCGGAACACCGCGGGGTGTTCAGAGTCACGCGGAAGAAGTGAACAGTTCACAGTTGGGCAGTTAAGAGTTGCCAGTTAAAGTTCACAGGTGCCAGTCCAGTTCCAGTTCCAGTTCCAGTTCCAGTTGCAGTTCCAGTTGCAGTTCCCGTCACAGTGCTGACAGCTGAATCGCAACAGCTGCGGCAACGACGATGGCCGGCCAGGCATCTCGGCGTTCCGAAACTGCAACTGAACTGCTATTGCAACTGAAGACTGCCGCTGAAACTATTAACCTGAACTGGCAACTCTAAACTGCCCGATTGTTAACTGCCTCATCGATGACGCTCGACAATCTCCGCCGCTTGTGCCTCGCTCTCCCCGGCGCGACTGAACAGATTCAGTGGGGCGCAGATCTCGTGTTCAAGGTTGGCGGGAAGATGTTCTGCGTCGCCAACACCGAGGCCGGCGGGGTGGCGATGTCGTTCAAGTGCGACGATGAGACGTTTGCGACGCTCGTCGAGCGGGAGGGGGTCATCCCGGCTCCTTACCTGGCGCGCGCGAAGTGGGTGGCCCTCGAGCGCTTCGACACGTTGCCGGTTCGCGAGTTGACGCCGCTCGTCAAGCGATCGTACGAGCTCGTCGCGGCGAAACTCCCGAAGTCGGCGAGGGCAAAGCTGACGCTGCCGAAGCGCTGACCTTTATTTCGCGCCGCCGAGCAGCGCCGCCAGCGCCCAGCCGGTTGTCGAGAGCCTCAGCGCCTCGCTGCTCTTCGACGCGCCGCGCACGGTCTCCGGCCAGCTCCCGTCGGGCCGCTGCATCTCGACGAGAAACGTCCGGCCTTTTTCGATCGCGGCCCGCAGCTCCTCCACACGGTAGGTCGAGCGCGCGAGCCGTGGGTCGCTCTCGAGCTGTTGCAGGGCGAGCAGCACAACCGCGGTGTCGAAGGCGGTGGCGTATTCGGCGTTCGGCTCCGCGCCCCAACCGCCGCCTTCGCGCTGCGCGAAGCGCAGGAGGTTGAGGTATTTCGCGCGCTGCTTGTCGGCCATCACGTCCGAGGTCACGCCCAGGCCGAGGACCACACCGGCGGCGTCGGGGACCGTTTCGACCTCGACCGTGCGGAGCCAGCGATCCGTCTGGGCGACCGCGAAGTCGTCGGGCTGACGGCCGGACGCAATCAACGTGTTCCGCGCCATCGCCGTCGCGACTGCAGTGCCCCACATGACCGGCGAGCTCGGCGGATCCGAGCCGTCCGGCGCCCAGGTTCCCTCTTTTGTCTGATCGGCCAGCAACAGCTTTGCCGTCTCGACCAGCGCCGGGCTCGGATTGAGGTCCTTCTCGCCCTCGGCGGCGAGTGCCGCGGCGAATTGCAGCCGCATCAACACCTCATCGTCGCCGTGGCCCTTGTTGGCGGCCCATCCGGACGGGTTCTGCAGGAACGCGCGGGTGTCCGCCAGCGCCTCGCCCACGTCAATCCCGCGATGCGACGCGAGGAAGAGCGCCCGGGCCGCGTCGCCGTTGTGGTGGCACGAGGCACAGCCCTGCTTTCCTTTCCATGCCGCGACCTGCTTCGACAGATACGCCGCTGCCTTCGCTTCCGGGGTCGGGCCCGCCTGGCCGAACGAGACGGAGAGAGAGGCGACCCAGAGCACGGCGGACACGGCTGCGGTACGGCGCATGGCACGATGGTACTGCATACAATCCAGGGAGATGGCGGACCGGACGTACCGCGCAGGGCAGTCTGTCGAGGACCACTGCCGCCAGTGTCACGAAGACCGGATGCACACGGTCATCGTCGTCGATGCCATGTTCCAGCCCATCCGAGTGCGCTGCGACTACTGCAGCAGCGAACACAACTATCGCGGCGGTCCGCGAACTGCCGCGCGCTCGGCGTCGGCGTCAGGGGCACAACCAACCGACGGCTCGCGACCGATTCCCGACTCCCGACTCCCGGCGTCCGCCGTCGCGAAGGCGGCCGCGGTCCCTCTCGTGAGCCCGAACGAAAGGCGGTTTCCAGCCATGAGCCACGATGCCAGCACCAGCGACCTCGAGACCCTGATCCGTACGATCATCCGCGAGGAGAGCGGCCTCACCGCCGTAACGCCCGCTGACAAGTGGCGCGGCGGCGAGATCGTGCTGCGGCCTGGCAAGACCGGCCTGCAGGAGAAGACCTGGCCGATCGAAACCTTCTTTCACAAGGTGGTGATGCTGCGAAACCGCCTCCGCACGTTGGAACAGCAGGTGAACGCGTCGGAGCTGCCCGACGACCAGAAAGTAAAGCTGCAGGCCTACATCACTGGCTGCTACGGCTCGCTCACCAGCTTCAACATCCTGTTCGCCGACGAGGGAGACAAGTTCGTCGGCTCCGGCGATTAGGAGAAACCACGAAGGCCGAAGGACGCGAAGAACGCACGAAGGCGTCTTTGGGGGATGTCACGCGTGCTTCCCCAGAAAATCTTCGTGTCGTCCTTCGTGCTCTTCGTGCCTTCGTGGTTTCTTTACTCGGGCAGGCGATCGGTCTGAGGTTCTGGCAGGAACGCAGACGCTATGAGGCCGCCGGCGTAGACGACCGCGGCGACCAGTGCCGACGCGTAGGCCAGCTTCATCGGCGGCGTCGCGCCAGGCA
>DATJFF010000337.1:0-2693 GCA_035495795.1 Vicinamibacterales bacterium
CCCCCGCCGCCGCGCATGCCGGTGCCCATGCCGGAGTGGCCGGTATGGAATATCGCCGGCAGCTTGTACTCGTCGATCACCTCGTAGATCGGATAGGCCATGCGGTCGGCCGGGTGGGCGTTCTGGGCGATGCCGTGGAACTTGAATCCCTTGACCCCGTGGTTCTCGACCAGATCGCGCGCCTCGCGCGCGCCGTACTTCCCCTTGTGCGGGTCGATACTGGCGAAAGGAATGCAGATGTCGTCGTTCTTGTTGGCGATCTCTGCGACTTCGTAGTTGCTCACCCGCTTGGCACCCATGCCGGCCTCGGCATCGACGGTGAACAGCACCAGGGCGATCTGCATGTCGCGGTAGAGCTGGATCGTCTCGGGCATCTTCGGGCGCTCGCGCGGGGCCTTGAAATAGGCGCTTGCGGCATCGAAGAACTGGCCCATCACCGGGTCTTCCGGGTCGTGGCAGCTGACCTCGGCATGGACGTGCACGTCGATGGCGCGGATTTTCGACAGGTCTATCGGCAAGCGGTCTTCTCCATCGGCGCTGGGCTGAAATCCTGTTTTGCCAAGCGCTCTACGAGGCGATTGAACAATGTCACGCCCTTGTCGTGCGCGGTCGGCATAATCCGCGGGTTCGGCGTGCGGTCGACGACCTTCTGCTGCGCCTCGATCATTACCTTGTCCTCGCCGAACGCGACGCCGGCGAGCTGCATCAGGGAATCGCGCAAGGCCTCGTCACCGTGCCCTTTGCGCGGGCCCCAGCTGAAGAAATAGCGCGACGCGCGCGGCCGTGTCGGCGTCACCGCCTGGCTGGTGAAGGTGACCCCCCGCAACGCGTCTTCCGGCCGCGGCGCGGCGAATTCGAGCCTCTTCGCGGCGCCGCGCTCGTAGTTACCACTCCACATCAGCAGCACGCCGGGGATCAGGAAGTCATAAGTCATATAGCTGTCGATCAGGACGTCGGACTTGCGCGTCGACTGGCCGTAAGTGTCGACCATCCAGCGCGAATAGCGCACGCCGCGCTCGAGCGGTTCGAGCTTGGGCAGGCTCTCGGCGAACTGCGGCCCAGCCCCGAAGCTGTTGGCGTGGACGTAGGTCAGGTGGCTGAAATCGAGCAGGTTGTCATTGATGAGCCGCGCTTCGGCTTCGTAATCGAGCTGGCCGTGGCCGAGAATGTAGTCGGGATCGGCGAGTCCGACGGCAGGCGGGATAAGCGCCTCGTCGGCGAAGACCGGATCTCCCATCCAGACCCAAATCCAGTCGTGCCGGTCGGACACGGCATAACGTCTGACCCGCGCGTTCTTGGGGACGAGCTCCTGCCCGGGAATCTCGACGACCGTGCCGTCGGGATCGTAGAGCAGGCCGTGATACATGCATCGCAGGCGGTCGCCTTCGCAGCGGCCCAGCGAGAGCGGTGCGAGGCGGTGGATGCAGCGGTCCTCCAGCGCGACCAGGCGGCCGCTCGCGGCGCGATAGATGACGATCGGTTCGTCGAGGATGGAAGCGGGGAACGGCTTCCCCGCCTCCAGTTCATGGCTCCAGCCCGCGACGTACCACGCGTTGCGGACGTAGGGGCTCAGCATGGCCGGTCTTCGGGCCCGCCTCTCAGAGCTGCACGATGACCGTCTTGGTCTCCTGGTAGACCTCGAAGCCTTTCTCGCCCTGCTCGCGGCCGAGGCCCGACTCCTTGTAGCCGCCGAACGGCAGCGCGGTGTCGATCACGGCGTGGCAGTTGCCCCACACGGTGCCGGCCTTGATCTTCGAGGCGAGCTTGTGCATCGCGCTGACATCCTTGGTCCAGATCGCCGCGGCGAGGCCGTAGGTGGTGTTGTTGGCTTCCTTGGCGACCTCGTCGAGGTCCTCGAAGCGCTGCGCCACGACGACGGGTCCGAAGATCTCCTCGCGAACCACGCTCATCTGCGGGTTCACGTCGGCAAGGATCGTCGGGTTGACGTAGTAGCCGCCCGGCGCTTCCGGCGTATCGCCGCCGAGCACCACGCTGGCGCCGTCGCGCTTGCCGGCCTCGATGTAGCCGAGCACCTTGTCATACTGCTCCTTCGACACCAGCGGGCCCATGTGGCCTTCGGGGTCGAGCGAGGCGCGCGGAGCCCAGAAGGCCGAGGCCTGCGCCATGCCTTCGAGCACCTGGTCGAACACCTTCTTGTGCGCGTAGAGCCGCGAGCCGGCGACGCACACCTGGCCCGCGTTGAAGAAGATGCCGCCGGCAACCCCCGGGGCGACCGCGTTCACGTCGACATCCGGCATGACGACCACCGGGCTCTTGCCGCCGAGCTCGAGCGTCACCCGCTTCAGCGTGTCGCTGGCGTTCTTGTTGATCAGCTTGCCGATCTCGGTCGAGCCGGTGAAGGCGATCTTATCGACGTCGGGGTGCTTGACCATCCGGTCGCCGGCGGTGTGGCCGTTGCCGGTGATGATGTTGATCACGCCGTCCGGGAATCCGGCCTTCTGCACGAGGTCGGCGAGGCGCAGCGCGGTGAGGCTGGTCTGCTCGGCCGGCTTCAGCACGGTGCAGCAGCCCGCGGCGATCGCGGGGGCGATCTTGAGGCAGGCCATCAGCAGCGGGAAGTTCCACGGCACGATCTGCGCGCAGACGCCGACCGGCTCCTTGGTGGTGTAGCTGAACACCGTGCCGGTCGGCATCGTGTAGGGCTGGATCACTTGCCCGCCGGTCTTGCTGGC
>DATJFF010000338.1:0-8183 GCA_035495795.1 Vicinamibacterales bacterium
CGCAGATGGCGCAGATGGCACAGATGCAGGTCCGCAGATGCAGGTGGCGGCAAGCGGCCTTGTACAATGCGCGTTCAATGTGGCACGTTGCACGCGCGCTGTCGTGGGTGACCCTCCTGGGCCTGGCCTCCTCCGCCTGCCAAAACGCAGATCCTCCGGCCGCGGAGCCATTGAAAGCCGCCGCGCCGTCCGTTCAGTCATCCAGGGAAGTGCCGCTGCTCGATCCGGACGTTGCCGCCACCATCGAGCAGGTGCTGTCGTCCGCCACCCATCCCGAGCTGAAGTGGGGCAAGATTCCTGACGTCGCGCCGGTGCTGAAACCGCTTTACGATCCCGAGCCTGATCGGCTCCTCTGGTTCGACCGCACGACGCCCGCGGCATCACTCGAGAGCACGCTCGCAGTCCTTGGTGCGGCGGGCGATCACGGCCTCGATCCCGACGACTACGATGCCGAGGCCCTCGCCGAAGCGTGGCGTGAATTGACCGCCGGCAAAATGGCCGGCGCGGATCGGGCCTTGTTCGATCTCGGGGTCAGCACCGCCGTTGCCCGGATGGTCAAGGCCGTCCACATGGGGCGCGTCGACCCGGCGACGATGTACTGGGGGTACGACAACTCGTCGAAGACAGTCGATATCGCGGCTCTCATTCGCGAGGCGCGGGACGGAAAGGGTCTGGCCCGCACGCTCGACGACCTCTCGCCGGCGGTGACCCACTACGCCCGTGCGCGCCGGACCCTCGCCGCCTACCGCGCCCGTGCCGTGGAGGGCGAGCCCGAGGCGGTTCCGAGCCTGCCGAAAGGCCAGACCAAGATCGAGGCCGGCAAGAGCTGGGAAGGCATTCCGCAGGTGGCGGCTCGGCTGCGCGTGCTCGGCGATCTGGCCCGCGATGTTCGAATCGAGGGGCCGTCGTACGGCCCGGCGCTCGTCGCCGCGGTCAAGCGGTTCCAGGAGCGCCACGGGCTCCAGAACGATGGCGTGATTGGCGCCGGCACCATCAAGACGCTCAACGTCTCGCTTGCCGATCGCGTGCGCCAGATCGAGTTGGGGATGGAGCGGATGCGCTGGCTGCCAGCGCTCAGCGATCGGCCGAACGTCTTCGTCAACGTCGCGGAGTACCGGCTGTGGGCCACCGATCCGATCACCGGCGACGAGCCGCTGCGCATGAACGTGGTCGTCGGCCAGTCGCTGAACCACCAGACGCCGATCTTCGTCGAGCAGATGGAGTACGTGATCTTCCGGCCCTACTGGAACCCGCCGAGAAGCATCACCCTGAAGGAGATCGTCCCGAAAGCGCGGCGCGATCCGTCGTACTTCGCCAAGGAAGACCTGGAGATCGTCGCCACCGGCGACGACAACGCGCCCTCGCTGCCGCCGACGCCCGAGAACCTGTCGCAGGTGGTCGCCGGCCGGCTGCATGTGCGCCAGCGCCCCGGCGTGCACAACTCGCTCGGTCTGGCGAAGTTCATCTTCCCGAACGACGAGGACGTCTACATGCACGGCACGCCCGCCCAGCAGCTGTTCTCCCGGGCGAGACGCGACTTCAGCCACGGCTGCATCCGCCTCGAGGACCCGGCGCGATTCGCCGAGTGGGTGTTGCGCGACCAGCCGGCCTGGACCCGCGCCAAGATCGACGCGGCCATGCAGGGCGCGCGGCCGACCCGCGTCAACCTCAAGCAGCCGCTCACGGTCGTGCTGTTCTACGACACCGTGCACGTCAACTCCGAGAACGTGGTCTTTTTCGTCGAGGATATCTACGGCCACGATCGGGCGCTGGACGCAGCGCTCGCCCGCGGCTACCCCTACCCCGTGAAAGGATGAGCAAGGGGAGATAGCTCTGGCCCGAGCCCGAGAGTCGGGCTATCCTGAGAAAACTTGAAGGCCGCCATCACCCACCTCCGGCGCAAGGCGACCCGGTTGAGGCGCCTGACGCTCACGGCCTGCGTGGCGCTGCCGTTGATGGCGACGTC
Organism: Vicinamibacterales bacterium; assembly: GCA_035495795.1. GTDB lineage: Bacteria > Acidobacteriota > Vicinamibacteria > Vicinamibacterales > UBA2999 > VFZN01. The sequence continues at coordinate 1,967 of DATJFF010000338.1, forward strand.
GGCGGAAGCGCGGGGGATGGTGGACGGCGCTGCCATCGCCCACCGGTTGACAGGGCTCAAAGGCGGCCCGAGCGGGCCGGCGCTGAATGCGGCACTCGCCGCGTACGCGGAGGCGGCCAACCAGGGCGCGGTCGCCCGGCCAGATCTGCTCACCGTCATCGACTACACCCGTCCGTCAACCGAGCCCAGGTTGTGGGTGCTCGACCTGCAGCGTGGGTCCGTGCTCTACCGCGAGCTCGTCGCCCACGGGAAACGCAGCGGCGAGAACCTCACCCGCGCCTTCTCGAACGCTGAAGGTTCGCTCATGACCAGCCTCGGGTTGTTCGTCACCGACACGTCGTATGTCGGGAGCAACGGCTACTCGCTTCGGCTGCGCGGGCTCGAGCCCGGAATCAACGACAACGCCTTCGCGCGGGCCATCGTCATTCACGGTGCGGCCTACGTCAGCCAGGCGATCGCGGACAAACTGGGCCGATTGGGCCGCAGCTGGGGATGCCCGGCGGTCAGGTCGGACATCGCACGAAAGCTGATCGACACCATCAAGGGCGGCACCGCGATCTACGCCTACGGTGGCCCCGCGGCCGACGCCGCTTCCCGGCAAGCCGCTCACTGATCCTCAGCCCCTCTGCCGGCGCTTCCAGCGACGGGAGGGCCCGGGCTGTGCCCCGCCGCGCAGCCGCAGGCAGGTTCGAGCTGCAATCTCCTGCCGCGGGCACCGATAAGTCACGGCATGAGCTCGCAAGAGCCGTACGAGGTGCGCATCCGCGCTGTCGCGATTCCGCTGGCGCTCGCCGCCGGCCGGCTAGCGGTGAGCGTGGCGCCAGGCGGGACGCGAATGCTCACCATGTGGGTGCATGAGAGCGGCCACGCGGTCGCGGCCTGGATGTGCGGTTACATGGCGTTCCCGGGGCCGTGGTTCACGCCGGTGAGCGGCTCGCGCTCGTGGGCCGTGACCATCCTCGTGATGGCCGGTCTCGTGGCCGGCATCGAGTCTGCGTGGCGGGCTGGCGAGCGGCGGTGCGCAGCGGCGGCCGCGGCAATGCTCGCCGCCGTGCTCTACTGCCGGTTCGCGCTGTCTCCCGGCCGCGCGGAAGCGTTCGTGATCTTCATGGGCGACGGCGGGTGCTTCGTGCTCGGCACGGTCCTGATGCTCACCATCTACGTCGCTGCCGATCATCCGCTCCGCAGCGGCGGCGTCTGCTGGGGACTGCTCGTGCTCGGCGCGCTGGCGTTTGCCGACGCGGCACACGTCTGGTCGGGGGAGGTCTCCCGCATCCCGTTCGGTGAGAACGAGAACGGGATGAGCGACCCGAGCGTGCTGACCGAAATTCACAGGTGGGGCGTGCCGGCACTGATGCGCCGCTACGCGGCGCTCGCGGCCGTGTGCCTGGCTACACTTGCCGCCGCGTACGGGTTGGGGCTGGCGGGGGCCGTGCGCGCAAGGCGCGCCGACACCAGCCTCGCGTCAGGCGCGTGAGCGTCCTGATAGACTCGAACCAGACCCTCCTCTTCACCCGTGGACGTCTTCATCCTGGCCGTCTTCCTCGGGATCATCGGGACCGGATACGTCATGTACGGACGCCGGGCACAGAACCCGGTGGCCCTGATCGCCGGTGTGTTGCTCTGCGTCTTCCCGTACTTCGTGGACAGCCTGATCTGGACGCTGCTCATCGGCGCCGGCCTGCTGGCGGCACCGTTCTTCATCTCGTTCGGCTGAGCCTCCGCGGTTACGCCATCGCGCCGGTCAGCTCTTCGTAGCTACCCTTGAAGTCCACGATCGAGGCGCCGTCGAACTGCCAGACGCGGGTACCGACCTCCTCGAGCAGGTCCTGGTCGTGGGTCACCAGGAACACCGTGCCCTCGAAGTTCTGAAGCGCCACGTTGAGCGCGTTGATCGACTCGAGGTCGAGGTGGTTCGTCGGCTCGTCGAGCACGAGCAGGTTGGGCTTCTGCAGCATGATCCGGCAGAACAGCAACCGCGCCGTCTCGCCGCCCGACAACGCCTCGGTCGGCTTGTAACCATCGTCGCCGCTGAACAGCATCTGCCCGAGCAGCCCGTGGATCTCCTGGCGCGACGCGTCGGGATCGAACCGGTGCAGCCATTCGACAACGGTGGTCCCCTTCTCGATCTGGCCGGTGTGGTCCTGCGGGAAGTAGCCGACCGAGACTTCGTGTCCCCATCGAACGATTCCGCTGTCGCGATCGCCGCGTGACTCAGGCATGCCCGGCGCATCCGCCATCAACGCCTTCAGCATCGTCGTCTTTCCGACGCCGTTGCGGCCGACCAGGACGATCTTCTCGCCGCGGTTGACGACGGCATCGAAATCCCGTACGACGCGCAGATCGCCGTGAGCCTTGGCCAGCGCTTCGCACGCGAGCGGCACCTTCCCGGAGGGGCGCTTCATGCTGAAGCGGATGTAGGGCCGCTGGATGTTGGACCGGGCGAGCTCGGTCGTCTGCAGCCGCTCCACCTCCTTGCGGCGCGACGTCGTCTGGCTGGCGCGGGTACCGGCGCCAAACCTGGCGATGAAGTCATTCAGCTGCGCGATCTTCTTCTCGCGCTGCGCGTTCTCGGCCTCGATCCGCGACCGGATCTGCGTCTTGGCGAGGACCATGTCGTCGTAGCCGCCGGTGTAGGTGATGATCGTCTCGTAGTCGATGTCGGCCGTGTGGGTGCAGATCGAGTTCAGGAAGTGCCGATCGTGTGAGATGACGACGAGCGTGCCTTCGTAGCGCATCAGGAACTGCTCGAGCCAGTGAATCGACTCGAGATCGAGGTGGTTGGTCGGCTCGTCGAGCAGCAGCGCCGCGGGGCGGCCGAAGAGCGCCTGCGCGAGCAGCACGCGCATCTTCTGTCCGCCCTGCAGCTCGGACATCGGCCGCTCGTGCAGCGCATCGGGGATGTCCAGGCCCTGCAGCAGCGTGGCCGCATCGCTCTCCGCCGAGTAGCCATCTTCCTCGCCGACGATGCCTTCGAGCTCGCCCAGCCGCATGCCGTCCTCATCCGACAGCTCGGTCCTGGCGTAGAGCCGATCGCGCTCCGCCAGGGCGTGCCACAGCCGCTCGTTGCCCATGATCACGGTGTCGACGACACGGTGAGCGTCGAAGGCGTACTGGTCCTGGCGGAGCACGCCGACCTTGGCCGGACGGGCCACGGTCCCGCGCTGCGCGTCGAGCTCGCCGGTCAACAGCTTCATGAACGTCGATTTGCCGGCCCCGTTGGGGCCGGTCAACCCGTACCGGCGCCCGGCGGAGAAAGTTGTAGTGACGTCCTCGAAGAGCACCTTCGAGCCGTAGCGCATCGAGACACTGCTTGCCGTGATCATCCTGAGGCTTTCGTTTGTATAGGCCGTTGACGCGAGAACAACCCCCCATTATACCGCAGTAGAGATCTTCAAACCTCAGCCGGCGCCGTCTCCGATCCGCTGCTAGTCTGGGAAGGTGAGAATCGATACTCAGGCCGGACCGCTCACCCGCCGGCGCTTTCTCGAACACCTCGGGGCAATCGGCGGATCGTCACTCGTCATCGGCGCGATGAGCTCGTGGGACATGATGGCCGCTTCCGCCGGCCAGCGTCCGGAGCTCTCCGGCCGGCCCGCCAACGCCAAGGTCGTGGTCCTCGGCGCGGGCCTCTCGGGCCTGGTCGCGGCTTATGAGCTGGGAAGACTGGGCTACGACTATCGCGTGCTCGAAGCCCGAGACCGGGTCGGCGGCCTCCAGTGGTCCGTTCGCCGCGGTTCGACCCACACCGAAGTCGGTGGAGAGAAGCAGACCTGCACCTTTGACGACGGGCAGTACGTCAACGTCGGCCCCTGGCGCATCCCCGCCGCGCACGAGGGGGTCCTCAATTACTGCAAGGAGCTCGGTGTTCCGGTCGAGGTGTTTCTCAACGAGTCGGACGCAAACTACTTCTTCTATGAGGGCAACGCCGCCGGCCCGCTGTCGAACCGGCGCGTCCGGTTGCGCGAGGTCAAGGCCGACCTGACGGGGCAGGTGAACGAGCTGCTCGTGAAGGCCCTCGACAAGCACACGCTCGATCTGCCCCTCACCGCCGAGGACCAGGATCGTTTGAAGGCGTTCCTGGTGCGGCAGGGCTACCTGGACTCGACGTCCGGTGCCTACAAAGCGTTCGACATCCGCGGCGAGGGCAACCCGTACGCGCTCGCCGACCTGCTGCGGGCCGGGTTCGGCAACCGGCTCCGCTCCGTCTCGCCGACGGAGGGCACGACGGCCGGCATGGTGTTCCAGCCCGTCGGAGGGATGGACCAGATCTCCAAGGCGTTCCAGCGCGCGATGGGCCCTGGGCGCATCACCTTCAACGCGGACGTCCAGTCGGTGCGGCAGAGCGAAACGGGTGTCACGGTGACGTACCGCGATACCGGGAGCGGCAAGACGACCGAGCTCCGCGCCGACTACGCGATCGTCGCGATGCCGCTGAACATCGTCTCAGCGCTCGACATCAACCTGTCGGACGAGCTGATGAAGGCCGTCAAGGACGTGACCTACAGCAACAGCGCCAAGATCGGGCTGGCGATGAGGCGCCGGTTCTGGGAAGAGGACGACCAGATCTTCGGTGGGCATCTCTATTCGAACCTGCCGATCGGCGAGTTCTCCTATCCATCGAACGGCTACTTCACGAAGAAAGGCGTCCTGCTCGGCCTCTACTCGAACGGGCCGATCGGCAACCTGATCGACCAGCCGGTTGCCGCGCGCGTCGAACACGTCCTCGCGCACGCGAGCAAGGTCCACCCGCAGATTCGTGCCGAGTTCGAGAGCGGATACGCGGTGTTCTGGAAGAAGGTCCCGTACAACCTCGGCGGCTACGCGAGCGGCCGCAACGTCGAACGGCGGAAGGCGCTGGCGAAGATGGACAACCGCATCGTGATCGGCTCGGCGGCCACGGCGCCCAAGTCCGAACCCGACTGGCAGGAAGGGGCCGTGGCGGCCGGGTGGCAGGCGCTGAAGACGGTGCACGAACGGGCGATGCACGGGTAGCCGCGTCGCGATGCGGCTTGGCTTCAAGTAGACTGCACCGTGTCCGAGCGAAAGGACACGGCCCATGCGACGACTCGTCCCTGCCACGCTGCTCTTTTTCGGCATCGCCGCTCTCGCCGGCACCGCCCGTCAGGGCCCGATGCAGGAATGGCCGGTTTACGGGGGCGATCAGGGCGGAGCCAAGTCGTCGCCGCTGGCTGACATCAACCAGTCGAACGTGACGAAGCTGGCGGTGGCCTGGGAGTGGCGTCCCGAAGACAAGCCGCTCGACGAATACGGCACGCGGCCGGGCAACTTCCAGAACACGCCGCTGATGATCGACAACGTCTTGTACGTGTCGACGCAGTACAACCGGGTGGTCGCGCTCGATGCCGACACCGGCACGCAGAAGTGGGCCTACGATCCCAAAGCCTACGTGGACGGCCAGCCGCCCAACGGCACCGGCTACGTCCACCGCGGCCTCGCCGCGTGGCGCGATCAGCGCGACAGCAACAAGCTGCGAATCTTCCTCAACTCCAGGTATCGCCTCATCTGCCTCGATGCCGAGACCGGCACGCCGATCGAGTCGTTCGGCGCGAAGGGCATCGTCGATCTCAGCGAGAACCTGATCTGGAAGATCGAGAAGAAGCACTACACCAACACGTCGCCGCCGGTCATCTACAAGGACCTGGTCATCCTCGGCAATGGCGTTGGCGATCGGCTCGTTTACAAGAACGATCCGCCCGGCGACATCCGCGCGTTCGACGCGCGCACCGGCAAGCTGGCGTGGAGCTTCCACACGATCCCGCAGCGCGGTGAGTTCGGCCATGACACCTGGCAAGAGGGAACGACCCGATATACCGGGCACACCAACGCCTGGGCGCCGATGACGCTGGACGAGGCGCGCGGGCTGCTCTACGTGCCGGTCGGGACCCCGTCGAACGACCTGTACGGCGGCAACCGGATCGGCGAGGGCCTGTTCGGCGAGACCATCCTCTGCCTCGACGCCGCCACCGGAAAACGCAAGTGGCATTACCAGCTGGTGCACCACGGGCTCTGGGACTACGACCCGCCGTCGCCGCCGAACCTCGTCACGATTACTCCCGATGGCCGGCGCGTCGACGCCGTCGTCCAGCTCACGAAACAGGGCTACGCGTTTGTCTTCGACCGCGTGACCGGCAAGCCGGTGTGGCCGATCGAAGAGCGGCCGGTGCCGAAGAGCGATGTTCCCGGCGAGGTCTCG
>DATJFF010000339.1:0-7437 GCA_035495795.1 Vicinamibacterales bacterium
CGCGGCCGATCCGAGCTGGCCGAACATCGCCACCGGCGCCCGGCGGACGATGTCACTCCGTGAGCCGTCCGAGAGATCGACGATCGCGGCCTGGCCGCTTATCAGGTTGCGCCCGCCCGGCGCCACGACAACGCTGGTCACACCCTCGTTGCGCGCCGGTTCCCACAGGACGGTCGAGGGGTTCAGGCCTTCCCAGACGCGGAACGAGGCGGCCACCGAACGATCGCCCTTGGCGCTGGCATCGTTGGCTTCCGGCACCGCGCCGATCTCGACGACGCCAAGGCCGCTGGCCGCGTAGATGAGGCCCGGCGTCACCCATTTGCCCTTCGCGTCGATGCGCGTCACGCCGGCTGGGATGGAGACATTGGCGCCAACTTCTTTGATCGCGCCGTTGTCGATCAGGATGGTCGCGTTCTCGATCGGCGGTCCCGATACGGGGTAGACCTTGCCGCCAACGATCGCAACCGGTTGCGCCAGCGCCGACGCCGCGAAACCGACGACGGCGGCCGCCGCCAGCGCGGCTGCAGCGATTGTGTCCCGGCCGCTCATCGCCCGCCTCCGTTGGTGGTCGTCGGCACGAATCCCAGCTCGAAGTCGGTGCGCCACCGGCTGGCCGGATCGTTGCGATCGAACATCTGCGCCCCGTCGATCCAGACCCGCTCGGCGCGCGAGTAGACGGAGAACGGATCCGCCGACCAGAGCACGAGGTCGGCGTTCTTTCCGACCTCGATCGTGCCAATCCGATCGTCGAGGCCGAGCGCCCATGCCGCGTTCACCGTGATCCACCTGATCGCATCGTCTTTTGTGATTGGAATCCCGGCGGCATTGCCGGCCGCCATGCCCTTGGCCGCCTCCTGGTTGAGCCGCTGCGATCCCGAGGGATCGTCGGAGTGGACGATCGCGCGGGCGCCGGCCGCGTGAACGATTGCCAGGTTGGTCTTGATGCCGTCGATCGCCTCCATCTTGAAGCCGCCCCAGTCGGCCCAGAGCGACCCCGAGATACCTTCCTTCGCGAGCAGCGGCGCGATCTTGTAGGCCTCGACACCGTGGTGGAACGAGCGGATCTGGTAACCGAACTCCTTCGCGATGTCGATCATCTGAGCCATCTCGTCGGCTCGATAACAGTGGTTGTGCACGAGAATGTTGCCCCGCAGAACCTCGGCAAGCGTTTCCAGCCCGAGGTTGCGCTCGGGCGGGTCGCCCGCGTGGTTCGCGTTCCACGCATCCCAGCGGCGCCGGTAGCGCTCCGCTTCGATCCAGGCGGCACGATAGCCGGCGACATTCCCCATCCGCGTTGACGGGCCGCGCGTCTCGTAGACGCGTTTCGGGTTCTCCCCGCAGGCCATCTTCAATCCGTACTTGGCGCCTGGAAACTTCATTCCCTGCACGGTGGTGGACGGCACGACTTTGAGCGTCACGCCGCGGCCGCCAATCAGGTTGGCCGAGCCGGGCAGCACCTGCAGGGTCGTCACGCCGCCCGCGAGATCGCGCGGGAACTGCGGATCCTGCGGCCAGACCGAGTGCTCGGCCCAGACATTCGCGGTCACCGGGTTGGTCATTTCATTGCCGTCGCTGAGCGCGGCGCCGCCCGGCGCAGCGTAGACGCCGATGTGCGAATGCGTGTCGATGATGCCGGGGGTGAGAACCTTGCCTTTTCCGTCGATCGCCGTGGCGTCGGATGGCGCGTTCACCGAGGCGCCGACCGCGGCGATCTTCCCGTCACGAACCAGCACCGAGCCGTTCGGGATGGTCGGCCCGGCCGCGGTCATGATGGTGACGTTCCGGATCACGAGCGGGGGCGCAGGACGGCGCGTGTAGGTGCTCGGAAACGGATCCGCGTTCGGCAGCGAGACGCCGCCGGTGCCCGGGGCCGGCTTGTCCTGCGAGGGTTGAGCGGGCGAGGCCTGGCGGGCGAGCGCGGCGGGCGAGAACACACACGCTGCCAGCAGACCCCACACGCACGAAGCGCGAAGGAAGGAACGCATCGATGACTGACCTCCTGACGGCGGTCAGCATAGCAGGCGGCCCAGCAGGCGGCTGCGCCGCCTGAAGGCAGAAGGCAAAAGGCAAAAGGCAGAAGGCAGAAGGCAGAAAGGGAAGGCGGGAAACGGAGCGCAGAAACCGCGGACTATGCCGGGTTCGACGCGCCGGCAGTCTCGAACGCGGCGGCTGGAACCGGTTCTGCCGGGCGTGCCGCGTGCCGCTTCTCCAGCATCGACACGAACCGGCAGATATGACGGTAGATGACGAGGCGCTGGAGGGCGGCGTCTCCCATTCGCGGGAACCGCGTCAGTACTGCGGGTGCGATCCGCGCGAAGGCCGTCAGCAGCTTGCCGCGATTCGGATCGAACAAGTACCAGAGGAACACCCACACGAACGCCGCCAGCACCATCGGCATCCGGTAGTTGCTCACCTGTCCCTCGGCATCGCCGAGCCGCTCGATCTCGCCGATCACGCGATCGGCGAAGCGCACCGGCTCGTAGAGCGTGAACACCATCTCGCGATAGCCGTGTTCGAGCTCGTGGATGGACATCGCCTTCGGGATGATGTTCGTGAAGTAGGCGTTGGCCTGGAACTCCTTGTCGGGAATCAGGCGGCCTTCGTCTTCCATCCGCTTGAAGAGCGGCGTGCCGGGCAGGGCGCCGAGGATCGACGGCAGCGGAATCGGGATCTTGGCGTCGGTGATGAACGCGATCTGCTCTCGGAAGATGTCGAGATCGTCGTGATCGAACCCGACAATCAGCCCTGAGTAGACAGCGATGCCGTGGCGCTGGATGCGTTCCACCTCGCCGAGGAGATCCAGGCGCACGTTCTGGAACTTGAGCGTCTCCTGGAGCGACGAGGTCCGCGGCGTCTCGATGCCGATGAACACGCTGCGCCCGCCCGCCTCGTACATCAGCTCCATCATCTTCTTGTTCTGGGCCAGGTTGATGGTGACCTGAGTGGTGAAATAGAACGGCTTGGGGCTCCGCCTGCGCATATCCGCGAGCGCCTGCATCAGCTCGGTACCGTAGCGCGGGTCGCCGATCATGTTGTCGTCGACGAAAACCAGGCGGTCCCAGCCGAGATCCAGCACGCGCTGCACTTCACGCAACACCTGCTCGACCGGCTTCACGCGGACCTTGCGGCCGTAGAGCGTGATGATGTCGCAGAATTCGCAGCGGAACGGGCAGCCGCGCGTGGTCTGGAGGCTGACGCTCAGGTAGTCCTTCGGCGAGATGAGATCGAACCGCGGAATCGGCGACGACTTGAGATCGACGGTTTCACTCGCGAAATAGGCATCCCGGTGGTTGCCCCGCTCGAGGTCGGCCACGCACTCGGGCCAGATCGACTCGGCCTCCCCGACAATGCGAATGTCGGCGACGTCACGGTAACGTTCCGGCAGCGACATCACCGACGGGCCGCCGACCACCACGATCTTGCCGCGTTCCCGGAAGCGGGCGGCGATCTCGCGAATTCGCGGCTCCTGCAGGTGCATGCCGGTGATGCCGACGACGTCGCAATCGACGTTCCAGTCGATCGCCGCGGTGTTCTCGTCGCAGAGCGTCACCTGGTGGCGTTCGGGGATCATCCCGGCCGCGGTCAACAACCCCAGGGGCGGGGTCGAGTACTTGCGCAGCACCATCGGCGCCCCGTACTCGTTCGACAGGAAGCTGAGGGGCATTGCCGGGTTGATCAGGTGAATCTTCATAATTGCCGAATCGGCGTCAGGCCCGCGCCGTCACGTTAACTACAACAGGCACACAGACTTAAAAGGGCCCTGCCGACGTTACGACAGTTTACGCGAATTGGCAACCTGGCGGCCCGCTGGCCCCGACGAGGGGCCGGGCCGGCGCACCGGCGGGTGCTACCCTAGCCCGGTGACCCGGTCCGCGGCGGCGGCACTACTCGCGGCGGCAATCGGCAGCGTGCCGGCCCTGGCACAGGCGCCTGCACGAGTACCGGACGTTCACTACACCCCCACGCGGCACGCCATCGCGGACGCGATGCTCCAGCTCGCCGGCGTCGGACCCGCCGATGTCGTCTACGACCTCGGATCGGGGGACGGCCGCATTCCGATCATCGCGGCGCAGAAATACGGCGCGCGCGGCGTCGGCATCGAGATCGACCCGTCGCTGGTGGCCCGGGCGCGGGAGAACGCGAGCGACGCGGGCGTGTCGGACCGGGTGACGTTCATCCTGGGTGATCTGTTCGCGGCCGACCTGTCGGACGCGACGGTCGTCACCCTGTATCTGTCACCCAACATCATGAAGCGGATCGAACCGGGGCTGCGGGCGTTGAGGCCCGGCACCCGGATCGTGTCGCACGAGTTTCCGTTCGCCAGCTGGACACCCGACCGGCGTCAGATCGTGGATGAAGCTGAAATCCTGCTCTGGGTGGTCCCGCCTCACTGACGGCCGACGCTTTGCGACGGCTTCGCGGCGCCGGGACCGCGAAGCGCCTTCCCCGGCCGCGCCCCTGTGTGCTGGCCCTTGTCGATGACGAGGACGCCGTTCACGAGTACGTACGGCACTCCGGTCGCATAGGACTTCGGCTTCTCGAAGGAGTTCGTTTCCGCGACCTTTCCCGGATCGAACACTGCGATGTCGGCGGCAAAACCCTCCTTCACCTGGCCGCGATCCTTCAATCCGAGGATCGAGGCCGGCAGGCTGGTCATCTTCCGGACTGCATCGGGCAGCGTGAGGACTTTCGTCTCACGCACGTAGTGGCCGAGGACCCGGACGTTCGTCGAGTAGTTGCGCGGGTGCGGAACCCCGGGCGCGTCGAGATTGATCGCCGAGCCATCGCTCGCGATGCTCACCCAGGGGAGCTTCATCACCGTTCTGACGTCCTGCTCGCCCATCGTGTGGAAGATCCCGCTGATGCCGCCGGCTTCTTCGGCCATCAGCGTGATGCAGGTGTCCATCGGATCTTCCTCGCCTCGCATCCGGGCGATCTGGGCGATCGTCTTGCCCTCGTACTGCCGGTTCTTGTCGGTGCGGGCCCGGGCCATGACGATGCCGTCCCACCAGCCGTGCTCCTTGGCCCAGGTGACGAACTCCTTGTCCTGTTTGAGACGCGCCCGCGACGCCGGATCCTTCAGCCGCTCCGCGAATTTCTGCGGCCCGCCCTCGCGAATCCACAGCGGGAAGAAGGCGCTCCAGCCGTGGAACATCGCGGTGTAGGGATACTGGTTCGCAGTGATGTTCAAGCCGCGCTGGCGCGCATCCTCGACCTGCTGGATGTAACGACCGATCGTGCCTTCGTTTTCCTTGCCGCGAATCTTGAAGTGGAAGATGTGGACCGGAAGCTTCGCCTCCTCGGCGACGCGGATGGCGAACGCGATCTCCTTCGACTGCTCGAAGCCTTCGCTGCCGATGTGCGACGTGTAGTTGCCGCCAGAGGACGCCACGGTCTTCGCCATGGCGATGATCTCCTCAGGGTGTTCCGGACCGCCGCTCTCGAACCGCGTGACGAGGCCCCAGGCTCCTTCCTGCATCGAGCGGGCGACCAGGTCGGTCATGCGCTTGAGCTCGTCGGGCGTGGCGTCGCGTGAGTCGTAGCCCATCACGACCCGCCGCACCTGCTCGCTGGCGACGTGCGCGATCGTGTTCATCGAGATGCCCTGCCGCTCCAGCCGCTCGAAATAGCCGGTGAACGTGGTCCAGTCCGGCGGCGGCCCGTCGCCGCGCTCGGGCGGGAGGCCATCGCGCGGCGCCGGCGAGGTGCTTTCACCGGTGATGTCGAGCGTCACGCCTTGCCGGATCTTGCTCTGCGCGGTGCCGTCGGCCACGAGCGGCATCTCGGAATGGGTGTGGAGGTCGATGAAGCCGGGCGCGACCACGAGGCCGGAGGCGTCAATCACGCGGCGGGCACGTTGGTCGGACAGCTGGCCGACCGCGGCAATGCGGTCTCCCCTGATGCCGACGTCGGCCCGCACGCCGGAAGCGCCCGTGCCATCGATCACCTGGCCGCCTCGAATGAGGACATCGAATCCCGTGTCCTGCGTGAACACAGGAGAGATCGTCAGCAGGCCGAAGGCGAGCACCGCGATCAATCGATGGGCCGTCACGGACATGGAGGCCTCCCTTGCTCGGGCCGAGTATACGTCCCGAGGACGTATAGTGAAGCGCGGCCGCACCAGCTCTTCGCACCGCGCACCCTGGGAGCTCAGCATGAGGGATTCCGTTCAGCTCAGCATCGAGCAGTTCATCAACGCATGGCGCCTGATGTGCGGACCAAGCCCGCGATACGCGTCGGCATCGTCCGACGACATCGCGCTTGTGTTCAGTGGGCTGCCTATCGGTTTCTTCAATGTCGGTGTTGTCACCGGCCGCGGTGTGACTGCCGATCGGCTCGCGACCGCGGCGCGCACTGCCTGCGCGTGGGCCGGCACCCAGAAGGTCCCGTGGCTATTCGTCACGACGCACGAAGCGCTCGACTCCGGAGCGGATGCGACTTCCACGCTCGACGCGCTGGGACTAGCGCCAATCATGCCGCTGACCGGCATGAGAGCGCCGAGCCTCGTGCCGGGTGCACCGCTTCCCGATGGGCTGCAGTTCACGACACCAGCCGATGACGAGAGCTGCGAGCTGATCACCGCGATCAATTCCAAAGCCTACGGGATGGAGCTCGATGGAGCGAACCCGGTGCTCGGGCGCACTGCGTTCTGGCGCGATCAGTTTCCGGTGGTGGCGATCGCGTCCGGATCGCCAGCATCGTGCGCGGCGGTGATGATGGTGGACGGGCACCGGTATGTGGCGCTCGTCGCCACCGAACCCGCGCATCAGCGCCGTGGCTACGCCGAGGCGGCAATGCGCCGCGCGCTGGCCGACGCGGCGGCGGTCCACGGCGAGAAACCGACGGCGCTCCATGCCACCGAGGCAGGCAGGCCGGTGTACGAGCGGATGGGATACCGCACCATCGCCAATCACACTGTGTTCATGGAGAAGCGGTTCCTGGAGGAGCACTGACCTGGCAGGCTGCTGAAGAACGCAGCCTGAAGCAAAAAGTGAGAAGTAAGAAGTGAGAAGCACGGACAAGGGCTTGCAATTCCGAGCTTCTCACCTCTCACCTCTCGCTTCTCACCTCAGGTTGCTGGCCCGCACCCGGCTGTGCCTGCGCCCGTAGGCGGCGTAGATCACCAGCCCGGCGCCCATCCACAGGAGCAGCCGCAGCCACGTGTCGGGCGGGAGACCCGACATCAGATAGGCGCAGGTCGCGACGCCCAGCAGCGGCACCACCGGCGAGGCCGGCGTGCGGAATGGACGCGGCAAGTCCGGCCGCGTCCGGCGCAGGATCGGAATCCCGGCGCAGACGATCACGAAGATCAGCAGCGTGCCCATGCTCACCAGCTCGCCCAGCACCGCGATCGGCGTGATTGCGGCCATCACCGCAACCGCGATACCGGTGACGAGGGTCGTGAGGTGCGGCGTCCGAAGTCGAGGGTGGAGGCGG
>DATJFF010000340.1:0-7973 GCA_035495795.1 Vicinamibacterales bacterium
ACGGCGACCAGACATTGGCCTTCGCCTCCTGGAAGAACCCCAGCGCCGTCTTCGCTTCCTCGACCGAGCGGATGTGCGGCAGGGTCACGCCATCGGCGCCGGCGGCCAGCACTTCCTTCACTCGTGTCCGAGTCGCCTCGACGCCGTCACGCTCGATCGTCGGAATCCGAACCAGCAGCGTCTTGCGGGTGCCGGTCCCGCTCTTCAGCCCGGCCGCAATCGCCTTCACCGCCTCGAGGTCGTAGCTCCCCTCCAGGTTAAGGAACACGAAATCGAGCAGCGGGTTGGCGGCCAGCTTCGCGCCGCCCTCCTTCGTGTAGATCCCCTTTGGCGGCGGCTGCCCGCGCTCGAAGGGCTGCGGGTTCTCGTTCGGCACGAACACGCCGAACGCCGGCTTGCCCGCGGTCCACATGTCGAGGACGCCATGCCGTCCCTGCGCGAACGAGGGAACCGCGCCGAGCATCAGGGCGGCAACAGCGAACAGAGTCGGGAGTCGGTTTGTCATTGGAGGCATCCAGGCAAGGCGGGAAACACGAAGCACACGAAGAGCACGAAGCTCACGAAGGAGGACAACAGGAACTCAGCCCGGTTCTAGCCGCCTTCCCCGAGAGTATTGGTCTTTCTTCGTGGACTTCGTGTTCGTCGTGCCCTTCGTGTTAACCGTGGGCGTGCATCAGCAGGAGACGCACTTGTGGTTGTTCTTCGCGCCCAGGCTCTCGAGCAGCTTCAGCGCGTCCGGGAACGGCTGCGTGCGCTGCACCGGGCCATTGGCCATATCGGCGACGGTCTGCCCTTCGCGATTCACGCGGGTCACGTCTGCGCCCTTCGAGACGAGGTACTTGATCATCTCCACGTCGCCGCGGGCGGCGGCATTGTGCAGCGGCGTATTGCCCTCGTGATCGACGGCGTTGACGTCGGCGCCGGTCTCCTCGACCAGGTACTTCACGGCGGTCAGCAGCCCGGTTGGCGCGTAGCGATGCGAATTCGCCGCGAAGCCCTCTGAATAACCAACCCCGGTTGCTGCGTGCAACGGGGTGACGGCCGGGCCGCCGACCGGGACCGGCGGCAGCCCCGAGACATCCTGAACGTTGAAGCGATCGCCGTCACCGGTGCGCGGACGCCCGGCCGGTTTGATCGTCGCAATCGTCGGATCGGCTCCGTAGGAAACGAGGAGCTTCATCGCTTCGACATCGCCCCCGTACGCGGCCCGCCAGAACGGCGTCGCGCCGATCTCGTCGACGCCGGCGAGGTCGAAGTTGTAGCCGGAGTACCACACCTTGCGCATCAGGCGCGCGTTGGGATCGGCGCCCTTGTCGAGCAGCAGCTTCATGTAGTCCAGATACGCCGTCTGCTGCTGCCGATACGCCTGCGGCTGCGGGTACAGCGCTTTCGGCGCCCACTGCACGTTGAGGGTCCCGTAGAGCGGCGCAACCCCGTTGTCCGCCGACAGATTCGGGTCCGCACCCTTCTCCAGGAGGTACTTGCCGGTGTCGAAGAAGCCGTTGATCGTGGCGACGACGAGCGGTGTGGACTTGTCGCCGGGGTCGATCTGGTTGACGTCGGCGCCGCCGTCGACGAGCGCCTTGACGACGTCGATGAAGCCCTGGCGGGACGCGAAG
Source organism: Vicinamibacterales bacterium (assembly GCA_035495795.1). GTDB lineage: Bacteria > Acidobacteriota > Vicinamibacteria > Vicinamibacterales > UBA2999 > VFZN01. Next base: position 1,620 of record DATJFF010000340.1, read on the forward strand.
TGAAGCGCGCTGAAGCCGCCCGAGGTCCCGACCAGCTCGTTGTAGCGATACTGCCGATTCACGCCGGCGACATCCGGCGGACGCTGCCCGCCCTCCGGCGGCTGCTGCGGCGCGCGCTGGCGGACGAACTCCTCTTCGGGGCTCGACAGCTTGGTGAGGTCGACGACCTTCGAGGTCGCCTTCACGTCGGCGCCTTTCGAGAGCAGCAGCTTCACGGCCTCGAGCCGGTTGTAGGCCGAGGCGAACATCAGCGGCGTCTGCCCCATGGCCGTTTCCTTCGCGTTGACGTCGGCGCCGGCGTCGAGGAGCAACCCGATGGTCGTCGTGTCGCCCGATTCGGCCGCAAACATCAGCGGTGTCGTGCCCGTTATCGAGGTCGCCTTCACGTCGGAGCCGCCAGCCAGGAGCGCCTTGACCGCGTCGGCGTGCCCCGCCTGCGAGGCCATCATCAGCGGCGTGTAGGCGCCGAGCCGGGTCGCCGCCTTCAGGTTGGCGCCGGCGTAGACCAGCATCTGCACGAGTTCGGCATCACCCGCCCGCGCCGCCCAGTGCAGCGCCGTGGTGCCGTCGCCCTCGGCGACATTGACGTCACCGCCCTGCTTCAGCAGCGCCCGGACGGCGTCCCGGTCACCCCGCCGCGCCGCCTCGTTTACCGTCGGCGCCTGCGCACCGAGCATCGCCCCGAGCGCCAGCGCCACGACAAACGCCCCCGCCATCCGACGTGCCATCAGCGTCTCCTTATGCGCCCGCAACCGTGGTCGCCGCGCCCGCGCTATTCAAGTCGAGCGCCTCGGTCGAGTCGCCAAAGCTCTTCATGTCCTCGAGCCCGAGCATGTGGAGCATGGACAACATCGGGTTGGCCATCGGCGTTCCATCAGCGGCCTTGATGTGCAGCTGGCCCTTCAGCTTGCCCCCCGCGTGCCCGGCCAGCAACAGCGGGCAGCGCTTGTGGTTGTGGACGTTCGAGTTGCCCATCGGCGAGCCGTAGATCACCAGCGTGTTCTCGAGAAGGCTCCGGTCGCCGTCCGGCGTGTTCTTCAGCTTCTCGAGGAAGTAGGGCACCAGGCTCACGTGATACCTGTTGATCTTCGCGAAGTCCATGATCCGGTCTTCGCGATCCTGGTGGTGCGAGGCGGGATGGAATCCGGTCTTCACACCGCTTTCGGCGTAGACGCGGCTCGAGCCGTCGCGGCCCATCTTGAACGAAAAGACGCGGGTGATGTCGGACGCGAAGGCAATCGCCTGCAGGTCGAACATCAGCTTGACGTGCTCGTCGAACGAGTCGGGCACGCCCATCGGCGCCATCGGCAGCTCGCGCGGCTCGCCGCTCGAGTTGTTCGCCTCGACCCGCTGAATCCGGCGTTCGATCTCGCGGACATCGTCGAGATACTCAGCGAGACGCGCGCGATCGACCGGGCCGAGGTCCTTCTTCAGCTGCGCCACTTCGCTGGTCACCCAGTCGAGGATGCTCTTGTCGGCGCGGCGGCGCTGCGCCCGCTGCTCGGGGGTGGCGCCGACGCCGAACAGCATGTCGAAGGCCGCGCGCGGGTCGCGGACCATCGGCAGCGGCTCGGTGGCGGAAGCCCAGCTCACCGTGTCGGTGTAGACACAGGCGTAACCGTAGGCACAGCCGCCGGCCTGATCCACGTTCTCGATGCACAGCTGCATCGACGGGATCGGCGTGTCCTGCCCGTATTTCTGGGCGTAGAGCTGATCCAGCGACGCCGAGACGTGGACGTCCGAGCCCTGCGTCTGCTTCGGGTGCGACTGGGTGAGGAACACCGCGCTGGAGCGGAAGTGATCGCCGCCAATCTCGGGCGGCGTGAACGCCTCGGCGTTCCGCACGTCGGTGTTGCTGATGATCGTCAGGTGCTCGCGGAACGGCTCGAGCGGCGAGAGGCTGCTGGGGCTCAGATCGAACGCCGAGCCGGTAGCCTCCGGCGACCACATGAACTTCTTGGCGCCAATCGCGGTGGCGCCGGCCGAACCGTGCACCATTTCGATGGCGGCCAGGCGCACCTTCCCGGAGGCGGCCTTCGCCGCGGCCCCGACCGGCATCATGGCCTCCAGGAACGGCAGCGAAATGGTCACGCCGAGCCCCTTCAGGGCAGTGCGGCGGGAGATGTGCTTCTGCGCGAGATACATAGGCTTCAGGCTCCGGTCGGTCTTGAGGTCTTGGGTCTTGAGGTCTTGGTCTTGTCGATCAACGTGCTGCTTCGGTAGTGCTTGCCGCAGACTCGAGTCGGCCCATCTGGAACGCTGGGCTCTTCACCACGCCCAGGATGAACTGCGACATCCGGTAGTCGTTCTTGCCCGCATCGCGGACGATGGTGCGAATCGTCGGCATGTCGAAATACTCGACGCGCCGGCCGACGCCGTAGGTCATCAGGCTCTCGGTGAAGCTGAGCATGAAGACGTCCTGGTGGCGCAGGAGCGCGTCGCGCAGCCCCTTCGGGCCCTGCATCTTGGTGCCGTCGTAGAGATCGCCGCTCGAGTCGATCCCCGAGTCGCCGTCGTGGATGCGCCAGGCGCCGGTAACGTCGAAGTTCTCGAGCGCGAGCCCGAGCGGATCGATCACCCGGTGGCAGGAGTTGCACGCCGGGTTCTTGCGGTGCTCCTCCATCCGCTGCCGCACCGACAGGACCTTCCCGCCCTGAGCGGCGGCCGCAGAGTCGTCGAGCGCAGGCACGTTGGGCGGCGGAGGCGGCGGCGGCGAACCGAGCAGCACTTCCATGATCCATTTGCCGCGCTGCACCGGCGAGGTACGGTCGGCGACCGAGGTGAGCGACAGGATGCTCCCCTGCCCGAGCAGCCCGAGGCCGCGGCGGTTCGGATCCGTCATCTCGACTCGGCGGAACTCAGGCCCGGTGATGTTCGGCACGCCGTAATGCTTGGCGACGCGCTCGTTCACGAACGTGTAGTCGGCCGTCAGCAGCTCCTGGATCGGCCGATCGTTGCGCACCACCGCGTCGAAGAAGAGCTCGGTTTCACGCTTGAGCGCGTCGGCCAGCGTGCGGTCGTACATCGGGTACTGCAGGTAGTCGGGAATGAGTTTGACCAGGTCCTGCAGGCGCAGCCACTGCGAGGCGAACCGCGTGGCCAGCGCCTCTGACCGCGGGTCCTTGAGCATCCGCTGGACCTGCTTCTCGAGCACCGCCGGCTGGCGCAGCGTTCCGTTGCCGGCAAGCTTCAAGAGCTCCTGATCGGGCCCGCTGCCCCAGACGAAGTACGAGAGGCGCGAGGCCAGGTCGATCTCGGTGATGCGGTAGTTCTGGCCGGGACGCGCACCCGCGGGCACTTCCTCGAGCCGGAACAGGAACTTCGGGCTGGCGAGCATCGCCTGCAGCGACATGCGGACGCCTTCTTCGAAGTCGCCGTCCTTCCGCCCCTGCTCGTAGAACATCATCAGCTTGCGAACGTCTTCGTTGGTGGCGGGCGCGCGGTAGGCCTGCCCGGCCAGACGCTTGACGATCTCCGTCGCACAGGCCGATTCCTCGGTGGATGCCGTCGGGCGGCAGGTGAAGATTCGTTTCCGGCTGGGCGACTCGGACACACCGGTGACCTTGATCGGACCCGTCACCGCGAACTCGCGCAGGTGCGGAAGCGCGGTGATGCCAAAGCCGCTGCCAATCTGACTGTCGGCCATCGTGTGCTCGATCGGCGCCAGCAGATCATCGACTGGCGCGTCGAAGCGCGAGACGAACGCCGCCGCAACCTGCTGGGGCCCGGCCTTGACGTAGATCTTCGGCGTGACCAGGTTCATCCCGTTCGGGTCCGACTCGCTCATGCGCGTGTTGATGTCGAGCAGCGCGACGCGCGAGCCGTTGATCGACACCTCGATCTGCTCGCCGGGGAAGCTGCTGCCGAAGAGCTGCCCGGTTGGGATCGAGTGGAGCATCATGCGGAAGGTGTACTCACCGTCTGCCGGGAAGATGTGCGTGACCGCGATCCCGCCGCGCGTGCCGAAGGGCGCGCCCTCTACCTGGCGCATCTGATTGGCCGTCCGCGGCACCTTGTAGTTCGCTTCGGTGGGCGCGGCCTTCGCGTCGCCAACCGCCAACGTGCTGATCGAGCTCGCGGCTCGCATGTACCCTTCGAGCACGGTCGGGGAGAAGCCCTGCGCGTCGGCGACGTTGTCGAAGCCGTCGCTGATGGTGTCGGGCGGAAGGTAAGCCTCGACGTCGACATCGAGGCCCAGCAGATCGCGTACGGCCGCCATGTACTCGGCCCGGTTGAGGCGCTGGAAGGGCCGGCGGCCGGGATTCGGATTGAGCGCCGCAGCCTGATCGATTTTCACCTCGAGCGCGTTCGCCAGGTCAGCGAGCTCCGTGCCCTGTGGCCGGCGCGCGCCGGCCGGAGGCATCATGCCCGCCCGCAGCTTGCGAATCACCTTCTCCGAAATCTCTGCGTGATCCACAGCAGCGCCGGCATCGAAGCTGGCCAGCGACAGGCCGCCGGCCTTGCCGCGATCGCTGTGGCAGGTGACGCAATACTGTTTGAACAACGCGTTCTGATCGGCAACCGCCATGGTCGAGGCGTGTGCGGTGGCCATCGCCGGAGCGGCGGACGTGGGCTTTGGGGCGACGGGCGCAGCCTGCGTGGGCGCGGCCGCCACCCGCTGGGGTCCGGCAGGCGCTCCCTGCGGTCCGTCCGAGGCCCCGGCGAGGGTCAGCCCGGTCACCGCGGCCATGGCAACGCCGGCGATCAAAGAAAAGCTGGATCTCGGCCTCATAATCTGCCCCGGAGTATACGGCCGAACGCGTCCCGCTGTTGTCAGCTTTTGTCATGCTGAGCGGGACCTAAACCGGTCAGTATCAATACGTTAATGTCACCAAACGCCTCCGGACGCCGTCCCGCTTCACCAACTGTCAAGCCTCGCTTCTTCGCCTCGCCGAAAGCGTTCCGGAGATGGCTGGAAGCCAACCACGCCCGGATGGATGAGGTGTGGCTGGGCTTTTACAAGAAGGCGGCAAAGCGGCGGGGCCTCACATACCCCGAGGCGGTGGACGCCGCGCTCTGCTTCGGGTGGATCGATGGCATCCGGAAGAGCCTCGACGAGAACAGCTACACCAATCGGTTCACACCTCGGAAACCGGGCAGCATCTGGAGCAACGTCAACGTCCGGCACGTCGAGCGTCTGACCGCCGCCGGGCTGATGCAGGCCCCCGGGCTGGCCGCGTTTGCCAGGCGTGACCCGGCGAAATCCGGCATCTATTCGTTCGAAACCCGTCCGAATACCTTCCCTGAAGCGCTCGAGGCGAGGTTTCGCGCCGTGCCGGCGGCCTGGGCGCATTTCAACGAACAGCCTCCCGGCTATCGCCGCCTCGCCATCTATTACGTGATCAGCGCCAAGCGCGAGGAGACGCGGTCGCAGCGGCTGGAACGAGTTGTCGAGGGCCACAGGCGCGGAGTGCGGCTCGGCGTCCTCTTCGGACAAACGGCCAGCGCCTCGGGCAAGGGAGCCGCAACGCGCAAAACTCGCGAACCCCGCGAACCGCGAGAATCCCGCCGAGGGCGGCGATGATGCGGATCGGCATCGATCTCGGCGGCACGAAGATCGAGGGCGTGGCGCTCGATGACGAGGGCAACGAGCTCGGGCGCGAGCGAGTCGCGACGCCGCGCGGCGAGTACGACGGCACCATTGCGACCATCGCCCAGGTCGTTGCCGCGCTCGAGCAACGCTTCGGCGGGCCGGCATCGGTTGGTATCGGGATTCCGGGCGCCATCTCTCCGGCAACCGGCGTGGTGAAGAACGCAAACTCGACGTGGCTGAACGGACGCGCCTTCGACCGCGACCTGGAGCGCGGGTTGAAGCGGCCGATCCGGCTCGCCAACGACGCGAACTGCTTCGCGCTCTCGGAAGCCACCGATGGCGCAGCGGCCGGCTCCGGGGTCGTCTTCGGCGTCATCCTCGGCACCGGCGTCGGCGGCGGCATCGTCATCAACAGCCGGATTGTCGAGGGCGCACATCGCATTGCCGGCGAGTGGGGGCACAACCCGCTGCCCGCGCCGTACGACGACGAGCGGCCCGGGCCGGCGTGCTACTGCGGACGGCGCGGCTGCATCGAGACGTTCCTCTCGGGCCCGGGATGGGCGGATGACACCGCGCGGCGCACCGGACGGCGGGCCGACGCGATGTCGCTGGCGGACGCGGCGGTCAAGGGCGACGCGCTCGCGCGAGAGGCGCTCACCCGCTACGTGGACCGACTCGCCCGCTCGCTGGCGACGGTGATCAACGTCATCGATCCCGACGCTATCGTGCTCGGCGGCGGGCTATCCAACATCAGCGCCCTCTACGAGGAAGTGCCGGCGCGCTGGGGCGCGTATGTGTTCTCGGATGTCATTACCACGCGG
>DATJFF010000341.1:0-16300 GCA_035495795.1 Vicinamibacterales bacterium
TCGCGGATCCGCGCCGCGGGTGCGGTAACGCTCGGCAAGACCAACACACCCGAGTTCGGCGCCGGCTCGCAGACGTTCAACGAGGTGTTCGGCGCCACCCGCAATCCCTACGACCCGACGCGGACGTGCGGCGGAAGCAGCGGCGGAGCCGCGGTCTCGCTCGCGTGCGGGATGCTGCCGATCGCCGATGGCAGCGACACCGGCGGCTCGCTCCGCAACCCCGCCGCGTTCTGCAACGTCGTCGGCCTTCGTCCCTCGCCGGGCCGCGTGCCCGGAGAAGGCGGCAGCTGGTCTCCGCTCTCGGTCTCGGGACCGATGGCGCGGAATGTCGCCGACGTCGCGCTCTTCCTGAGCGCCATCGCCGGGCCAGACGCGCGCAGCCCTCTGTCGATCCCTGAAGATCCCGCGAAGTTCCGGTCCCCGCTCGGCCGCGACTTCAAGGGCGTGCGCGTCGCGTGGTGGAAAGGGCTGGGCGGCATTCCCTTCGAAGCCGACGTCCGCACCGTCGCCAACGGCGCGCGCCGCGTCTTCGAGGACCTCGGCTGCGTCGTCGAGGAGGCCGAACCCGACTTCACGGGGGTCGGCGAGGCGTTTCCGGCGCTGCGATTCGCCGCCAATCACCCGCAGTATTCCGCGTTAATCAAGCAGCGCGCCGAATGGGTGAAGGACACGATCAAGTACGAGGTTTCGGAGGCGGAGCGGATGACCGGCGCTGACATTGGGCGGGCACAGGCGCGCCAGGCTCAGATGTACGCGCAGAGCCACGAGTTCTTCGGCCGCTACGAATATTTCGTGCTGCCGGTCACGCAGCTCGTGCCGTTCGACGTGAATACGCCGTATCCGAAGGAGGTGGCAGGCGTCGCGATGCCGACCTACCTCGATTGGATGCGCTCGTGCTGGTATATCTCGTTCATGACCAACCCGGCGGCATCGGTGCCTGCCGGCTTCACGCCCGGCGGCCTGCCGGTCGGACTGCAGATCGTCGGACGCCACCAGGCTGAATTGAGCGTGCTGCAGATGGCCTACGCATTCGAACAGGCCACTCACCACGGTGCGCGACGCCCGGCGCTGGTTCGCGGCTGACCCGCCGCATCAAGGAGCGCGAGATGGAACGCATCCAGATTCGCTACTGTAAGGTTTGAAACTACTACCCTCGCGCGACCCGGGTGGCCGCGCTCATCAAGGACGCAACCGGCGTCGAGGCCGAGGTGGTGGAAGGCGCGCGCAGCGAGTTTTCGATCCGGGTCGGTGACCGCGTGGTGGCCGAGAAGTCGCGGACCGGCTTCCCGTCGGACGGCGACATCGTCGCCGCCGTTCGCCAGGCGCTCGGGGCCTAAGCCCGCCCATCACCTCGACGGAGTGTTCCATCCATCGGCCTCACCCATCCGTGGACCCTCAACCCCAGGTGAATTGTAAATTGAGGGGTTAAAATCCCCTCGCCGTGTCCATCGTCTCGTCCGACGCGCTCGCGCGCGAGCTGTCCGCCGTGTCCGCGGGCGAGATCCGATTCGATGCAGCGTCCCGCGCGCTCTACTCGACCGATGCCAGCGTCTATCAGATCGAGCCGCGCGGGGTGCTCATCCCCCGCTCGTCCGACGATGTGGTGCGGGCAATCGAGGTGGCCGGCAGCCACGGCGTCTCGATCACCGCGCGCGGCGGCGGCACGTCCCAGGCCGGCCAGGCGATCGGCACGGGCCTCGTCCTCGACACCTCGAAGTACCTGAACCAGGTCCTGGCGATCGATCCGGATCGACGCACCGCGCGGGTCCAGCCGGGCGTCGTGCTCGACGAGCTGAACGCCGCGCTCAAGCCGCACAACCTGCGGTTTGCGCCCGACGTGTCGTCGGCCAGCCGGGCCACCGTCGGTGGAATGATTTCCAACAACTCGAGCGGCGCCCGGTCGGTGCTCTACGGCAAGACCATCGACCACGTGCGTGACGTGCAGGTGGTGCTCGCCGACGGCCGGGTAACGACGTTCGCGCCGATCGATGGCGAGGAGCTCGCCCGCGCGCGGGCGGCGGCCGGCGTCGAAGGCGATGCGTATCGAACGATCCCGGCGCTGGCGCAGTCGTTGGCCGCGGAGATCGATCGCCGGTTTCCGAAGATTCTGCGACGGGTCGGCGGCTACAACCTCGATTCGTTCGTCGATCCCGCCAGGCCGGTCGACCTTTCCCGTCTCATCGTCGGTTCCGAGGGCACACTCGCCTTCGTGCTCGAAGCAACGGTCAGCCTGGTGCCGCTGCCGAAAGCCAAGGCGCTGCTGACGGCGGAGTTCGACCACCTGCTCGACGCGCTGGGTGCGACCCCGCTGGTGCTTCGCCACGGGCCGGCCGCGATCGAGGTGATGGACGATTTCATCCTCAGCCATACCCGGGAGAACGCGCGGCTCGAGGCCATGCGGCGATCGATCGTCGAGCGCGACGGCTCGGCGCTTCTCTGCATAGAGTTCTATGGCGACCACGCCGACGAGCTTCCGCCGCGGCTTGACGCGCTGGCGCGCGATCTGCGGGGCGCCGGCTTCAGCTGCCGCACCCGCGCCATCACCGACCCGGCCGCTCAGGCGGGGGTGTGGCACCTTCGCGAGGCCGCGCTCGGTCTTTCCATGGCCACCCGCGGCGACGGCAAGGCGGTGTCGTTCGTCGAAGACACCGCCGTGGCGCCCGAGCGGCTCCGCGATTACATCGAGCGCTTCCTGCAGATCGTGGATCGCTATCACACCCATGCCGGCGTCTACGCGCACGCCAGCGTCGGCTGCCTGCACGTCCGTCCGGTGGTGGACATGAAGACCTCGGCCGGGATTGCCGCGTTCGAGGGCATCGCGAATGACGTGGCCGATCTCGTCCTCGAGTTCGGCGGCGCGCTCTCGGGCGAGCACGGCGACGGCCTGGTCCGCGGCGCCTTCAACGAGAAGATGTTCGGTCCGACCCTCTACGAGGCATTCAGGACCGTCAAGCGGACGTTCGACCCAGACGGCCTCTTCAACCCCGGCCGCATCGTCGACACGCCTCCCATCACGACGCACCTGCGCTTCGGCGCCGGCTACGAGACGCCGAATCCGCCCACCCACTTCGACTACGCGAGCATCGGCGGCTTCGGGAGAGCCGTCGAGCAATGCAGCGGCGTCGGCGCCTGCAGAAAGACCCGCGAAGGCACGATGTGCCCGTCGTACATGGTCACGCGCGACGAGGCGCATTCGACACGGGGACGCGCCAACCTGCTTCGCCTGGCATTAAACGGGCGCATGAAGGAGTCCGGGCTCGACGACGATGGGGTCCGCGGCGTCCTGGATCTGTGCCTCGAGTGCCGGGCCTGCAAGAGCGAGTGCCCGGTCAACGTCGACGTCGGCCGCTACAAGAGCGAGTTCCTCGCCGCCTACTGGCGCGAGCATGGAATCCCGCTCAAGGCCCGCGCTTTCGGCTACATCGACGAGATCGCCAGCTGGGGCAGCGCGCTCGCACCCGTCGTCAACCGGATCGCCTCTAGCGGCCTGGCACGCAGGCTGGCCGAGGCCACCGTCGGCCTCGATCGACGGCGCACTGCTCCGGCCTGGTCCGGCCGCACGCTGCGCAGCCGTCTGTCCGCACACCCGGCCAGCGCCGCTGGTTCCACGCCGGTGCTTTTCGCCGACACCTTTACCAATCACGTCGAACCCGAGATTGGCGTCGCCGCGTTCGAGGTGCTCCGCGGGTCGGGGCTTGGCGCGACGCTGGCGCCCCACGTGTGCTGCGGCCGCCCGCTCATCTCGCAGGGACTGCTGAACGAAGCCCGCGAGCGGGCCGCCCGCAACGTCGCGGCGCTCTATCCGCGGGCGTCCCGCGGGGCGCCGATCGTGTTCGTCGAGCCGAGCTGCCTGTCGGCGATCCGCGAGGACGCGCCCGATCTGCTGAGCGGCTCGCTCCGCGAACACGCGCGCGTCGTCGCCAGCCGCGCGGTGCTGTTCGAGGAGTACCTGGAGTCGGAGGTGGCCGCCGGCCGCGCTGCTCTCAGGTTGAAGCCGGGCCCGAAAGCTGTCCTTCTCCACGTCCACTGTCATCAGCGGTCGATGGGTCTTGCCGCGCCGGCGGCCGCTCTGCTGGCCAGGATTCCGGGCACAACTGTCACCGACCTCGACGCCGGCTGCTGCGGCATGGCCGGATCGTTCGGCTACACGCACGACCACTACGACGTGTCCCAGGCAATTGGCGAGCGGAAGCTCCTGCCCGCCGCACGGTCGCTGGGCCCAGGTACGGTGCTGGCTGCCGCCGGCACGTCGTGCCGGCACCAGGTGCAGCACTTCACGGGGGTGCAGGCCATGCACCCCGCGCTCTTGATTCACGCCTCGATGGAGACCACCCACGCATGAACGTTGCCTGGATCTCGCTCGCTGCGCTCGCTGTCGCCATCACCCTCAGCATGTTCACGCAGGTGAACGTCGGCGTCGTGTCGCTGGCGCTCGCGTGGCTGGTCGGCGTGTACCTCGGCGGCATTCCGCTGAACACGATCATCAGCACGTTCCCCGTGCAGCTGTTCCTGACCCTGGCCGGCGTGACGCTGCTGTTCGGCATGGCCGCCGCCAACGGCACGCTCGGGCGGGCCGCCTCACGCGCGGTTCACATCTGCCGCGGCAACGCGGGGCTGATTCCGGTGATGTTCTTCACCATCGCCGTGGTGCTCTCGAGCATCGGCCCGGGGAACATCTCGACAACGGCGATCCTGGCGCCGATGGCGATGGTGGTCGGGCAGCAGGCCGGCGTGCCGCCGTTCCTGATGGCGTTGATGGTCGGCAACGGCGCCCAGGCCGGCGCCCTCTCCCCGTTTGCGCCGACCGGGGTGATCGTCAACGGCATCATGGACCGCATCAACCTGCACGGTCACGAGCTGAACTCGTATCTGAACAACCTCGTCGCGCACACGGTCGTGACCTTCGTGGCCTACTTCCTGTTCGGAGGGTTGAAGCTGTTCCGGCAGGGCTCGAAGGAAATCGACGATTCGAAGGCCGTTCACCTCGAACCGTTCGAACCGGTGCACTGGGTGACGCTGGGGATTCTCACCGCACTCGTCGTCGGCGTGATCGGCTGGGAACTGAATGTCGGGATGGCGGCGCTGACCGGCGCGGCGCTGCTGTCGCTCGGCGGGGGCGCTGACGAGAAGGACGCGATCAAGAAGATGCCGTGGGGCGTGGTGCTGATGGTGTGCGGTGTCACCGTGCTCATCGGCGTGCTCGAGAAGACCCAGGGCATGGCGCTCTTCTCGGACCTGCTGGCGAGAGTCTCGACGCCGAAATCGGCCACCTTCGTCGTCGCGCTGGTCACCGGCGCGGTATCGGTCTACAGCAGCACGTCCGGCGTGGTGCTGCCGGCGTTCCTGCCGACCGTGCCTGGCCTGGTGGAACGGCTCGGCGGCGGAGACGTGCTCGGCATCGCGTCCGCGATGATGGTCGGCGGGCACCTCGTCGATCTGTCGCCGCTCTCGACAATCGGGGCGCTCTGTATTGCCGCGCTGCCCGGCGGCGATCCGAAGAAGCTGTTCAACCAGCTGCTCGCTTGGGGCCTGTCGATGACGGTCATCGGCGCGATCATCTGCTGGGTGTTGTTCTGAGGAGGGCTTGGGGCTTGGGGCTTGGGGCTTGGACGAGAATCACGCGTGACACCCGATAACGGGCTTCGTGCCGTCCTTCGTGTCCTTCGAGCCTTCGTGGTTGCTTTTCTCAGGCGAAGCGCGGTTTGCGTCCCTCTCTGAACGCGGCAACACCCTCGCGGAAGTCGGCGCTGCCGTAGCAGCGCTCGATCACGTCTTCGGCCGCGCCGGTCGGGGTGCGATAGCGGCGCAGCAGCCGCAGGATCTCCTTCGTCGCCTGGATCGTGCTCGAGGCTCGGGTCGTCAACTCGGCGGCCATTTGTTGCACCGTCGCCTCGAGCTGATCGGCCGGGACGACGCGGGTCGCGAGACCGATGGCCAGGGCCTGGTCGGCTTCGATCAGGCGGCCGGTCAGCAGGAGATCGCGCACGCGGCCGGTCCCGATGAGGTCCGCCATCCGCGCCGTGTTGGCCAGCGACAGGCAGTTGCCGAGAGTGCGGGCGACCGGCACTCCGAAGCGCGCACGATCCGAGCAGATCCGCAGGTCGCACACAATCGCGATCAGGCATCCGCCGCCCACCGCCGGGCCGTCCACCTGGGCGATGGTCGGAACCCGCACCGCTTCCAGTCGATCCGCCAGCCCGTCGAGCCGCCGCTCGTATTCGACGCCATCGCTGCCGCTCGAGAACGACGAGAACTGGCCGATGTCGGTCCCGGCCGCGAACGCGCCGCCCGCGCCGCGTATGATGAGCACGCGGATCCGATCGTCCTGATCGGCGGCGTCGCATGCGCGCTCGACCGCCTCGTACATGTCCCAGGTGAGCGCGTTGCGCGCTTCCGGGCGGGTGAAGGTGAGGATCCCGAGGGAACCAACGATGTCCCAGGTGAAGTTGCTCGACGGCATAGTGGTGCTCGATGCGACCCAGGTGATGGCCGGGCCCTACTGCGCGATGTTACTGTCCGACATGGGCGCGCGGGTGATCAAAGTGGAGCCGCCCGACGGCGACTCGACCCGCACCATGGCCGGCGCCCGCGGCGGCGACAGTCACGCGTTCGGCGCCGTCAATCGCGGCAAGCTCGGGATCGTGCTCGATCTCTCGCAGGAGACGGGGCGCGAGGTGTTCAAGCGGCTTGCCCGCACCGCCGACATCCTCGTCGAGAACTATCGCCCGGGAGTGATGACCAGGCTCGGTCTCGATTACCCTGCGCTCGCGGCCGAGAACCCAAAGCTGATCTACGCGTCGATTTCCGGTTTCGGCCAGACCGGACCGGACCGCGGGCGCGGCGGCTTCGACCTGATCGCACAGGGCATGAGCGGCATCATGTCGATCACCGGCGAGGCTGGCGGGCCACCGACCAAGGCCGGCATCCCGATCACCGATCTCGGCGCGGGCCTCTTCGCCCTCTCCGGCATCCTCGCCGCGCTGCACTGGCGCGCCTCGTCCGGGCGCGGTCAGCACGTGGACACGTCGCTGTTCGAGGCGGGCCTCGGGCTGTCGGTCTGGGAAGCCACCGAGTATTTCTCGGGCCGAGGCATACCGGCCCGGCTCGGTTCCGCGCACCGGATGGTGGCGCCGTACCAGGCCTTTGCCTGCAGCGACGGCCACATCAACATCGGGGCCGCGAACGATCGGCTCTTCACCAAGCTGGCGCAGGTGCTTGGCCATCCTGAGTGGCGATCGGACTCGCGATTTGCCTCGGCCACCGCGCGAGTCGAGAACCGGACCGCCCTTGCCGCGGCTATCGAGAACGTGACCAGGACACGTAGCCGCGCCGAGTGGACGCACGCGTTCGACGAGGCGGCTATCCCGTGCGGGCCGATCCTCGACTATGCCGAGGCGTTCGCCCATCCGCAGGCGGTGGCGCGGGAGATGTCGGTACCCGTGCGCCATCCCCTGCTTGGCGAGCTGCGTAATATCGGCACGCCGATCAAGATGTCGGCGACGCCGCTGGACCCGACCCGTCGCGCGCCGATGCTCGGCGAGCATACCGACGACGTTCTCGCCTCGATCGGCTACAGCTTCGACGAGATCGAGCAGCTCCGAGCGGCTGGCGCGGCCCGATAGGAGAGCGCGGGTTCGCGGGGTTCGCGCGGGCTCACCGCATCACGCCGACGATCTCCTTCACGAACTTCGCGGCCACGCGAGCTGTGAGGTCGCGGACGTCGTTCACCGGGTTGTACTCAACGACGTCGGCGCCAATGACCGGGGCGCGGATCGCCGACAGCACCTCGAGCACGTCGCGGACCGACAAGCCGCCCGGCTCAGGGTGCGAGATGCCGGGCGCGAGCATCGGCTCGAGCACGTCGATGTCCAGCGAGACGTAGATCGGACCCGCGGCCGCCTGCACGGTGCCGATGGCATCGCGCCATTGGGCCGGACCGTAGACCTCGGCACCGAAACGTTCGGCCTGCGCCTTCAGGTGTTCGGTGGCAGCGCGTACGCCCACCTGAATCAGGCGCGCGGCCAGCTGCTGCTCCATGACCCGCGCGAACGGGCACGCGTGAGAGAAGCGATCGCCGTCGAACTCGTCGTACATGTCGCCGTGCGCGTCGAAATGGAGGATGGTCGGAGCTGGCGCCTGCCCTTCCCAGGCACGCAGGATCGGATAGGTAATCGAGTGATCGCCACCCAGCAGGATGAGCCGATGACCGGCCGCCGTCAATTCGGCGACACCGGCGCTGATCGCATCGCGAGCCCCGGCCGCGTCCTCCGGCAGCGCAAGGTTGCCGGCATCGCCAAGGACCTCGGGCCGCGCGACGTCGTCTCCGGATTCGTTCCAGGCGTTGCTCGACGCGGACCACAGCGCCGCGCGGATCGCATCCGGTGCGGCGGCGGCGCCGCGCAGAAAAGACGACGACCGATCCCACGGAATGCCGAGCAGGGTCGCGCGTGGAGTCATCGGCAGTGAACGGCGTCGCGACCGGAGCGCTTGGCGGCATAGAGCCGCCGATCCGCGGCGGCAATGAGCTCGTCGGGCGAGGTGGCGTCCTCGAGCGGCACGGCGACGCCGATGCTGAGGGTGACCGCGATCTGCAGCCCCGCTTCCGGAAGGACGCACGGCGCCTGCGCCAGCGCGGCGCGGACCCGCTCCATCGCGATGCCGGCCTCGCGGCGGCCGGTCTCCGGCATCAGGATCGCGTACTCTTCTCCGCCGAACCGCGCGACCCGATCGAGGCGGCGCAGCGTGGTCTCCATCACCTCGCCGACATGCCGGATCACGCGGTCGCCGATGGGATGGCCGTAGGTGTCGTTGACCTGCTTGAAGTGATCGATGTCGGCGATTCCGAGCGCAAACGGGCGCTTGAACCGCACCGCGCGGAGCCACTCGTTCTGGAGCAGGGCCTGCAGCTCGCGCCGGTTGAGGAGCCCGGTCAACTCGTCGCGAAGCGCTTCTTCGCGAAGCTGGCGCAGGGTCGCGCCCAGCTTGACGGCGTAGCGGACGCTCCGCTCGAGGAGCCGCGGCGTGAGGTCCGCCTTCGCGATGAAATCCACGGCGCCGGCATCGAGCGCGGCGATGTCCACGTCATCGGAATCGGCGACGGTCATCATGATCGTCGGCGTGGCCAGACTGACCCGCCTTGCCTCGCGAAGCAGGTCGATGCCGGTGCCGCGATCGAGCCAGTAGTCCAGCAGACAGACTGTTCCCTGCCCGCCGGACAGCTTGGCCAACCCCTCGTCGTAGGAAGTGGCGCTGTCGAATGTGTACTTCGTATGCACGAACTCCTGCAGCAACCGCTCGACGATTCGATGCTGCAGCGGATCGTCGTCGATGCACAGGAGGATTGGGGGGGCGCTCGGTTCCACCGGTTTTTCTGCCTTTTACCTTTTGCCTTCTGCCTTTTGCCTTTTGCCTTTTGCCTTACCGTTGTTCCAGGGGCAGCCACGTTTGCGGATACGTTGGCCCCGTGTAGTCGGCGCGCGGCCGGATCAGCCGGTTGTTGTCGTACTGCTCGAGCACGTGCGCGGTCCAGCCAGAGATTCGGCTGACGGCGAAGATCGGCGTGTAGAGATCGATGGCAATCCCCATCGTGTAGTAGGTGGACGCGGAGTAGAAGTCCACGTTCGGGTACAGCTTCTTCTCCGCCTTGACCAGGCCCTCGATCCGCTCCGACATCTCGAACCAGCGCAGGTTCCCCGCCTGCTGACCGAGCTGCTTCGACATCTGCCGCAGGTGCGTCGCGCGCGGATCTTCCGTTCGATAGACGCGGTGACCGAATCCCGAGATCTTCTCTTTGCGCGCGAACTTGCCCTTCACGTAGGCGTCGATCCGTTCGGGCGGCGCGTCCTGGCCAATCTCGATCAGCATCTTCATCACTTCGGCGTTGGCGCCGCCGTGGAGCGGCCCCTTCAACGTGCCGATGCCGGCGACGATCGCCGAGTGGATATCGGTGAGCGTGGCGGCGGCGACACGCGCCGCGAAGGTGGAGGCGTTCAGCTCGTGATCGGCGTGAAGGGTCAGGGCAATGTCCATGGCCCGGACTGCCGTGGCATTGGGCCGCGTCCCGAACAGCATGTAGAGGAAGTTCGCGGCGTGGCCCATCGCCGGGTCGGGAGCAATCGGTCCGCTGCCCTGCTGCATCCGGCCCCACGTCGCCACCAGGCTCGCGATTTGCGCGGTGAGCCGCACCGCCTTGCGGTACGACGCCGCCGGCGAGTTGTCGCTCGCATCGGGGTCGTAGTGGGCCAGGGCCGACGTGAGGGTTCGGAGCGCGTCCATCCCGTCTGATGGCGGCAGCATCTTCATCAAGCGCAGGATCGACTCGGGCAGCGGCCGGGCCGCGGCCAGCTGCGACTGCAGGTCCCCCAACTCGGCCCGCGACGGCAGGCGCCCGTGCCACAGGAGATAACAGGTCTCCTCGAAGCTGGCGTGCCGCGCGAGATCGTGGATGTCGTACCCGCAATAGGCCAGGACGCCGCGATCGCCGTCGAGGAAACAGATGCGGGACGAGGTGGCGACGATGTCCTCGAGGCCCGCTTTGGCCTTCACGTCAGCAGACATCCGACGATTTTAGCAGGTGCGACGGGTGCTACCGGTGCCACGAGTGCGATAGGTGCGGTGCCACGGTTGCGATGGGCGCGCCGGGGTGCCGGGTGCGACTGGAAGGGTACGGCGAGCCGGTGCGGGAGATGCGATACGCGTCACGTCATGCGTCGACTGTGACAACCAAGTCTCAAAGTTTCTTGCAGCACACCTTTCGTCAAGGGCACCCGTCGCACCAGTCGCACCCGCCGCACCCGTCGCACCAGCCTGTGGCTTGTGCTTTGCACAAACGCTCCCACGCCGCCAACACGGAGGGAAAGTGTCCATAAACGAGAGCGTTCTGTCGGAGACACGCCGTCTCACGTCCTGCGTCACCCGCCGGAACTTTTGTGTCGAGGCCTATCAGCTGGCCGCCGTGCTCACCGTCAGCGGCTTCGCTGCCGGGTGCGGCGGTGACACCGGCACGTCGCCATCGGACGGAGCGGCGCCGCAGCTCCCCACAGTAAACGGCACGCTGAGCGGGGGACGAGTGTCGGTCACCCTCGCCGGCACGCCGCTGGGCACCAACGGCTCGGCCGCGCTGGTCCAGGTCGGGTCGGCACAATACCTGGTCTACCGCTCGGGCGATCAGGCGTTTTCAGTGCTGACCGCGATCTGCACGCACGAGGGCTGCACGGTGTCCGGATTTCAGAACACCACCTTCGTGTGCCCATGCCACGGCTCCACTTACAGCACCGGCGGCACCGTGACGAAGGGCCCCGCCACGCGCGCGCTCGCCTCGTTCCCCTGGCAGGTGAACGACGGCGTCCTCAGTTGGGCAGTGTGAGGCTTCGAAAGTTCACAGTTAAGAAGTTCACAGTTCACAGCACTTCACGGCCTGATGGGTGCTCCTCACGGCTGGGCGCGGGCACCGACGGGGGGCGGCACGGTCTCAACCTCGGCTCACGTCCCCGTACGCACCTCGGGCGGCCCCGAGGCCGCCCGCTCCGATGCGACGTTCAACTGTAACTGTAACTGGAACTGGAACTGGAACTGAAACTGTCAACTTCAACTGTGAACTGCCCAACTGTGAACTTTCGCAGGGCCCCCACTAGGCTTCTTCGCTCTGCGCCACGGCCACGACGGTGTCCCCGCCGATCTGCTGCAGCAGCGACAGTAATCCGGTGTACAGGAACCCCACCTGGAAGAGCATCAGGAACGGCACCGTTCCGTAGATGCCATTGGCGAGGGCGTAGAAGAGCGTGCCGGTGAAGTAGACGCCGAGCGCCACCTCGATGAGCGGCTGGATTGCCACCGACTGCCGGTACTTCTTGGTGGCCCAGTCGTCGGCTCGTCCCTCCACGCCGTACTTCGGCGTCCGGGCGAAGTCGCTCGGCTTGTGGAAGAGCGCCTCGAACACGGCCTTCGTGTTGTTCACCGCCAGGCCGATGCCGATCGACATCAGGAGCGGCAGGTATTTCAGCCGTTCGGTCCAGGTCCCGGGATAGATCTCGCGCTGCGAGACCATGTAGAAGTTTGCCACCGACGCCGTGGCGGCGAAAAAGAGCGGGATGTCGATGAGCATCATCTCGTACCACCCCATGTTGTAGCGGATGACCATCGACGGCCCCATCAGCACCGACAGCACGCACATCAGCGGGTAGTTCAGGTTTGCCGAAAGGTGGAAGAACGCTTCCGTCTTCACCTTCGCCGGCTGATTCGATCTGAGGATGCGCGGCATCAGCTTGAGGAAGGTCTGGATCGAGCCCTTCGCCCAGCGGTGCTGCTGGCTCTTGAAGGCGTTCATCTCCACCGGCAGCTCCGCCGGGGCCACGTGATCCTGCACGAACACGAACCGCCATCCCTTGAGCTGGGTCCGATAGCTCAGGTCCAAGTCCTCGGTCAGCGTATCGTGCTGCCAGCCGCCGCCATCGGCAATGGCCTCCCGCCGCCAGATGCCGGCGGTGCCGTTGAAGTTGAAGAAGCAGCCGCCGCGATTGCGCGACCCGTGTTCGAGCACGAAATGCGCATCCAGCATGATGCTCTGGATCTTCGTGAGGAGCGAATAATCCTGGTTGATGTGGCCCCAGCGGGCCTGAACAAGGGCGACGCCCGGGTCGGTGAAGTAGTGGACGGTCCTGGCCAGGAAGTCGGCGCGCGGTAAGAAGTCGGCGTCGAAAATCGCGATGAACTGCCCCTTCGCCACTTTCAGGCCCGCCTCCAGCGCGCCGGCCTTGAAGCCGGTCCGGTCTTCGCGGTGGATGTAGGTGATGTCGATCCCGTGCGCGGCGTGGCGGCGAACCGCCAGCTCCGCAATGGCCCGGGTCTCGTCGGTCGAGTCGTCGAGCACCTGGATCTCGAGCCGGTCGCGGGGATAGTCGATCTCGCAGACCGAGGCGATCAGCCGATCGACAACGTACATTTCATTGAAAAGCGGTAGCTGGATGGTGACCGAGGGCAGGTCCTGAAAGCGGCTGGCCGGCACGGGCTGGTCGGCCTTGTGCTTCATGTACAGGTAGACCATGTAGTACCGGTGCCACCCGTAGACAGCGAGAATCAGGAGGACGAAGAAGTACGATGCGAGGATAAAGGTTTCGATCGGCGTCATGCTCTGTCGGGCTGGCTACGCCCCGCGAGAAACAACCATTGTACTTCGGACTCCGCTAAAGTCAACAAAACAAGGACGATACGCGAATAACTGCCCATGAGTCCCGACGAGCTGCGACAACTGCTCGACCGCGTGCGTGACGGAGAGACCTCGCTCGCCGACGCCCACCAGACCCTCCTCGCCGCGCTCCGCGCCGAGCCGCTGGCCGATCTCGGCTTTGCTCGCGTCGATCACCATCGCCCCAGCCGGCAGGGCTTCCCCGAGGTCGTGCTGGGTCTCGGCAAGACCCCGGACCAGATCGCATCGATCGCCATGACCATCGTCGGCCGCGGCCATCCGCTCCTGGTCACCCGCGCCGACCCGGCCGCGTGGGACGCGGTTCGCACCAGGCTTCCGGAAGCGAAATACCACGACGTCGCGCGCGCCATCACCCTTGCACGAGAAGTGCCACGTGGACGCGGATCGGTTGCGGTCGCGTCGGCCGGAACTTCGGACATCCCTGTCGCCGAGGAGGCGGCAGTTACGGCCGAGCTTATGGGCAACGACGTGGATCGCCTCTACGACGTCGGCGTCGCCGGCATCCATCGTGTGCTCCGCGAACGCCAGCGCCTCGAAACCGCGCGCGTCATCGTCGTCGTCGCCGGAATGGAAGGCGCGCTGCCGAGCGTTGTCGCCGGAATGGTCCACGTGCCGGTCATCGCCGTCCCGACCAGCATCGGCTACGGGGCAAGCTTCGGCGGCCTCGCGGCGCTGCTCGGAATGCTGAACTCGTGCGCGAACGGCGTGTCGGTGGTGAACATCGACAACGGCTTCGGCGCCGGCTGCATCGCCAGTATGATCAACCACTTGTAACGAAAGAGACCACGAAGGCGCGAAGGACACGAAGGACGCACGAAGAATTTTTTTGGGAAGCACGCGTGACACCCCAAGAAGTTCTTCGTGCCGTCCTTCGTGATTTTCGTGCCTTCGTGGTTTCTTTTTGACACCGATGTTCGCGAGCAGAACACTCGAATTCGATCGCATCGTCGCCGACGTCGCCGGCCTGTCGCTGACGCCGCTTGGCCGGGTGCGGCTCGCGGCGGTGAAGCCGGTCGGCGAGCCGCAGGACGTCGCCACTCTCCAGCGCGCCACCAGCGAGACCGTCCGCTTCTTCGAGCTGAACCCGCTGTTCCCGCTTCGCGCCGGGCAGGGGTTGACGGACGCGCTCACCGGTCTCACCGTCGAAGGCCGTCCGCTGGAGCCGCTCGCGCTGCGTACGCTCGCCGAGTTCATCGACTCGGCGGAGCGATCGCGCGCCGGCATCCTCGCCGCGACCGGCTCGTTCCCCATCCTCGAGGCTATCGTCAGCCGGGTCGCGACGTTCAAGTCCGAGATCGACGCGGTCCGGACCGCCATCGACGTCTCGGGCGAGGTACTCGATGATGCGAGCCCGGCGCTCAGGAACATCCGCGAGCGCCTGCGGCAGCTCCGTCAGCGGCTGCGCCACACGCTCGAGCAGTTCGCGCGCGGGAAGGACACGTCGAAGTATCTCCAGGACGATGTCGTCACCGAGCGGAACGGCCGGTTCGTGCTGCTGGTGAGGGCCGAGCACCGCGGCAACGTGCCCGGCATCGTGCACGGCAGTTCGGCGAGCGGCGCGAGCCTGTTCCTCGAGCCGGCCGCGACCGTTGAGATCAACAACGACATCGTCGAGCTCGAGGAGCGAGAGCGCGAGGAGATCTTCCGCATCCTGCTCGCGCTGACCGACCGCTTTCGCCAGCGGCCCGGCGACCTCAAGGCGATCGAGGAGGTCGCGACCGACCTCGACGTCCTGCAGGCGCGGGCCCGGCACAGCGCAAGGGTTGGCGGAATCGAGCCGACGTTCGTCGCCGACCGGTCGCTGGAGCTGCGCGGCGCGCGCCATCCTCTGCTCGAGAAGCCGGTCCCGATCGAGGTTGTCCTCGAGCCGCCGAGTCGCGTGCTGCTGATCACCGGCCCGAACACCGGCGGCAAGACCGTCGCGCTCAAGACCGCAGGCCTCTTCGCGTTGATGGCCCAGTCGGGCCTGCACGTCCCGGCGAAGGTGGCGCGGCTTCCGGTGTTCCGTTCGGTGTTCGCCGACATTGGCGACGAGCAGTCGATCGCCGCAAGCCTCAGCACCTTCTCCGGACACATCACCAATCTCGTGGCAATGGATCGCGCGCTGCAGTTGCCGGCGCTGGTGCTGCTCGACGAAGTTGGAACCGGCACGGACCCGAACGAAGGCGGCGCGCTCGCCACCGCGGTGGTCAACCACTTCAAGCAGCGCGGCGCGCACCTGATCGCGACCACCCACTTCGACGCGGTGAAGACATGGGGGACGGCGACCGAGGGCGTCACGGTGGCCGGCTTCGCGTTCGATCCGCAGACCTACGCGCCGACCTACCGGCTCGTCTACGGCGCGCCTGGGCGCAGCCTGGCCATCGAGATGGCGCAGCGCCTCGGTATGCCGGTGTCGGTCGTGGCCGCGGCGCGGGGGTTCCTGAGCGACGACCAGAAGCGTGTCCAGGCGCACCTCGATCGAATCGATCAGCAGGCGCGCGCGCTCGACGCCGAGAAGACGCGGATCGAGCGCGAGCGACGCGCGTTCAACGAACAGAAGAGCGCGCTGGAGACACGTGACAAGGCGCTCACCGAGCGGGAGGATGCGTTCAAGAAACGCCTGAACGAGAAGATCGAAGAACGCGTCCGGCAGGCGCGTCGTGACATCGACGCGGTGATCGATCAGCTCAAGGAGCGATCCGACGCGCTGGTTGAGAAAGCCTCGCTTCGCGCTGCGGGCGTGATGGTCAACACCGGCGAGTCCGGCGCGGCTCGCTCCGAGGCACGGGCAGCAATCGAGCGGATCGCAGAGGGGCTGCGCAATCCCGCGCCGTCCGCAACGCTGGCGGAGCCGGCCGGAGCCCCCGGCGCCGCGGCGCAGGCGCTCGCCGTCGGCGCTCGCGTTGCGGTTGGCGGCCTCGGCCTCGAAGGCACGGTCGTCTCGATTTCCGGATCGCAAGTCGAACTGGACGTCCGCGGCAAGCGCATGCGCGCGAAGACGAAAGATCTTCGCGTGCTGGGCGGGCCGTCTGCGAAGCCCTCTGCCGCGAAGGTCCGGGTGAACCTCGATCTCAAACCGCGCGAGGGGTTGCTGAGCGAGATCAACGTCATCGG
>DATJFF010000342.1:0-14362 GCA_035495795.1 Vicinamibacterales bacterium
ATGGAAGCGAGGCGCCGCAGTTCTTCGTACGCCGCCGTGTAATAGGCGTCCAGCCGGTGACGACCCGCGCTGTCGGTCGGGAGGGCCATCGCGGGATTTTTTCGAAGCCTTGATAGGTTTCGCGACCCTTTCTCGCAATGGAGTATATACCCGGCGTCCACGTGCAATCGGGGCAGGATGCCGGGTCGCGAACACGGTTTGGCGCTCACGCTTTTCGTGACGAGGTCACTATGTTCAGGCACCCCTCAGCCCGTGCACTTGCGCTGATTTTCGTGCTCACCCTCCCCGCCGCGGCGTGGGCACAGGGCGCGATGACCAACGGCGCCAACCATACCGGGTCGATTTCGGGCGTCGGCGAAGTCGACCAATGGACGTTTACCGCAAATCAGGGTGACGCGCTGATCCTCACGCTCGGCGAGGTACCTCGGACGCCGGATCCCAATTTCTGGCCGTGGCTTCGCGTGACCGGGCCGACCGGCGCAACGCTGGTGTGTGGCAACTGCTGGGGCGATGTCGCAACCCGCATGGCGGCGACGGCGCCGCTGACCGGCACATATACGGTCCTCGTCTCGAGCTTCACCACCGCGGTCGGCGATTACGTCCTGCGGCTGGCGAAGACACCTGGCGCCTTTGTGGTCCCGCCAGGCGATCACGGCGGCGCGATGATCAATGGCGCCAACCATACCGGTCGAATCGAGGTCGCGGACCTCGACATGTGGACGTTCACCGCCAACCAGGGCGATGCATTGATCATCACCCTCGGTGAGATCCCGGTTGGGCCGGGCACTCCGGATCCAGGGTTCTGGCCGTGGCTCCGCGTCTTCGATCCCCTTGGCGATGCGCTGGTCTGCGGCAATTGCTGGGGCGACGTCTCCACCCGCATGGCCGCCACGGCTCCGCTGACCGGCACTTACACCGTCGTAGTTGCCGGATACACCGACGCCGTCGCCGGCGACTATGTACTGCGACTGGCCCGGGCCCCGGCAACATTCGAGGTTCCAGCAGGCGATCAAGGCGGGCCGCTGGTGAGCGGCAGCAACCAGACGGGCCGCATCGAGCGCGCCGATCTCGACATGTGGAGCTTTACCGCGAACCAGGGCGATGCCTTGATCCTCACGCTCGCAGAAATACCCGTGGGGCCGAGCACGCCGGATCCGGGCTTCTGGCCGTGGCTTCGGTTGATCGGTCCAACCGGCAACACCATCGTCTGCGGCAATTGCTGGGGAGATCTGGTCACGCACATGGCCGCGACCGCGCCGCTCAGCGGCACGTACACGGTCGTCGTCGCCGGCTACACAGGCGACGTCGCCGGGGACTATGTGCTCAGGCTGTCAAAGACACCCGGGACTTTCGACGTCCCTGCCGGTGACCAGGGCGGACCGGTCGCCAATGGGGTCGTTCAAACCGGGCGCATCGATCTCGGTGACATCGATATCTGGACATTCGCCGCGACTCAGGGAGCGACGATCTCAGTCACACTGGCGGAAATCCCGGTCGGCCCCGGAACGCCGGATCCCGGATTCTGGCCGTGGATTCGCCTCTTCGGTCCGACCGGGGCTACCGTGGTCTGCGGCAACTGTTGGGACAACCTGGTCGCGCGGTTGACGACGACCGCGCCGTTGACCGGCACCTACACGCTGGTCGTCGCATCGGCCGCCGTCGCCCTGGAGGGCACCGGGAACTACAACTTGACCGTCAACGGGGTGAACACGATTCCCCCGCCGACCACGAATCCCGACAGCTACGTCACGATGGTTGACGCGCCGCTCTCAGTTCCGGCGCCCGGCGTGCTTGGCAACGACAACGCGAATGGAGGCGGAGCGCTCAACGCACAGCTCATTGCTCCCGCGACCCACGGGACCGTCACACTCGGGGCCAACGGCTCGGTCAGCTATACGCCTAACCCGGGCTACGTCGGGCCGGACAGCTTCATGTATCGAGCGGTGAGTTCGGCCGGACCCGGCAACACCGTCACCGTCACGATCACCGTCGCCCGGAATACGGACGACCCATTGGCGCCCACGGACCTGTATGCATCGTCGATCGTCGGCAATAACGTCACGCTGCGCTTCACGCCGCCAGCGGGTGGAGCGACGCCAACCAGCTATGTGCTCGAAGGCGGTGTCTTGCCGGGACAGGTCCTCGCCAGCATCGACACAGGCAGCACGTACCCGATCTTCACCGTCGTGGCACCCACCGGGAGCTTCTACGTGCGCATGCACACGATGGCGGGGGCGGCAAAGAGCGGCGCGTCGAACGAGATCCGGATCCACGTCAACGTGCCGGTGGCACCTTCCGCGCCCGCAAACCTCACCGGCATGGCCAACGGCAGCTCCATCGCACTCGCGTGGCGCAACACATTCGGCGGCGGGGCGCCGGGCGGCGTGGTCCTCGACGTTTCCGGGTCGCTCACGGCCTCGCTGCCGCTGGGGCTCACCGACGGCTTCCAGTTTAATGGCGTGCCCGGCGGCACCTACACGCTGTCTCTGCGTGCCACCAACGCCGGAGGCACCAGTCCTGCGTCGAACGCGATTACGATGACCTTCCCGAGCGCGACCTGCGAAGGTCCACCGCTGCCACCGTCCCGGTTCCTTGCGTATCGCCTCTTCCGGACGCTGTTCGTGCTGTGGGATCCGGCAGAGAACGGTGGCGCGCCCACCTCCTTCGTCCTGAACGCGAGCGGCGCGTTCATCGGAAGCATCGCCACGACCGGACGGGCGCTGAACGGCTCGGTCGGTCCCGGCACATATCAGCTGAGTGTCGCCGCGGTGAACGCGTGCGGCGCCAGCTCGGCCACGCCGGCCCAAACCGTGGTCGTGCCGTAAGGTCCCGACGAGATGGACCAACCGGCGGACGACTCAGTCGCTCTGCCGGTTGGCTCCATCCCCCCGGCTCATGATAAAAACGCTCCTGCACTGCACAAGGAGCGACCCATGGCGTACGAGACCACCCGTCGGGACATGTTGAAGACCAGCCTTGCCGCGGCCGGCCTGCTGGCCGTGCCGGAGTGGGCCCTGCCCACGCTGGCCCAGGGCGAAACGGTGGTGCCGTTTGCCGACTGGCCCGACAAGTTCGATCCAAACCCGGCGCCCGACCGCCGGTTGTTCGACAGCCGCACCATCAGCGGCGCGATCACCCCGAAAGACCAGTTCTTCACGACGCAGCACTACGGCCACCCGGTGGTGGATCCGGCCACTTACAAGCTGAAGGTGTCGGGCCTGGTGAACTCGGCGCTGTCGCTCTCGCTCGACGAGGTCCGCAAGATGGGCAACGCCGAGATGATTCTGGGCTTCGAGTGCTCGGGCAACCGCCGACCGCTGCAGGGGCTGATCGGCAACGGCCGGTGGACCGGCGTGCCGCTGAAGACCGTGCTCGACAAGGCCGGCCTCAAAGCGAACGCGCGCGAGATTGTCTTTTTCGGCGCCGACCGGGGCCAGGAGGAAGTCGAATTCCGGGCCCAGAAGTTCAACGTCGAGCAGCAGTACGGCCGCAGCATGCCGCGCGACAAGGCGCTCACCACCGAGGCCTTTCTCGCCTACGCGCTCAACGGAGAGCCGCTCACCCGCCACCAGGGCTCGCCGCTCCGCCTCATCGTCCCCGGCTGGTATGGCGCGCCGAACGTCAAGTGGCTGTCGGAGATCCACGCCCAGGAGGATCAGTACCTCGGCAAGTTCCAGGCCCGCTGGTACCGCACGCTGAAGGGCGAGATGATCGACGGCGAGATGAAGTGGGTGGAATCGGCCATCACCCACCTGCAGCTCAAGTCGTTCGTCGCCCGCGTGACGAAGGCCGGCAATCAGTACAAGGTGCTGGCGGTGGCGCTCAACGACGGCACGCCGCTCAAGACGGTCGAGCTGAAGATCGACGACGGCCCGTGGCAGGCGATGACGGCGGACCCATCGACCAACGCGAAGTACGGCTGGAAGTTCTACAACTACACGTGGAACGGCACCGCCGGCGAGCACACGCTGGTCTCGCGGGCCACTGACGCCAACGGCCAGGTCCAGCCGACCGAGAAGGATCTCGAGAACAAGAAGACGTTCCTCGAGGACAACTCTCAACAGCCACGCAAGCTGACGCTTGCGTGAAGTGAGAGGTGAGAAGTGAGAAGTGAGAAGCACGGACAGTGCGCTCTCTCGCTTCTGACTTCTTCTCTTCCTGCTTAGCTTCTAACCTCTCACTTCTCACTTCTCACTTCGGTCACGTCCGGCGTAGGCTCTCGAGCGGATCGATCGTGGCCGCGCGCCGCATCGGCAGCCAGGTTGCGACAAGCGACGCGACAAGCGTCAACGCAATCGCCACGCCGTAGGTAACGACGTCAGCCGGCGTCACGCCAAACAGCAGCGACGCAATCGATCTGGCGAGCCCGTAGGCGCACACGGCGCCGATGGCGATGCCGACGATCGACAGCTTCACGCTCTGGCCGATCACCTGCCGCGCAATCACCCGGGTGGGCGCGCCAAGCGCCAGGCGCACGGCGATTTCGCCCGAGCGTTGGCTGACCGCGTAGGACATGACGCCGTACAGCCCGGCCATCGCCAGCAGGATGGCGATCGTCGCAAACGCCGCGAACATTCCGCTCAAGAGAAGATTCGACGAGTTCTCGTCCTCCATCGCCGCAGTGACAGTGCGCAGCTGATACGCCGGCAAGTCCGGATCGACCTCGCCGATCGCCTGGCGCAGCGGCCGTGCCAGGGATGCGGGGGCTGCTGCGCGGAGGATGACGTTCGTGGTCCGCGTCGGGCGATGCTCGTCCAGGAGGTAGAGCGTCGGCACCGGCGGTTCGGTGATCATCGGATTGGCGACGTTTCGGGCCACACCAATCACCGCCGCTTCGATTGGCGCTCCAGACGGATCGGCGATGCGAACGGTCGAGCCGAGCGCTTCGGATGACGAAGGCCAGAAGCGGCGCGCGGCTTCCGCCGATACCACGACGACCGCGCGAGGGCTGCTGGCATCCGCTGCTTCGAAGCCGCGCCCGGCGAGAAGTGGTACGCCGATCACACTGAAATAGTCGGCGCTCACAACGGTGAGGCCGGCGGTGGGTCGGTCGCGCTCGTCCCCTGTAGAACGGCCGCCGATATCGAACGGCACGTTGTCGGCAAACTGCAGCGCCGGAAGCACGGTGGCCAGGGCCGCCGCTTCGACGCCGGGGATGTCCCGCACCCGCGCCAGGACGCGTTGGCGCAGGCGGAGGGCCGCCTGGTCGTCCTCGGTTTTCCATCTGGCGACGTCGATCTGGGCGCTCACGAGCGGAGACGGGTCGTAGCCAAGGTCGGCCACCACGATCGCCTGCATCGATTGGACGACGAGCGCGGCCACGATCAGCAGCGTCACGGCCAGCGAGACCTGCAGCACCACGAGTGCCGAGCGGCCGCGGGCCGCGGTCGCGCTGCCGACGGTGCGCGTCGATCCTTCCGACAGCGTGGCCCTCACGTCGTCGCGGAGGACGCGGAGCGTCGGGATGACGGAGACCGCGAGCGGCGTGACGAACGCGAGCGCCACCGCGAACAGCACCACACCGAAGTCCATCTGGAGTTGGCGGAAGAACGGCTCGGTCGACACGGCGTGAACGCCGGCGAGGCCCACCCACGCGACCAGCAAGCCGAGCAACCCGCCGGCCATGCCCAGCATCAGGCTCTCGCCGATGATTTGCCTGACCACGCGCCCGCGCGTCGCGCCGAGGGCGGTCCGCACCGCCAGCTCCTGACGCCGGCCGATCAGCCGCGCAATCAGCAGGTTCATGACGTTCGCGCAGGCGAGCAGCAGCAGCAGGCCGACCACGATGGACAGCAGCGACAGGACCAGCCACGTGTTGGCGCCGCCGAGCGCCTGCCTGGTGGTTCCGACACGAGCCGTCCAGTCGCGGTTCGTGTCAGGGTGCTCGCGGCGCAAGCGCTCGACGATTGCCGCGACCTGCACATGGGCGTCGGCGATCGTCGCGTGCTCTCGCAGGCGCCCGACCGGACGCCATCCACGATACGCACGCGACGCCAATGCCGGATCGCCGGAGTAGGGCAGCCAGACGTCGATCTCCGAGATGTTGCCGAGCTCGATATCGGGCGCGACCACGCCGACGATCGTGTGAGGCACGCCGTCGATCACGAAACTCCGGCCGATCACCCGTTCGTCAGCGCCAAATCTTGCCGTCCAGAATTGGTGGGCAAGGACGGCCACGCGCGGCGAGCCCGGCTGCTCGTCGGCCGCGCTGAGCAGCCGCCCACGCGCCGCCTTCAGTCCCCACAATCCCTGAAGATTCCCGATGACCATCTGCGCCAGCACGCGGTCCGACTGATCGCGCTCGCGCATCGTGACCGGCTGGCGGCGCCACGCGGCGAGCTGCGTGAAGGTCGATACCTCGTCCCGGAACGCCGCGTATTCCGGCAGCGATGTTCCAGCGCGATCCGGAGAGGCGCCGGGGATCGTCCCGAGAATCCAGCCAAGCCGATCGGGCCTGTCGAACGGCAGCGGCTTGAGCACGAGGATGTTGGCGATGTTGAAGATGAGCGTGTTCGCGCCGATCGCCAGCGCCAGGGTCACGACCGCGGCCCAGGAGAACGCGGGCTGGGTGACGAACAGGCGGGCGCCGCGCACGAAATCCCGCAGCATGGTGAGCATGAGGCTGTCTCCGGAGGAATGCGGGGCCGGGCGTGGACGACGGCGGTGGAGATGCCAGCAGACGCCGGCCGCGCGCCGCCAGTAGCGGAATCGCGCACGGCGAGGGGCGCTGCGCACTTCGTCGTCGAAGATTTCGGAGAGGTCGCCGAGTGCCGCCTCGGCGAATCGCGCGTCGATCAGATGCCGAACGAGCCGCTGCGGGAGGAGGGGCGGCGTCATTGCGGCTCCTGCAACTCGCGCAGCCCCTCGGACATCCGGGCGATTGAGGCGAGCGAACGGCGCAATACGCGCAGTCCGCTCGCCGTCACCCGGTATATCCGCTTGCTGCGCCCGCCGCGCTCGGCGGTTGGCCCGCCGACGCTGCTGGCCACGTAACCCTTGGCTTCGAGGCGATCCAGCGTCTTGTAGACCGCCCCGAGCGACGCCTCGCGGCCGGCGCGCGCCTCGAGCTCCCGCCAGACGGGAACCCCATACGCATCCGCACCGCACTGCAGCACGCCCAGCATGACGAGCTGCTCGAACTCACCGACGCCGGGACTTTCGCCCACGTCATTTCCTAGACGATGTCTAGGAAATGAAAGTTCCGGCTAGGGCAGCGGAATGCGTACGACGTCCCCGACCGCTGGCAGGCTGCCCTTCCGGGTGACGTAGGCCGCCCGGTCCGGACCAATCGCCACGCCGCCCGGCCACGTCAGACCCGCGCTGGCGATGACCGTCCGCGAGCCGTCGGGCATGACCCGCGTCAAGCGACCGTCCTGGCTGGGACCGAGCAGGCCGTCGATGTCGTGCTCGAGCACGTAGGCGGCGCCATCTGCGCCGATCGCGAGATCGATGATCATCGTGAAACCGGTGGCAACCTGGGTTGGAGCGCCGCCGGTGGGCGGCACGCGCCACAGCGAGGCGGCACCGGGCGTGAACGGAAACCCGGTCAGCTGGCCGACATAGATGTCGCCGTTCGGCGCCGCCGCCAGGCTGGTGGCAACGGGATCCGTCGTGCCGCCGTTCGGCGTGTTGACCCGCGGCAGCACTGTGAAGTTCGAGATCCCGAGATTGGCGCTGATCTGATTGATCGCGTTCCCCCCGGCATCCGCGAAGAGCGCGCGGTTGGGCTGAATCAACAGTTTGAACGGGTTGGAATCCACCGGCCCGCCGTCAGGGTTGGCCGTTGCTTCGAACCGGGACAGATCGAGTTGGTAGCTCCAGTCGCCGTTCATCGACGCGCGGGCCAGCCACCCCATTCGGATCCCCGACGCCTCGAGTGCGGCCCTCGATGCGGGATCGCCACCGAGGCCGATCGTGATCCACATGCTGCCAAACCCGAAATCGACGTCATTCGGCCCCGCCGCTTGCGCACCGGTCGGCCCCGCGACGGACGGCAGGTTCGTGACCACTCGTTGCTGGACCAGCAGTCCGGAGATGCGGGTGATCGCACCGGTCGGTCCCAGGCATCGAGTCGGCGGAAACGGCGGCTCGACCGCTGGCAGGCACAGCGGACTGGTGCCGCCTCGTCCCGCCTCGGCGACGTAGAGCGCGCCGTCGGGACCGAACGTGATGCCGCGGGGGTTGTCGAGACCAGTCGCCACGACCAGCATGGTTGGCGTCTGCGCGACAAGGGGGGCGATTGCCAGGGCGATGGCAAAGGACAATGCGGCGGCGAATGCCGCGCGCACGGGTGATCTGAGCATGTAACTACCTCCTGAGCGCCTGTAACTGCAGGCGCAGGCGGCAATCGTGCAACCCGCAGGCCAGTGCTAGCCCAACCGCTTCGAAGATCGGAGCGCCGCCAGCGTCAGCACGGTGAGCCCCCAGGCGAGCAGCGCCGCCACCTGCGGCCATAGCGTCTCGAGGCCGACCCCCTTGAGGAAAATGCCGCGCACGATCACGAGGAAGTAGCGGACGGGAATCAGGTAGGTCACCGGCTGAATCCAGGCCGGCATGTTCTCGATGGGGAAGACAAAGCCAGACAGGTAGGTCATGGGCATCAGGAACCCGAACGTCGAGGTCAGCATGGCCTGCTGCTGGGTGTTCGAGATGCTCGAGATGAAGAGACCCAGCCCCAGGGTCGAGAGCAGGTAGACGAGGGTAATCCCGAACAACAGCAGGATGCTGCCGCGCATCGGCACCTCGAACCAGTACAGCGCCACGAACAGAACGAGGACTACGTCCACGATACCGATGAGCCCGTACGGCACGAGCTTGCCGACGATGAGCTGCCACCGCGCGAGCGGTGTGACATTGAGCTGCTCGAGGGTGCCGACTTCCTTCTCGCGCACGATGGCCATGGCCGACAGGGTCGTGGTCACAATCAGCAACAGCAACGCGAAGATGCCGGGGATCATGAAGTCGCGGCTTTCGAGCTGGGGGTTGAACCAGAGGCGAAGCTCGAGCGAGACGGGCGGCGTGGACATCTGTGGCGGCAGCAGATCCTGCGCATAACCGGCGACCAGGGCCCGGGCGTAGCCCATGGCCACGTTCGTCGAGTTGGCGTCGGTTCCGTCGGCGACGATCTGGAGCGATACCGGACGCCCGGCTCTGACCCGCCGCCCGTAATCGGGCGGGATACTGAGCGCCATCCACGCCTGCCCCCGATCGAGCCACTGATCGATCTGCTCGGTGGAGTCGGCGGTCCCTACGATCTTGAAGTTGTCGGATGCCTGGAACCGCGCCAGCAGGGCACGGCTCTCGGTCGATCGATCAGCGTCCACGACCAGCATCGGCACGTCCTTGACATCGGTCGTCGCGGCGTAGCCGAGTACCGTGAGCTGAAGGATCGGCGCGAGGATCACGATGCCGAACAGGCGTGGATCCTGTCGAAGCTCCAGCAGTTCCTTTCTGACGAGATGCAGCACGCGTCGCATCGTTCTAGCCCCTCAGCTCTCTTCAGTGGCGAATCCATCCGCTCGGTCAAGCCCATTCCCGCTTCAGCCGGAGCGCGGCCAGCCCAAGCGCGATCGTCGAGAAGATACCGAGATACACCAGCTGTTCCCAGAAGGCCGGGAGCCCGACCCCCTTGAGCACGATGGCGCGAAGCGCGACGAGAAAGTAGCGCGCGGGCACGACATGGCTGACCGCCTGCACCGCCATCGGCATGCTCGAAATCGGAAAGATGAATCCCGACAGGATGAACGTGGGCAGGAACGATGACAGGATTGCGAGCTGGAACGCCACCTGCTGCGAGGTGGCGACGGTCGAGATCAACAGGCCCTGCGCCTGCGCCCCGACGAGGAACAGCAGGATCGATGCGCACAGCAGCAGCCACGAGCCGCGCATCGGCAGGTCGAACAGCAGCCGCGCCGTGAAGAGGATGATGAGGGCGGAGATGAAGGAAATCGTCAGATAGGGCAGCGTCTTGCCGAGGATGAACGCCAACGGCCCGATCGGCGACATCCTGATCTGCTCCATCGTCCCACGCTCCTTCTCGCGGACGACCGAGAGGGCCGTCGACACCACCGCCGTGATCATCGAGATGAACGCGATGAGGCCTGGCACGAGGAAGAGCGTACTCCGCAGCTGCGGGTTGTACCAGATGCGCGGCTCGAGTGTCACCGGAGCGGCCGCGGCGGAGACGGCGCTGGCGCGCAGCGCAACCGTCGTCGAGTACTCGGCGACGATGGCTTGCGCGTATCCCATCACCGTGGAGGCGGTATTGGCGTTGTCGGCATCGATGATCACCTGGACAATCGACGGCGTGCGGGTCTGGACGTCGCGCTCGAAGCGTGCCGGGACCACGAGAATGGCCCGCGCCTGGTTGGTGTTCACGAGCCGATCGAGATCGGCATCGGCGTCCAGGTAGCCCACCAGCTCGAAGTAGCCGGAGTTGACGAACGCCGAGACGAGCTCGCGGCTGCTGGTGCTCCGATCGCGATCCTGAACGGCCAGGCGCACGTCCTTGATGTCGAAGTTGAGCGCGTAGCCGTAGATCAGCAGGATGAAGGCGGGGAACAGGAGCAGGATCCCGAGCGTACGCCGATCGCGGCTGATCTGATGAAGCTCCTTCGTAGCGACCGCGATCATGGTGCGCATGTCAGGCCGCTCCGCCACGCTCGACCACGTCGAGGAACACGTCTTCGAGCGACGGCATGACGCGACTGATCGACCCCACCTCGAGGCCGGCGTCGGTCAGGGCGCGGGCCACGGCATCTTCGGGATGATCGATGGCGCGCAGCACGGCATGGACCGAGGTGCCGAACAGGCTCGTCTTCTCGACATCCGGTTGCCGATCGAGCGCCTCCATCGCCGCAACCGGTTGTGAGGCATGGACCTCGACAATCGGCCGATCGCGGAAGATCTCCTTCAGCTCGGTGGTGGTGCCGAGCGCCGCGAGGCGGCCGGCATGGATGATCGCAATGCGATGGCAATGCTCGGCTTCGTCGAGGTAATGGGTGGTGACGAGCACCGTGGTCCCGCCCTCCGACAGATCGTTTATGAGGTCCCAGAACTGGCGGCGGGAGACGGGGTCGACGCCGCCGGTCGGCTCGTCCAGGAACACGATCGACGGCTCGTGAAGGATGGCGCAGCCGAGCGCCAGCCGCTGCCGCCAACCGCCGGCAAGATCGCGGGTGAGCGTGTCTTCGCGGCCATGCAAGCCGGCCATGTCGAGCACGAAACGGCGCCGGGCGGCGAACCGATCGCCGGTCAGGTCGTAGATACCCGCGAAGAACTCGATGTTCTGATCGACCGTCAGCAGCTCGTAGAGCGAGAACTTCTGGGACATGTAGCCGATCCGGCGCTTCACGCCCTCCGGATCTTTCGCCACGTCGATTCCTCCGACGAGCGCGGTGCCTGCGGTCGGGCGAAGAAGCCCGCAAAGCATGCGGATGGTGGTGGACTTGCCGGCCCCGTTCGCGCCGAGGAAGCCGAATATCTCGCCGCCCTGCACCGCAAACGAGAGGTTGTCCACCGCCACGAAGTTGCCGAAGCGTCTCGAGAGCCCGCGGACGTCGATCGCGCTCACGGTCCTTCCGGATTCCGTTTCACTTCTCACGTCTCACTTCTCAATCTTCTTCAGGCTGCGTCAGCAGCCAGCTACGGTCGGCCGAGCGCGCGCTGCAACCGCGCTTCGGCCAGGCGAACGCTGGCAAGCGCTCGGGCCCGGGCCAGTTCGGCGTCCAGCAACTGCTCCTGGGCGACGAGGACGTCGGTGGTGGTCGCGACCCCGACAGCGAGACGCTCGGCGAGGACGCGACGTGCTTCGGCGGAGGCGCGCACGCCGGTCTCCGAGGCGCGAACCGCGGCCTGGCTGGATTTGAGATCGAGGAGCCGCTGCCGGACCTCGGCGGATACGACGGCGTCGAGCTCTTTCTGTCGCGCCTCGATGGCGCGCCCAGCAGCGATTGCCTCGGCGACCTCGGCCTTTGTCCGGCCGCTGTCGAAGATGTTCCACGACATGTTCAGCGATACGTCCCACGACGTCTGCCAGATGTCTTCGCGGGGGAAAATCTTCGGGTTGGGCTTGGCGAAGTCGTAGCCGCCGCCGAGCGCGAAGTTCGGCCGGCGGCCCTTCGAGGCGGCCACTTCGCGGGCCTGAGCGCCTTCGAACCGGAAGGCCAGCGCGCGTAGTTCCGGCCGCTGTTTCAACGCTTCCGCGACGAGGGGCGCAGTTTCTGCCTCGCTCTTTACATTTGTCATGGGGACTGTCCCCTCAGGCGAGTCGAGGCTGTCGGCGAGCTCGATGACCGCGGCCGGCTCTGCCCCGATCAGACGACGGAGATCGATCAGCGTGGACTCGAGCTGGTTGGTCGCTTCGATCAGCTGCAGCTCCTCGCTCGATCGCTGCGCCTCGAAGGTGAGCACATCGCTCGGCGGCACCAGTCCGACGTCCAGCCGCTGGCGCGCGTCGCGCACCTGCGCGTCGGCACGGCTCACCGATTCCTGCAGCACACGCACGGCCTCGCGCGAGGTCGCCACCGCCCAATAAGCACGCGTCACCTCGAAGCGGAGATCGGCCCGCGTCGTGTCGATGTCCGCTCCAGCCGCGTTCGCCTCCGCGAAGGCGGCACGCTCGAGCGCGTCGAGGCGGCCGGCGGTGTAGATCGGCCACTGCGCGCCGACCCGGGAACTGAAGTTGTCCGGCACGTCGGGATACAGGATGTTGAGGCGGCCGTCGGGCGTCGGAAACCCGAACGGGACGACGTGATTGGTGCGCGAGTAGCCAGCCGTCGCGGCGGCGGAAGGCCGGGACGCGGCCTGGCGTACCTGCACGGTGGCCCTCGCGCCCTCTTCACGCGCCTGCGATTCGGCGAGCCGGTGACTCGTCTCGAACGCGCGCGTCACCGCCTCGGCAAGTGTGAGCCGTACCGCGCCCGGCTGGGCGAAGGCGCTCGCCGACCAGGCAACACTCAACGTCACGATCAGGCAGGCGCGGGTCATGAAGTGGCGCTCCCGGTAATCCTGGCGATAAAGACATCCTCGAGCGACGGGGGGATCGACCGGACGCCCCGCGCGACGAGCCCGATTGCGGCCAAGGTGCGATCGAGCGCCTCACGAGCGATTGCTGGCTCGTCGCGCCGGTTCCAGATGTGCAGGCGGTCGCCGAAGAGGTAGATGTCCGGCGCGTTTTCTACGGCCTGCAGCTTCGCCGCAGCCTGGCGAGGATGATCCACGACGACCTCGAACCAGGTCCCAGGCAACGACGCGCGCAACCGGCCGGGCTCGTCGAGCGCCAGCACCTGCCCTTCGTGGAGCATCGCGATGCGGTGACACCGCTCGGCCTCGTCGAGGTAGGGCGTCGACATGAGGATTGTGATCCCCTGCTCGACGAACTGGGTCAGGAGCTTCCAGAACTCGCGGCGCGAGACCGGGTCCACGCCCGTGGTTGGTTCGTCGAGCAGGATGATGTCGGGCTCGTGGACGAGCGTGCAGGCGAGCGCCAGCTTCTGCTTCATGCCGCCGGACAGCTTGTCGGCCAGGCGCTTGCGGAACGGCGTGAGCTGCGTCATGTCGAGCAGCCGATCGCGCCGTGCGGCGTAATCGGTGACACCGTGGATCTCCGCGAAGAACGCGATGTTCTCATCGATGCTGAGATCGCCGTAGAGGCTGAACCGCTGCGAAAGATATCCAACTGACGCGGTCATCGCCCGGTGATCGGCGACCGGATCGCGACCGAGCATGCGTATCTCTCCCTCGTCGGCGTGCAGCAGG
The DNA here is from genome assembly GCA_035495795.1 of Vicinamibacterales bacterium. Lineage (GTDB taxonomy): Bacteria > Acidobacteriota > Vicinamibacteria > Vicinamibacterales > UBA2999 > VFZN01. The sequence continues at coordinate 13,759 of DATJFF010000342.1, forward strand.
CCGCAGAGCAGGCGGATGGTGGTGGTCTTGCCGGCGCCGTCGGGGCCGATGAGCCCGAACATCTCGCCGCGGCCGATATCGAACGAGACGCCTTTCAGCGCCTCGACCGACCCATATCGTTTCTTCAGGTTCGACGCGTGGACTGGAGGAGCGGCGGCCACTTCGTCACCCCTGCGGCTGGAGCGCGAGCTCCGCCTCGACGGGCATGCCCTGCTTGAGCACGCCGGACTTGTTACCGGCAGAGATGCGAACCCGGTAGACCAGCTTCGATCGCTCGTCGGCGGTCTGGACGTTACGCGGCGTGAACTCCGCCTTGGGCGAGATGTAAGTGATCGTTCCCGCAACAGGCGCGCCGCCCGCGTCGGTGAAGAGCTGCGCCGGTTGCCCGAGTCGAAGCCGCGGCACCGCCGGCTCCGGCACGAACACATCTGCCCACGCGTCATCGAGGTTCGCGACGACGGCCACTGGCGTCCGCGGTGCGATCACTTCACCGGACTCGACCAGCTTGTCGGTGACGATGCCGCTGACCGGCGAGCGGAAGACGGTGTCGGCGAGGTTCTTCTGAAGCGAGGCGATCTGCGCGTCGGCTGATTCCACACGGGCG
>DATJFF010000343.1:0-2172 GCA_035495795.1 Vicinamibacterales bacterium
CCGGGCACGACCGCGATCAAGCGCATGGAGCAGGCGCGCGCCGAGCTCGTCGACAGCTGCGACGGGTTCCTCAGGCGCGAGGCCATCGCCGCGTCGCTGACGAAAGAAGAGCGGCTCGAGATCCTGCGCGGCATGGCGCTCACCCGCGCGGTGGACAGCCGCCTCAAGCAGTTCTTCATGGGCGGAGAAATCCGCTGGGGCGACATGGCGTTCCAGGGGAAGGGCTTCCGTTCGCTCGGCCAGGAAGCCATCTACGCTGCCGCGATCCGATTCAAGCGCGGCCCGGCCTGGCGCAAGGACGATGGCAGCTGGGGCGGTGACGTGATCGCGCCGGTGATCCGCGATCTCGGCGCCGGACTGGCGATGCGGCACGAGGGCGACTCGGTGCGCAACGTGATGGTCGCGCAGATGGGCAAGGACGGCCCGCCGATGTTCGGCAAGGACCTGCACACCGGCGACTTCGAATGGGGCGTGCTGCCGGCGACGGCGCCGCTCTCGGTCGGGTCGCTCTCGATGGCGGGGATGGCCATGGCCTTCGCACGCGAGGGCGCACAGCGCGTGGCGGTGTCTTTCATCGGCGAAGGCGGATCGTCGCTGGGTGAGTGGCACGAGGCGATCAATCTCTGCGCGGCACGCCGCCTGCCCGCGATCTTCTGCCTGCAGAACAATCAGACGGCGCTCTCGACGCCGGTCGCGGACAACTCCGCGGTGCGCGTCTTCGCCGACAAGGCGGCCGGGTACGGCATACCGGGCATCTCGATCGACGGCACCGACCCCGACGCGGTTGCGGCGGCCTTCACCTGGGCGGCCGAGCGGGCGCGGGCCGGGCAGGGGCCGACCCTGATCGAGGTGATCGCGATGCGTATGTGCGGTCACGCGCATCACGACGACATGCTCTATCTCGGCAAGGATCTGCCGCCGTCGTGGGAGTACCCCGCGCTGCACGAGGGCGGCTACGCGAACCGGGAGCTCTACGAGTTCTGGGCGAAGCGGGATCCGCTGCCGCGCTACGCCGCGAAGCTCGAGGCCGACGGCGTGATCACCCAGCGCGAGCTCGATCGCATCCAGAAGTGGGCCCACGACCTCGTCGAGCGCGAGGCGCAGGCGGTGATCGCGATGCCGTGGCCGAAGCCGGAGATGGCCGGCGTCGGCGTGTTCGCGGACGAGCTGCCGCGTGTCCGCGTCGAGCTGCTCGAACCGGAGCGGCGGCTGGCGCAGCCGCTCAGCGCCGATCTGCCGCCCGTCGAGCCCGGTCTGCCGTTCGACAAGAAGGGCAGCACGCTGCTCGAGGCCGTGATGCTCGGCGTCGGCGATGCCCTCCGTGCCGATCCGCGGGTGTTCGTCTACGGCGAGGACGTCGGCGGGCAGTATGGAAACGCATTCCTGCTGCTGCGGCCGCTCCTGAAGGAGTTCGGCGATCGGCTGATCAACTCGCCGCTCGCCGAGAGCGCGGTCCTCGGCGTGTGCGTCGGCGCGGCGCTGGCAGGGCAGCGGCCGATCGGCGAGATGCAATTCAACGATTTCGTGGCGACCGGTTTCAATCAGCTGGTCAACAACGCCGCCAAGATCCGCTACCGCTGGGGCGCGAGCGTGCCGATGGTCGTGCGGATGCCGTGGGGCGGGCTCCGCTACGCCGGCCCGTACCACTCGCAGAACACCGAGCCGTGGTTCTACCGCACCCCTGGCCTCAAGATCGTCGTCCCCTCCACGCCCGAAGACGCACGCGCGCTGATGGCCGCCGCCGTCGCCGACCCCGATCCGGTCCTCTACTACGAGCACATCGCGCTCTACCGGGAGCCCCGCATCAAGCAGGTGCTTGGCAAGGACGCCCCGGCGCCGCTCCCGATCGGCAAGGCCGCGCTCCGGCGGGCGGGCAAGAGCCTCGCGATGATCTCCTACGGCGCCTACGTCCACGAGTGCCTGCGCGCCGCCGAGACGCTGGCTGCGGATGGCATCGAGGCCGCGGTGCTGGACCTGCGCAGCCTTGTCCCGCTCGATCGCGAGGCGATTCTGGCCGTCGCCCGTCACTGCAACCGGGTGCTGATCGTTCACGAGGACTCGCGTACCGGAGGAATCGGCGAGAGCATTGCCGCGATCATCCAGGAGGAAGCGTTCGAATCGCTCGACGCGCCGGTGAGGATACTCGGCGCGCTCGATACGCCGGTGCCATAT
>DATJFF010000344.1:0-4632 GCA_035495795.1 Vicinamibacterales bacterium
CGGAACTCCCAGCCCTGACCCATCAGCTCGACCGCGTCGAGCGCCGAGCGGCCGCGCCACGGCGCGGCAGCCGAGTGGGCGGTCTCCCCGGCAAAGCTGTACTCGACCGACACCAGCCCGGTGCCCGCGCCATCGCCCCACGACACGCCGAGGTTGTTGCCGACGTGCGTGAACAGGACCACGTCCACGTCCTTGAACATGCCGTCGCGGATGTACCACGCCTTGGCGCCGTCGAGCTCCTCGGCCACGCCCGGCCAGAGCATCAGCGTGCCGGGCAGCTTCTCGCGCTCCATGATCTTCTTCACCGCGAGCGCGGCGACGATGTTGAGCGGCACGCCGGTGTTGTGTCCTTCGCCGTGGCCGGGCGCCCCTTCGATGATCGGATCGCGATAGGCGACGCCCGGCTTCTGCGACGCCTGCGGGATGCCGTCGATGTCGGACCCGAGCGCGATCACCGGCTTGCCCGACCCCCACTTCGCCACCCATGCGGTCGGCATGCCCGACACGCCGCGCTGGACCGTGAAGCCGAACTTTTCGAGCTGCCCGGTGAGGTACTTCGACGTCTCGACTTCCTGGAACCCGAGCTCGCCAAAACTGAAGACCGAGTCCACCATCTCCTGTGCGAGCTTGGCCATTTCGTCGACGCCGCGGGAGGCTTCGGCCTTGTAGGTGTCCAGCTTCGCCGTCTGAGCGAACGCCGGCACCGCCGCGAGCGTCATCGCCAGCATCACCACGTTCCAACGTGCACGCATGTCTCGTCCTCCCGGCTGTCCGACCGCTGACCGTCCATCATCCCACGCTGTCCCGCCCTGCTAACCCGATGGCTCGCGACGCGGCCGGCGCTCGCCTTGATGGCAGAGGAAGCACTGCGTCGTTGGACGACGGGTGGCGTCGAAGTAGGTGGGGATCAGATCGATGACCGCGAGCATGCGCGTCACCATCGCTTTCGCCGGCGTCCCGGGCGCAGCGCGGTCCGGTTCGTGGCAGAACTCGCACTCGACCCCGAGCGAGGCGGCATAGACGCTCATCGTAAGCGCCCGGTCGGGCGCTGCCCGAAACTCGTCCCCGTGCCTGGCTTGCACCTCCTGCCAGGCATCGCGAGGCAACCGTGCCGGGATCGTCCGGCCGCGATGGCAGGTCCAGCAGGTGATGCCGCCGACGCCTTCCAGCGGGCCGGCGTTCAATCCGTCCACCATCCGCATCATCCGCCGCGCGAACTCGAAGGTCGGCCGGCTCGAGCTCGACCAGTCTCCCGGAACGTGACAGTGGGCGCATTCGACGCCGAGGGCGGTGGCCCATGCCGCCATGCGATCGGAAGGCGGTTGCTGTGCCGCAGAGTCGGCACCGGAAAGAAACAAGACCGACATCGCGGTCGCGCACACCAGGCCGAGATCCTCACGCGCCAACGGCATCCCCGACCTCCGGTCCTGCGGTAGTGTAGGCCGATCAATTCCTGCGCGCGATGAATTCCGGCCGTCCCGAGCCTCTCGCCCGCATCGTGCCGCTGATGGTCGTCATGGTGGCCATCCCGGCGGCGCTCACGCTACGAACGGTCCTCGCTCCGGCGACCCTGGAGCTTGCCTCTCCGGATCCAACCCCGCACGGCTACACCTGGAGCCTGCTGCTCTTCGTCTTCCCGCTCGCGGTCCTGCACTGGTGGTTTCTGAGTCACCCGCGGTTCACGTTCGAGCGCACCGCCTACTGGCTGACCGTTGGACTGCTGGCGCCGACAGGCTTCATCCTGGACCTCCTGTTCGGTCACGCGTTTTTCGCGTTTCCCAACACCGGCGCGACGCTGGGTCTGACCGTGCCTGGCGTCGGAGGGCCGATCCCGCTCGAAGAGTTTGCCTTCTATCTCACCGGCTTCCTGTTCATCCTTCTCTTCTACGTCTGGAACGACGAGTTCTGGCTCGCCGCTTACAACGTGCCCGATTACACGTCCGCGGCTCGCGAGTCAGGACCCGTCCTCTCGTTTCACCTTCGGGCCGTCACGCTCGGTCTCTCGCTGATCGGCGCGGCGGTCGTCTACAAGAAGGCGATTGCCGCCAACCCCGATGGCTTCCCCGGCTATTTCACGTTCCTCGTTGCTGTCGCCTTCGTGCCGGCTTCTGGCTTGTACCGCTCGGTGCGGCCCTTCATCAACTGGCGAGCGTTCAGCCTGACCTCGTTCGTCGTCGTGCTGATCAGTCTGCTCTGGGAAGTAACGCTGGCGCTGCCCTACGGCTGGTGGCGCTTTCAGCCGCGGATGATGATGGGCATCACGATCGGCGCCTGGTCGGACCTCCCAATCGAAGAGGTCTTCGTCTGGTTCGTCGTGACCTTCGCGACCGTGGTGATCTTCGAAGCGATCAAAATCTGGCGCGCGTCCGGCCACAGCCTCCGGATCGCGATGTTCGGCCCGCCCGCGACAGTGGGACAGTCCCCGTGACATTTGTAAAGGGGGACAGTCCCAGTGAAATCTGTAAAGTTGGGGTCAGCGAACCAGGTGCAACTCGGTCTGGCGCCGCAGCACCCACTGCATCACGCCGTCGGGTCGCACTTCGGCTTCCTCCTCGAGCGCCATCCGGACGCGTTGGCCTTTCCACTCGGGAACCGGCGTCGTCACCTGCAGCTCGGTCGAGAACCACATGTTCGGGAGCACCGGCACGTCGCCCCGTCCCGGAACGCCCTCCTGGTAGTCCCACAACCCGATGAGCGGTCCGGCCGCATGCCCGTGATCGCCGATCGGATGGGAGTACATGGTGCCGTCGAGCCCTTCGGCGTTCATCTGGCCGAGCACCTCCCTTAGCACCTGGTTGCCGGTCTTCCCCGGCTTCGTCTTCTCCAGCAGGATGTCCTGCAGCCGATTGCCGCGCGCCAGCGCGGTCTTGAGCCCCGGCGGCGCGTCGGTTTCGCCGTCCTTCAGTACGTAGGCCATGTGCTGGGTGTCGGTGTTCAGTCCCATCGCGGTGATGCCGAAGTCGCAGTGCAGCACGTCGCCGCGCTGGATAGTCGGGTTGTCGTCGAGATCCGAGTCCTTTGCGCCCATCCGCTGCACTTCGATCGACGGCTGGAACCAGGTGCCGAGGCCCATGTCGTTCACCCGCTGCCGCATCCACCAGACCACATCCTCGGCACGCGTCTCCCCCGGCGTGATCACCAGGTTCGAGAAGGCCGCGCCAATCACCTCGTGGACGATGGCCTGGAGCCGCCGGTAGACCGGGGCCATGCTCGGGACGCGGAGCGCCAGATAGTCGATCGCCAGGCGAGGGTTGCGGACGATGCGCCGCTCGAGCTCGGGCCCGAGCGCTTCCTTCATCTGCTCCCATTCGCCCACGGTCAGACCGTCGGCGAAGTTGTGGTCCGCCGAGATGTTCACGGCGATCGCTTTCGGGTTGCGCTCCTTGACGAGCCGTGCGAACAGCCGCCACTGGTCCATGCCCCACAGCTCCGCCTTCTGGGTGTTCGACGTCGAGCCCTCGCCGCGGTACGCGGTGTACAACCCTCCCTGCGAGGTGCCCCCGAGCGCGAGACGTTCGACGCCTTTCTCCGGTCCGCGATCGAAGAACACGTAGATGGACCGGCGCCGGGCGGCGAACGTCGTGGCGGAAACAAGCGCCCGGAACACCGGATCTTCGTTGTACTCGCGCATCGTGACGACCCACATGTCCACGCCGTGGGCGCGCATGACGGCGGGCAGGTTCACCTCGAGGCGTTCCTTGAGCCACGCCTGCTGGACGGCCGCCTGCTGCCGAAGGGTCCCGAACGGGCGGGCCGCCGAGTACGGTCCGGTCTCCTGGCCGGTAACGGCCATCGGCATCGAGAGCAGGGCGAGCAGGGCGGCCAGGGCGTGAAGGCGGATTCCGCGGCGCATGGAGTGGTCCTTTTGAAGGCGTGGCAGCCGCGATTCTACGCCGAAGGTGCGTCGCAGCTCATCCAAGGCTGGAGAGACGACGGGCGGCGAGTGTAGAATTCCGCACGACGGCTGCGGCCCCCCGCAATGTCCATCGGATCCGACCTGCGAGAAGCCAGAGAAGCGCACGCGCTGACGCTCGGCGAGATATCCACTCGCACGAAGATCCGCGTCCCGGTGCTCCGCGCGATCGAGAGCGACGACTTCGCTCACGTACCCGGCGGCGTCATCACGCGCGGGTTCCTCAAGCTGTATGCACGCGAAGTCGGCCTCGACCCCGACGAGATCGCGCGCCGTTTCAATGCCCTTCAGGCCGAGGCGCTCGAGAATCAGGGGGCCGAGCCTGGCCACGCGGAGCCGCGCACGCCCTCGGCTTCCGCGATACCGCCGTTCCTCCCCGCCGTAGCGGTCCTCGCAGGCATTGTGGTGTTGGGTGGCAGCTACCTGGCGTGGAGCCGCACCGGCCGCACGGCCCGACCGGAGGCTCCGGCCACGGCTGCGACCGCCACAGCGGAGAAGCCGCCGACGGCTCCACCTATTCAGCCGGACGCTCCCCCGGCCAAACCGGCTACCGACACGGCGGCGCCCGTGCCCACCGCCGGAACGCTCGCTGAGGCAAGCCCCTCTGCGGCGGGTGTGCTGCGCGTCGATGTCCGCGCGACCGAGGCCAGCTGGCTGGCGGCCACGGCCGACGGCCAGCAGGTCGCCTACCGCGTCTTGAACGCCGGTGATCACGTCTC
>DATJFF010000345.1:0-15317 GCA_035495795.1 Vicinamibacterales bacterium
GGCGCCCGCCGCATCGCGAACTTCGTCACCTACTACCAGATGAAGGAGCGTGCCGGCGTCGTCGGGACCACCGGGCTCGGACCCCTGCTGGTGCGGTGCCGCAAGGCAAACCCCGGCCTTCGACTGCACCTGGTGGGTCATAGCTTCGGTGCGCGGCTCGTGACCGCGGCGGCAGCGGCGCTGCCGAAACAAACGGCGAACGTCACCGTTTCGCTCCTTCAGGCGGCGTTCTCGCACAATGCGCTGTCCGCCGATTACGGCAAGGGCAAGCCTGGGTTCTATCGCGCGGTGATTGCCGACGCCCGCGTCTCGGGACCGATTCTGATCACGCACACGAAGAACGACCAGGCGGTCGGGGTGGCGTACCCGCTGGCGTCACGGATCGCGAACCAGATCGCGGCCGCGCTCGGCGACGAGAACGACCCGTACGGCGGGCTGGGGCGTAACGGCGCCCAGCGGACGACCGAAGCCGACGGGCACGGCGTCGTGATGGGCGGCACGAAGACGGCGTATACCTTCGCGCCCGGCACCGTCAACAACCTGCGCGCCGACAGCATCATCAAGGACCATGGCGACGTCCGCAGTGAAGCGGTGGCCTATGCGGTGCTGTGCTGCACCGCAGGGATCTGAAGCCGATCCTGGTTTGCACCGACGTCGAGACGGCGAATCAGCATGGCCAAAAAGAAAACCCCACCCCGACGGACGCGCAAAGCTGGTGCGGCCTCCGCTTCGACTCCGCCCCCCGGACCGGCAACGCCGATGCCGTTCGCACCGACCCGGCCGGCGTTCCGCTGCCTGCGCGGCTATAGCGGCGATCCGAGCCTCACCGCGCAGCTCGCGACCGCGATGATCGGCGAAGTCACGTTCAAGGTCCCCTGGGAAGCGCTGACTCCCGGTCCAGCCGGCGAGTACCTGGAAGTGATCGACGTCGATCCGGCGAGCGGCTGTTTCTACGAGCCGGTCGATCTCGACCTTCCCAACGTGCTCGCGCAGAACGGGCTGCCGCCGAGCGAGGGCACACCGCAGTTCCACCAGCAGATGGTCTACGCGGTGGCGAGCCTGACCATCCGCAACTTCGAGCGGGCGCTCGGCCGCCGCAGCCTGTGGCGGCACGGGCCGCCGCCGCGGGGCAAGGGCCGGAAGAACGACTCCACGTTCGTCCAGCGATTGCGCGTCTATCCGCACGCGCTGCGTGAAGCGAACGCGTACTACTCACCCGACAAGATTGCGCTGCTCTTCGGCTATTTCCGCGCCACCGAGAGCGCGGCGGCGCAGCACGTTCCCGGTGGAATGGTGTTCACGTGCCTGTCGCACGACATCATCGCGCACGAGACCACTCACGCGCTGCTCGACGGCATGCACCGCCGCTACCTCAGCCCGACCAATCCCGACGTCCGCGCCTTCCACGAGGGCTTCGCCGACATCGTTTCGCTGCTCCAGCACTTCACGTTTCCGGAGATCCTGCGGCACCAGATCGCCTCCACCCGCGGCGCGCTTCGCACCGAGGAGAGCCTGCTCGGCCAGCTGGCCGGACAGTTCGGGCGCGCGCTCGGGCTGCGCGGGGCGTTGCGCGACGCGATCGGCACGACGGATCCGCAGACCGGCGCGTGGACACCACGCCAGCCGGATCCGCAGGCCTACCGGACCACGCTTACCCCGCACGAGCGCGGCGCGATCCTGGTCGCCGCGCTCTTCGACGCGTTCCTGAGCATCTACGAACGGCGCACCGGCGACCTGATCCGGATCGCGACCGGGGGCACCGGACTGCTCCAGCCCGGCGCGATTCACCCCGACCTGGTGGGCCGCCTGGCCGAGGAGGCGGCCCGCGCCGCACAGCACGTGTTGACGATGTGCATCCGCGCGCTCGACTACTGTCCGCCGGTCGACATCACGTTCGGGGAGTTCCTGCGCGCGATCGTCACCGCCGACACCGACGCCGTGGCCGACGACGATCTGCGATACCGGCTGGCGTTCGTAGAGGCGTTTCGCAAGTGGGGTATCTATCCGCGCGACTTGCGGACGCTCAGCGAGGACAGCCTGTTGTGGCGAACGCCGGACAACGACGAGATGCGCTGCTCGAAAGCGCTGCAGGACGGCCTCGAACGCGTCCGCGGGTATGCCGAGCAGTTCCTGTTCGCGCAGGGCGACGAGCCCGATTCGCGCGAACGAACCTTTCGCCTCCAATACGAGTTGCGGCGAGGACTCCACCAGTGGCTGGCGCGCCATTTCGCGAGTCACCCGGACGGGCCTGGCGACGCGGCGTTCCTCGGCGTGGATCCGGCCCGCACGTTCGAGGTCCATACCGGCCGCTTCGCGCTGCGGCCGAGTCCGGACGGCTACATCGATCCCCAGTTCCTCGTCGGGATTCTCCAGGAGCGTCAGATTCCCATCGATCCGCAACGGCCAGCCGCCGGCACCATGCCCTTCGAAGGCGGCTGCACCATCGTCGCCGACCTGCGCCGTCTGGCCATCCGCTACTGCATCCGCAAGAGCGCGGCCAGCGCCAATCGAGAGCAGCGCCAGCAGGCCTTTGCCCGAACGCTCGATGAGTCGTCGCACGCCACCTACTTCGGAATGTCGGGCCCGCTCGGAGACGCCGAGCCGTTTGCCGCGATTCACCGGGGCCTCTGACAGGTTGCTGATAGAGCCAACAACCTGAAGGCAAAAGGCAGAAGGCAGAAGGCAAAAAGCGAAAGGCAGAAATGCGATGACTCCAGCGGTTCGCGTGCGTATGTATCGCCAGGGACTGGGCGACTGCTTCCTCGTGACCTTCGACGTCGGCGCCAACGAGGGCCACTTGCTGATCGACTGCGGCTCGCTGGGCGCAACCACCACCGGGGTCTCGCTGGCCGACGTCCTCAAGAACATCCGCGAGACAACCGGCGGCCATCTCGACGTGGTGATGGCTACCCATGAGCATCAGGATCACGTCTCGGCATTCCGGACGCAGCGCGCCGCTTTCCAGGCACTGCACGTCGATCAGGTCTGGCTGGCGTGGACCGAGAACCCGCAAGACCCAGAGGCGCAAGCCATCGCGAAACGACGCGACGACCTCGGCGAGGCGCTTGTCCAGGCGAGCCGTGCGCTGACCCGGCCGGAAGCGAGCCCCGCCTCGCGCGCGGTCGGGCTCGCTGTCCACGACGTCCTCGGGTTCGGAGGGGATCCCGACGCGGCGGGCGCGTTCGCCGAAACGATCAACGAAGCGATGTCGTTCGTCCGCACCGGATTGACGAACCGCCCGCGCTATCTGAAGCCCGGTGAACCGGCGATCGAAGAACCGTGGTGCAGCGGCTTCCGCATCTACGTGCTCGGACCGCCGTCAACCGAAGCTGCGCTCGAGGACGTCGGCGAGGCTGGCAGCTCGGAGCTGTACGGCGTAGCCGGCGGGCTGGGCACCGGCGCCGCGTTCCTCGCGTCGGGCCAGACTGCCACTGCGTATCTGGCCGCGGCCGAACTCGACCAGCGAGCCGCGTTCCAGGCGGCGCAGCCGTTCGACTCACGGTTCCGCGTAGAACGCGAAAGTGCGCGCGCCGGCGCGGTATATCCGCAGTACCTGAGCGAGGCCGATTGGCGCCGGGTGGACGACGACTGGATGCACATGGCCGGCGATCTCGCACTACAGCTCGACAGCGCCACCAACAACACCAGCCTCGCCATCGCCATCGAGCGGATCGCCGACGGAAAGGTGCTGCTCTTTCCGGCGGACGCCCAGGAAGGCAACTGGCTCTCCTGGCACGACCCGGCCATTACCTGGACAATCAGGAATGGCGATCGCGACCAGACAGTGACGGCCGCCACGCTGCTGTCACGGGCGGTGTTCTACAAGGTCGGGCACCACGGCAGCCACAACGGCACCGCCAAGGGGCGTGGCCTCGAGCTGATGGAGCAGCAGCACGAGCTCACCGCGTTCGTGCCAGTCGATCGCGCGGTGGCCCTCAATCGCAACCCGAAGAAGTCGTGGCGGATGCCGGCCGTCGCGCTCTACCGCGCCCTCCTGCCCAAGTGCCAGGGCCGCATCGTCCGCTCCGACATCGGGTGGGCCGACGACGCGGCGGTGGCGGCAAACGTGGCCGTCGAAGAGGAACTGCAAGGGATTGCGTCGCCGCCGCAGTGGACGGAGTGGAGAGCGAAACAGCGCGCCGCCACGAACGTTACCGTCACTCCGCTGTTCGTAGACTACCTGCTGCCCTGAGCGGCGTGCTGTCGGCGTCCATTGATGATTGGCGATTGAGGATTGACGATTTATTGATGATCGGGGATTCGCGATTGCGCCATTCGATTGATGATTGGCGCATTGGGGAATTGTCGATTGCAGGAATCACGATTGGAGATTGGCGTCGTCTATCGCGACGAAGGAAGCCTCACGGGCCCGGCACTCAGATCAATCGCCAATCGCGATTCAGACAATTCCTCAATTCGCCGATGGCCTCAATCGCCACTTGAATGGCGCAATCGGCCATCGCTCGATCGTCAATAAATCGCCGATCGTCAATCCTCAATCGCCAATGGGGACGCCGACAGCGGCCGACATCAGCGAGTCTTCAAGTACTCGACGAGCGCCCGCTTCTCATTGGCCGATAGGTCAGTCGCGTAGTTATGGCCGGCGTTGCTGTTTCCAGGCAGCGTCGTGTCGTACGCGGTACCGACGCGCTCGGCCTCGGGCCCCTGGACGACGAACCCCACCTTCGTCGCGTCGAACACGTCGTAGCCGCGCCAGAATCTGGCCGGGCGGCTCGCGGCTGGCTCCAGCAGGTCGGCCAGGGTCGGCACGGATCCGTTGTGCAGGTACGGCCCGGTCAGCCAGATGCCGTCGAGCGGTGTCGCCGTGTAGCCGTTCGATTTCCGGAAACCGCTGAACTTCCACGTGTGCCCTTCACCGTAGCCGTTGTAGGCGGTTGCCGCGTTGGCCGTCCACATGTCGAGCCGGTGACGATCGGTGCCGATCTCGTCGAGAGGAATCACGGTGCCGGTACGCTTCGCGCCCTGGTCGTGGCACTCGGCGCAGTGGGCGGCATAAACCGTGGCCCCGGACGCCGCCAGCGCCTGATCGACGGGAAGCGGATAGGCAGGCGCCTTGAGCGAGCCGATGTAGTTCATCACCCGCCGCAGGCTCGACATCTCCCGCGGGTTGGTGTTGTCCCACTTCGCGAAGTCCCGATCCATCCAGGCTTGCGTGGCGCCGTCGCCGAGTGCGGACGACTGCACGACCTCGCGCAGCGACGTGCTCAGGCCGTCCCAGTGATAGGCCGTGCCGTCGCGGCGGCTCAGGTTCCAGAGCGGCATCATGTCCGAGTTGCCGATGGTGTCGTCGATCGGCTGCTTCAGGATCGTGAACTTCACCGGGTTGAACGGGTCGATACGGCCGCGGCCCCAGTCGGGGCGGTGGGTCATCCATTCGTTGGCGTCCTTGAGGCGCAGCAGCGCGCGCTGCGTGCCGGGAATGATCGCGAAGCGGTAGAGCAGGCGATCCATGAACGAGAGCGTCGTGTTTCTCGCGAGCTCGTTGAGGATCGTATCGGCAGTGAAGCGCGGGTCGGAGGCGCACGCGATGAGAAACCGGAGGTACTCCTGCTCGCCGGTCTGGTGCGATGCCGCCGCGGGATAGATCGTCGGGACATCGTCAGGCCTGGCGCGGAAGCTGGCGGCGTGGCACATCGCGCAGTTGATGCCGACGCGGGGGAACCCGACCGTGACCTTCGACAAGCCGATCGGCATCTCGTGCCCGTCGCGGGCGAGAACGCCGATCGACGCGTAGCCGCCGGGGCCGGGCAGGTACTCCGGGAAGATTCGCGGCAGCACGAGCCAGATCCAGTACGGCACGCCCTGCTCCGCCTCGGTGCCGACCGACCCGTACAGGAAGTGCTCCTCGTCGCTCTCGAAATACGGCGGCGGTTCCTCGTGGAAGAAGCGGTTGTACACGAGCAGACCGGCAACGGCCGCGACCAGGACCAGCGCGTAGATCACAAAGCGCTGCCGCCGCGACGTGAACCAGGTCATGAGGCGACTCCGAAGCGCGCCGCCGGCGCCGCCGACGCCGGCGCGAGCCTGAGCAACAGAATCAGTTCCGGCACGAAGAACGCGAAGTCGAAGTATCCGAGCATGCGGTACTCAGCCGGCTGGAAACCGATGAAGAAGATCGCGCCGGCGAGACGAGCCCCAACCGCCATCCATGCGATCACGCGGTAGCGGTCGGGATCGACCGCCGCCGGCACGTAGAACGCACTCAGGAGAATGAGCAGCAGCGCAGAGAAGCGGGGCCACAACAGCGGAGAGGCCGCCGGCAGGCCGGAGAAGCTGATCGAACGCGCGGGCGAGATCAGGGTCGGAAGAGCGAGCAGGAGATTCGCAAACACCCCGATCCAGATCACCCGGCTCAACCATCGCCGCGCGCTATCCATGACGCTCCCCCTCTGAGAGTTGTGCCTTTCCGCCTTCGCCCAGCGCTCCGGCGGACAAGCTGCCTTCTGCCTTCTGCCTTCTGCCTTGACCGTCGTTAGAACGTCTTCATGTATTCCACCAGGGCCCGTTTATCCTCGTCCGCCAGGGCGGTGCCATAGTTGTGCCCGCCATTGCCGTTCCCAGGCACCGAGGTGTCGAAGCGGGTAAACGCCTGTCCGCCCGCCGACGGCAGGTTGGAAACAAACCCCACCCTGGCCTGGTCGAAGACGTCGTAGCCCCGATAGAACACTGCCGGCCTCTGTTCGGGGGGATCGAGCAGATCGCGCAGCGTTGGGACCGAGCCGTTGTGAAGATACGGGCCACGGAGCCAGATTCCGTCGAGCGGATGGTTCGCGTACCCGTTGGTTTTGCGGAAGTGCGTGAAGCGATACTCGGAGTCCGGGTAGAGCCCGTACTGGTTGACGGCAAACGTGAACGTGTACGAATCGAGCCGGTGACGGTCGGTTCCGATCCGATCGAGCGGCTCGACCAGCCCGACCCGCGACCCGCTCTTGACGCCTTCGCGGAACCGGTGATCGGCGTGGCAATCCAGGCAGTGGGTCTGATACAGCGCCGCGCCGCGCGAGGCGAGGGCGCGATCCACCGGATAGGGATACGCCGGCGGAGGCAGCGTCCAGATCCAGTCGCGCACTCGCTTGAGGTTGTCGTGATCGACGGTGACCGGTGTCACCCCGGCGCCGAGGGCAGCACTGAGGTTGCGCTCGTCAACGGAATCGTTGTCGCCGTCCCAGTGCAAGTGCATTCCCTCGCGAGGCTGTTGGTTCCAAAGCGAGGGCAGGTCGGCGGCGCCGAGCTTCTCGTGCGCCGGCAGCAGGCGAAGGTTCCAGTTGAACTGGATCGCCTTGTAGGGATTGAACGTGTCCACGCGACCGCGGCCCCACTCCGGCAAGCCGCCGTAGAGGATCGGCCCCATGCGGTTCCGCAGGTCCAGCGTCTGCAGCTTCAGTCGATCGATCAGCCCGGTGCGGAGCAGCACCCGCTCGAACAGCGACGGCCCGCCGATCTGCGGCAGCCGACCGATCACCGCATCGGCGGTGAGCCGGTTGTCGAGCGTGCAGTCGAGCACGAACTGGACGAAGGCCTCGAGGTTCAGCTGCTGCGCCGGCATCCCGAGGACGATTTTCGCGGCGGCGTCTGGCGCGTCGCGGACGGTACCGGTGTGGCAGACCGCGCAGTTGAGGCCGACCTGATCGATGCCGAGCCGGCGGCGTCTCGACACGCCAATCGGCCGGTCCTTCCCCTGTTCGATGACGAAGCCGAGACTCGCCCAGCCGCCCGGGAGACGGTCGCTGCACACCGACGGCAGCGCCTGGAAGACCCAGTACGGCGGCAGCACGCCGCCGACCGGCGCGAGCAGCGATCCGCCCGGCTCGCTGCCGATTGATCCGTACTTGAAGTGATCTTCGATGGCCTCGTAGGTGACCGGCCGATCCGTCCGAATCGAGACGACCACCCACAGCACGATGGCGGCCGCGAGCAGTGCCACGGCCAGGATCAGCATGCGAACTACGGGCGGCAGCGCGATCATGGGAACGGCGGCGGCTGGAACACCGAGAGCACTTCGCGCAGCATCGCGTCGCGGCTCGGGTACCGGCTCTCCTCGTAGCAGCCGAGCGGCACCTCGACCACTTCGAGCAGGCAGCGGTTGCAGTAGGTGCACGGCCGCTCGGCCCGATCGCGGCCGGCCGCGAACTGCTTGACGAGGTCGTTGTTGGCGACGAGCGGGCGCGCGGCGCTGACCCCGTCGCAGTCGCCGTCGGTGATCGCCTTGCGGATGACCGACGCGGTCTGGAATCCCCCGGTGCAGATGACCGGCACCGACACCGCCTGCTTGATGGTCCTCGCATCGTTGAGCGACAGGCCCTCGATCTCGCTGGCCGGCACGCCGGCGTCGAGCCACTGCTTGCGAAACAGCTTGCCGGTCAGGTCGTTGCGGAACAGCAGCAGGTTGCGGAAGGTGTGCAGCCCGCTGTTGGCGAGCTGGTCGTAGGTCTGCGAGAGCAGGTCCACGTCGAGGTCGCTGCCGGCGGGATTACGCGGATGCGGAAACGAGCTGCCCGTGGAGACGTGAATGGCATCGACGCCCGCCTCGATCAGCCACTTGCAGACCTGCACCGATTCCTGGACGGTATTGCCGGCGCCCTCGTGCTTCAGGACGAACAGCGCGTTGTTGAACTCGGTCGCGCTGATCTTCATCTGGAGGTGGAAGTCCTTGCCGACGCGGGCGCGAATCGCCTTGACAATCTCGATGACGAACCGGGCCCGGTTCTCGAGCGGCCCGCCGTACTCGTCGGTGCGATCGTTGATCGCCGAGCTCAGGAACTGCGTGATCAGATAGCCGTTCGCGCCGTGGAGCTCGACACCATCCAGTCCCGCCTCGCGGGCCCGCCGGGCGCCTTCGGCGAAGGCGTTGACCACTTCGGTGATGTCGGCCTTCGTCATCCGCTCGGACTCGAAGCCGTGCAGCGGATCCGGTTTGTCGGTTGAGCTCTGTCCGATCGGATGTTGGAGATCGGGAATATCGCGCTGCCGGCCGCCATGGCTGAGCTGCATGATGAACTTGCAATCGTGCTCGTGCACGGCCTTGCCAACCGCGCGCCAGAACGGGATCCGCTCGTCGCGATCGATCGTCGCGTAATACGGAATGATCCGCCCGCGCGGGTGGACCGGCACGAACGAGGAGATGATCGCGCCGACACCGCCCTGCGCGAACTTCACCTCCCAATTGATCCGGGTCTGAGTGCCCGACCCGTCGTAGTTGTCGAAGCGCCCGGAGATGTTCGACCGGAAGATGCGATTCTTGACGGTCAGGTTCCTGAACACCAGCGGCTCGAAGATCGGATCGGCCATGGGTATCCTCAGGGGGTGCGCCATTCGAGCACGGCCCGTTCCACCGGCGCAAGGGGAATCCGTGCGCGGTGGCCGTCTCATTGGTGCACGTCACCGTGATCTCGTTTCACGGTGTGTGAAGAGACGAGAAAGACGAAGAGGAGGATTCAACCTGGGGTAAGCTCCAGGCGCGCGGTGTAACGACGCGGTCACATCGCGCACTAGCGCAGGGGGCCGACGCTCCGCATCTTCCTTCCCCCCAAACGATGCGGCGAGCGTGGCCCGGAGGGGCTCGCTCATGCTCTCTTACAGGACGACATCGCTTGCGTTCTCAGCGTGGCTGTGTGCCTTGATGGCACTCGGCTGCGGGGGCGGTCAGCCAAAGCCTGGTACGGTTCTTGACGAAGCGCTGCGTGCGAAACGTACCGCGGCGTCGTTCCCAGCGGCCGACGAAGATTATTTTCACGACATGGACGGCGGCCCGACCTTCTCCAAGGAGGAGATCGAGGGCCGCAACATGTGGCTGGTCTGGACTGGCGGCAACGATCGCCTCTGGGACGTGCTCGCCGCACAGAGCCTCGGCTCGCTGGACTTCGTCAAGACGATTTCGTCTCACCCGAAGCTGCCGGCGTCGCGCGACAACCGCTGGCGGGAGCTGGGCCTGGTCAACGAGCCGTGTTTCAAGAAGCCGGCGGGACCGGATCCAAACCGCTACGGGCTATGGCTCGACGTGCGCGATCCCGCATGCGGGCCGGACCCGTTCGCGAACGCCGACAAGTACAAGGGCGTCCAGGTCGGCGCGCGCGGCCGGACTGTGCCGGTTGGCTCCTATTACGGCGAGGCCTCGGGCGTTGTCGGATTGCGGCTGTTCCCGAACCCTGATTTCGACGAAGCCGCGCGCCGCGCGTGGGACTCCGAGAAGTATTACAACGACCCCTCGTATTACGAGCGGCGTGATCTGATCCGGCCCTACCGCATCGGCATGTCGTGCGCGTTCTGCCACGTCGGGCCGAATCCCTTGAAGCCACCGCCCGATCCGGAGAACCCGCGCTGGGAGCACCTCAGCTCGAACGTCGGCGCTCAGTACTTCTGGTGGGACCGCGTCTTCGACTGGCGCGGCAAGACCAACGAAGCCAGCTTCCTTCATCAGGCGCTGCACACCTCGCTGCCGGGCACGCTCGACACCTCGCTGGTCTCGACCGACAACATCAACAACCCGCGGACGATGAACGCGGTCTACCTGCTCGGCCCGCGCATGGGCCTGGCAAAACGCTGGGGCAAGGAAACCTTGTCGGGCGGCGGCCTGAACAACCGCCAGTTCAACGACTTCTTTCCGCCGCCACATCCGCTCGCGCAGTTCTTCGAGAAACCGGCCACGACCTGGACGCCCCGGGTGCTGAAAGACGGCTCCGATTCGGTTGGCGCGCTCGGCGCGCTCAACCGCGTCTACATCAACATCGGTCTCTTCAGCGAGGAGTGGCTGCTCCACTTCCGAGCCCTGATCGGCGGTCAGGAGATCTCCCCCATCAAGATCGCCGACGCGCAGAAGAACTCGGTGTACTGGCAGGCCACGGAACTGCAGACGCCGAACATGGCGCTGTTCTTCCTCAAGAGCACCGAGCCGCACCTGCTGAAAGACGCGGGGCCGGCGGGCCAGGGCTACCTGACAGATGACGAGACGTCGCTGCGGCGCGGGAAGCTCATTTTCGCCGAGCGCTGCGCCCGCTGCCACTCGAGCAAGCTGCCGCCGCTGCCAACCGGCCTCGATCTCGAGAGCTGCAATGGCAAGGACTATCCCGGCTGTTGGGCCAAGTATTGGGCGTGGACCAAGACCGACGCGTTCAAGACACCGATGCGGGACCTTGCGCTCGCCAACGACTTCCTGAAGGACAACTACCTCTCGACCGAGCTACGCGTGCCGTCGACGTTGCTCCAGACGAACGTCTGCAGCCCGATCGCGACCAACGCGATCGCCGGCAACATCTGGGACAACTTCTCGTCGCAGTCCTACAAGGACCTGCCGTCAGTCGGTTCCGTCAAGCTGCGCCACCCGCTCACCGGCGCCGAGTACGATTTCACGCTGCCGGGCGGCGGGCGCGGGTTCACGCGACCCGCGTCGCTCGTCAGCCTCTGGTCCACGGCGCCGTTCCTGCAGAACAACTCGGTCGGCCCGTACTACTCGGCCGAGGGCTACGGTGAGTCCGGTTACGACTACGCGTTCGAGACCAGCCCGTCAGTCGAAGCGCGGATGCGGGTCTTCCAGGCTTCGATCGAGCAGATGTTGTGGCCGGAACGCCGCTACAAGGATCCGCTGTTCACGCGGCTGAACATCGACGGCCCCGGCGTCGGCTGGATCCAGCGGACAACCGCTGACAGCATGATTCGTGTGCCGAAGGGTTTCATACCCGAGCACCTCCGCGGGCTGCTGGGGACCGGCCAGCGTCTGTTCCCGTTCCTCTTCCAGAACGGTGAAGTGGTGATCGGGCCGATCCCGAAAGGCACGCCGATCAGCCTGCTCTCGAGCATGGACCTGCTCGGCGCCGATCTGCCTCAGGCCGATCGCGATGCGCAGCGCCACAAGCTGCTCGGCCTGCTCAAGCAGATCAAGAACGACCTGAAACGCGGCAACAACCCGTTCGAGAACCGCAACGTGATGGAGACGATGCTCTCGATGAGCAAGTGTCCCGATATGGTCATCAACAAGGGCCATTACTTCGGGACGAACCTGTTCACCGAGGAGCCGGGGCTGAGCGACGCCGAAAAGCGCGATCTCATCGGGTTCCTGAAGACCATGTAGAGCGGGAGGGCGTTAGGTGGCGAACGGCACTGACGATCATGGAATGAACGTTGGCGCGACGCCGGGCAGCGCGGCTCCCGTGACCGAACGGCCCGCCGAGTACGACGCGGACTACATCGTCGTCGGCTCGGGCGCCGGAGGCGGAACGGTCGCGGCGCGGTTGGTCGAAGCGGGCTTTCAGGTGCTGCTCCTGGAAGCCGGCGGCGATCCTCGCACCTCGATCGGGGCGACGCCGCAGACGCCGGGCGTGAACAGCTTGCCCGACGACTACGACGTGCCCGCGTTCCATGCCCTCTCGACTGAGAACGACGGTCTCCGGTGGGACTTCTTCGTGCGGCATTACGCCGACGAGGCCAGGCAGAAACGCGACCCGAAGTACGTCGAATCGGTCGAAGGTCAGGCGGAAGGCGGCGTGCTTTATCCGCGGGCCGCGACACTCGGAGGCTGTACCGCTCACAACGCGCTCATCTTCGTGTGCGCGAACAACGCCGACTGGAACCAGATTGCGGACCTGACGGGCGATCCGTCGTGGCGGGCCGAACCAATGCGCGCGTACTTCGAGCGGCTGGAGCGATGCGAGCACCGTCCAGACGCGCATGGCGGCCACGATCCGAGCCGCCACGGGTGGAACGGCTGGCTGCAAACCGAGAAGGCCATTCCCCGGGACGCAATCCTCGACGGCGAGCTGCGGACGACGATCCTCGAGTCGGTGCGCGCCGTGCTCAGCAGCCCGGAATTGGCCCTCACCGACGCCGATCGCCGGGCCAGGCTCGATAGCCAACTCGACCCGAACGACTGGCGGGTCGTGGCCGAGGACGCTATCGGCCTCCGCTACACGCCGCTGACGACGAAGGACCACCGGCGCGTCGGCTCGCGCGAGCGCGTCCTCGACGTGGCCAGGAAACATCCCGATCGGTTGAAGGTCCGGACTCACGCGCTCGTGACGCGGGTGCTGTTCGACGGCGGTAACCGGGCGATTGGGGTGGAGTACCTGGCCGGCGAACGCCTGTATCGCGCGCATCCGCGGCCGAGCCAGGCGTATGGATACGCCCGCCAGGCGTTCGCGGCCCGCGAAGTGATCCTCGCTGGTGGCGCGTTCAACACGCCGCAGTTGCTGATGCTGTCGGGCATCGGCGGCCGCGGCGCGCTCGAGCCGCACGGCATCGCGGTGCGCGCGGATCTCCCCGGCGTCGGCCAGAACCTCCAGGATCGGTACGAGGTCGCGGTGGTCAACCGAATGAGCTTCCCGGCGTGGAAATCGCTCGACGGGGCGACGTTCACGCGCGACGATGCGCAGTACAAGGAATGGGCGAAGTACGGCGACGGCGTCTACAACTCGAACGGCGCCATCCTGGCGGTGATGGCGCGATCGGGGCCGGCGGCGTTCTCACCAGACCTGTTTCTGTACGCGATTCTCGGGCGCTTCGAAGGCTACTTCCCCGGTTATTCCTCGCTGCTCGCCAGGAATCCGAACTGCCTCACCTGGGTGGTGCTGAAATCGCACACGAACAACACCGCCGGTGAAGTCACGTTGGCTTCTGCGGATCCGCGCGATCGCCCGCGCATCAATTTCCGCTATTTCGACGAGGGCAATGACAGTTCCGGCAGCGATGTGAAGGCGGTCGCATCCGGCGTCGCCATCGCGCGCAAGCTCGCGGAGGGCTTGAAGAAGAAAGGACTCATCGCCAGCGAGGAACTGCCTGGCGCTGCCGTCACGGACGACCAGTTGCCCGACTTCGTGCGCGATCATGCGTGGGGACACCACGCGTCCTGCACCTGCCGCATCGGCCACCGCGAGGACGGCGGCGTGCTCTCGAGCAACTTCGAGGTCCATGGCGTGTCGGGGTTGCGGGTAGTCGATGCGTCGGTCTTCCCGCGTATCCCCGGCTACTTCATCGCCAGCGCGGTGTACATGGTCGGTGAGAAAGCTGCCGACGTGATCGGTGTAACCGCCCGCGGCGTGGACCGGCTCGGCCCGGTCCGTCCGTTCGGTTCATGACTATCGCCACAATTCACCACGTGCCAGCTGAACGTTGATCGCGTTTCCATCTCGTCAACCGTCGGGAGGTTCCTCGTGAGCTGCTGCCCAAATCCAATTCACTGCATCCTTCCCCCGTACGTGCTCGACGAACTGGCGAAATCCGAGGTGCCAAAGGTTCGCGATCAGGCGATCGAGGCGATCGCGCGATCGGCAACGTTACGGGCCACCCGCACCGCGTTGTCCCAGTTCGCGGCAATGACTGCGGTGCCGTCGCCGGCCGGCACCAAGAACCGGCTGGTCTACGACATGAAGAACCAGGGTTCCAGTTTCCTGCCAGGGAAACTGGTACGCAGCGAAGGAGAGAAGAAGGTCAAGGATCCGGCCGTCAACGAAGCCTACGACTACGCCGGCACCACCTACGACTTCTACAAGAAGCTTTTCAATCGCAACTCGCTCGACGACAAGGGCATGACGCTGATCTCGAGCGTCCATCTCGGGCAGAACTACAACAACGCATTCTGGAACGGCGAGCAGATGGCGTACGGTGACGGAGACGGCTCCGTCTTCATCCGCTTCACGAAATCGCTCGACGTCGTCGGACACGAGCTCACCCACGGCGTCGTGAGCCACACCTCCAACCTCGAGTACCGCAACGAATCCGGCGCCCTGAACGAGCACTTCGCCGACGTGTTCGGTTCGCTCGTCAAGCAGTGGAAGAAGAAGCAGACCGCGGCCAAGGCCGACTGGCTGATCGGACCGGACATCATGGGTCCCGGCACCAAGGCCAAGTCGCTCCGGACCTTCAAGGAAGGCAAGGCCTACGAGAACGATCCGGTGCTCGGGACCGATCCCCAACCCAAGAACCTGAAAGACAAATACACCGGGACGTCCGATTCCGGCGGCGTGCACATCAACTCGGGCATCCCCAACCACGCGTTCTTCCTGATCGCTACGACGCTCGGCGGGAATGCCTGGGAGAAGCCCGGCCAGATCTGGTACAAGACGCTCCTCGCCCTGAACCAGACGAGCGACTTCAACGAGATGGTCCAGATGTCCGCGCAGAGCGCCGGCGGCTTGTTCGGAGCCGGCAGCGCCGAGGAGAAGGCGGTCACCAAGGCCTGGCAGACAGTTGGCTTCTGATCGACGACGCGTCGCGAGGCATCCTTCAGCTTGCTGAGATGCCCCGAAGTGACGCAGATTAGATCGTGATGCCGATCCACAAGATCCGCTTCACGCAGTCGGGCGGGTTCG
>DATJFF010000346.1:0-10097 GCA_035495795.1 Vicinamibacterales bacterium
GTTGAGGCACAGCACCGCCCACAGCAGCCAGAACTGCTGCGTTCGCCACGCCGTCTCCGCGGTCACGGCGCGGGCCGAAATGGCGGCCGAGGCCGGCGCGGTCCATCCGTGCGGGGTCCATCCGGGCGGCGGCAGCCGATAGGCGAGCGCGCCGGCCATCATCGCGATGAAGTAAATGGTGCCCAGCACGACGAAGGTCTGCCAGACTCCGACAGAAGTCGGCGTCGCGAAGGACCGCATCAGCGCGTCGGCCAGCGGCGTGCCGATCAGCGCACCGCCGCCAAACCCCATGATCGCCAGTCCCGTCGCCATGCCGCGCCGGTCGGGAAACCATTTGATCAAGGTCGAGACGGGCGAGATGTAGCCCAGCCCCAGCCCGCATCCGCCGATCACGCCGGAGCCGAGCCAGAGCAACCACACCTGGTGCAGCCGGATGCCCAATGCCGAGAGAAAGAACCCGCCCGCCCAGCAGCAAGCGGCGACCACGCCGGCCTTTCGCGGCCCCTCGCGCTCGAGCCACGGCCCGAAGACCGCCGCCGAGGAGCCGAGCATGACGAAGAACAGCGTGTACATCCAGCCGAGCGTGCTGACCTTCCAGTCCTCCGGCGCCGAGGCGGTGATGCCGATCGCGCGGCTGAGCGGCAGCCAGAACACGCTGAACCCGTACGCCATCCCGATCGAAAGGTGAATGGCCAGAGCGGCCGGCGGAACGAGCCACCGGTTGAACCCCGGCGGCGCGATGATGCGTTCGCGAGAGAGAAACCCGGCCAAGGCGGGGGATCATACCAACAAGGCAAAAGGCAAAAGGCAAAAGGCAAAATGCAAAAGGCAGAAGGCAGAAGGCAGAAGGGCAAGGGCACCCGTCGCACCTGCCGCACCCGCCCCAGTCGCACCCGTGGCACCAGTCGCACCCGTCGCACTAAGCTCTGTGCATGCGTGCGCGTTCTTTCAGTCACGTCGGGATCACCGTCCGCGACTTCAACACCTTCGTCCGCTTCTACTGGGATGTCTTCGGCTGCCCGCTCGTCGGCGTCGCCGATACGCCGCCGGAGCGTGTGAAGGCGTTCTTCGGGGTCAACGCGCCGGCGCCAAGCTGCAAGATCGGGTGGATTCGCGTGCCCGGCGGCGCGGTGCTCGAGATTTTCCACTTCGAGCCGCAGCAGCCCGCTAACGATGTGCCGTGGAACCGGGTCGGGCAGACGCACTTCTCGTTCAACGTCCGCAATACGCAGAAGTGGCACGACTACCTGGTGGCCAAGGGCGTCGAGATCGTCAGCAAGCCCGAACGGTCGCCGCGCGGCCACACCTTCTTCTTCGCCCGCGACTGTGATGGCAACCTTATCGAACTCATGGACCTCGGCTACATGCACTACGTGCTGAACTGGCTGGGACCGCTAGGCGGCTGGCTGTTCCGCCGTGGCATGTACCGGCGCTATTACCAGCCGCCGGCGTCCATTGTCGATTGAGGAGTGAGGATTGAGGATTTATTGGCGATGGGTCGATTGGGGGATTGCGCCATTCGATCGACGATCGGGGCATTGGCGATCGACAGATCCGGGGAATGACGATTAGCCGATTGGAGCCTCCCAACTGCTCCGATCGTCAATCCCGATCGCAATCCAATCCCACAATCCCCATTTCCACAATCGCGCAATCCTGCAATGCGCGAATCGTCAATCGAATGCCGCAATCCGCCAATCCCCGGATCGTCAATAAATCATCATTCGTCAATCCTCAATCGCCAATGGACTGGGCGCGGCCAGTGACCAGTGGCACGCCGTGTGCCGCACGGCGTAGCAGGCGTGGCCGCAGTGAGCGCCGCGTCTTGGATGAGGCGCTCATGAAAACAACGATTTCCCTCAGGAATTCGCCTGCCTCGCGGCCGCGGCGGCCGGCGAGCGGCGTGCGGTGCGCGGCACTCACCCTTGCAATCCTGGCGGCTGCTGTGCTGCTCTCGGACACGCCGGTTGCGGCCCGCCAGGGGATAACCCGCCAGGCGGCGGCGCAGTTCCTGGAGCAGGCGACATTCGGTCCGACGGCGGCTGATGTGGACCTGGTCGTCAGCCAGGGCTACGACCAGTGGCTGAACAATCAGTTCGCCATGCCCGAAAGCCCGATGCTCGACGATCCAGACGTCGACGACATCCGCAACGCGCTGCTGATGAACATGGCCAACGGCCAGGACCAGTTGCGCCAGCGCATGATGTTCGCGCTCAGCCAAATCATCGTCATCTCCGCGGTCAAGAACAACGGCGGCGACCAGCTCGCGCCGTGGGTCCGGCTGCTCTCGCGCAACGCGTTCGGCAACTTCCGAACCCTGCTGCGCGAGGTCGCGCTCAGCCCGACGATGGGCAACTATCTCGACAACGCGCTCAACCGGTGTACGCGCAACACCACGACGTGCCCGAATGGTCAGACCACGTCAGTACCCAACGAGAATTTCGCGCGCGAGCTGATGCAGCTGTTCACGATCGGACTGTGGGAGCTCAATCAGAACGGCACCGTGCGCCTCAATGCGAACGGGCAGCCGATTCCCTCCTACACCCAGGCCACGCTCGTCGAGTACGCGCGGGCGCTGACCGGCTGGACCTACGCGCGCGTCAACAACACGAACAACTACCTCGTCGACATGGTGCCGTCGATGACCACCGGAACCACTCCGGCGCCGCGCTACCACGACCTCGGCCAGAAGACGCTGCACAGCGGTGTCGTCCTCCCCGCGAGCGCCAACACGACGGCCGCGCTGTACAGCGACATCGACGGTGTCGTGAACAGCCTGATGGCGCACCCGAACCTCGCGCCGTTCATTTCGTCGCGCCTGATCCGATCGCTCGTCACCAGCAACCCGACGCCGAACTACGTCGGACGCGTGGCCGCCGTGTTCTCCAGCACCGGCGGTGATCTGCGAGCGACGCTGACCGCGATCCTCACGGATCCGGAAGCGCGCGCGTTCACGATTACCGACGGCCGCCTGAAAGACCCGATTCTTCACATCCTCGGCCTCACCCGCGCGCTCGGCGTTCCGCTCGCCAATCCTGGCAACGTGCAGTGGAATTTCTACAGCCTGCTGCAGCAGGTCCTGACGCCGAACACCGTCTTCAGCTTCTACAACCTGCTGACGCCGCTCCCGAGCAACGCCGCGCTCTACGGGCCGGAGTTCGGGATCTACCCACCGGCCCTTGCCGTGCAACGCGCGAATTTCATCTACGGGATCCTCTACGACTGGTACACGAGCACGTTCTCGATGGCGACGGCGCTGCCGCCTTACCAGGCGCAGGCGGCGAACCCCGCGGCCCTCGTCGAAGCCGTCAACCAGAACCTGATGTTCGGTCGGATGACGCCGGAGCTGCGCGATCTCATCACCGCCGCAACCGCCGCGATCACCGACACGTCGGAGAGCGGACTGCGCGAGCGGGCCCGCGGAGCGCTGTATCTCGCCGCGATCTCGAGCGAGTACTCGGTGTATTCCGATACCTCGGTGGCGAGCGCCGCGGGAGTGCAGCCGCCGACCGGCCTGGCCGTGTCCTCGTTGGCAGGCACCACCGTCTCAATCGGCTGGCGTGCGCCGCTCACCGGGCCGGCAGCGACTGGGTACGTCCTCGAAGGCGGCGTGCGACCGGGCGAGGTCCTCGCGACCATTCCCATCAACAGCGCGGCGGCGTCCTTCACCTTCCAGGCGCCTCCGGGCGCGTATTACATCCGGCTGCGGACCGTGGCCGGCGGCGCCACCAGCCGCCCGTCCAGCGAGATTCGCATTTACGTCGGCGCGACGTCGGGCCCGACCGCACCGCGCTCCCTCACCGCCTATGGCAACGGGTCGTCGGTGGTCCTGAGCTGGCGCAACTCGTTCGGCGGCGGTGAGCCGACCGGCATTGCCGTCGACGTCACCCAGAACGGCGCGCGGGTGGCGACGATCCCGCTGCCTGTCACCACGACCTGGTCCTACAACTCGGTACCGGCGGGCACCTTCGGCTTCACGGTACGGGCCACGAACGCGTCGGGCACCAGCGGCTCCTCGAACAGCGTGACGCTGACGTTCCCGCTGAGCGGGTGCTCGGGACCGTCGGCGCCGTCAACCTTCGCGGTGACTGCGAGCAACCGGATCGTGAGCGCATCCTGGCAGCCGCCCGCGAGCGGAACCACGCCGACGCGCTACACCCTCGAGGCGCGCCTCCGAAACGCCAACAACACGACCGCGCCGCTCGGCGCGTTCCAGGTGACCAACACCACCATCTCGAGCCCGGTCGGCCCGGGCCGCTACGAAGTCCGCGTCCGCTCCGAGAACATCTGCGGCGCGAGCGGCTTCACCGGCTGGCAGTCCGTCACCGTGCAGTAGGAGCAGCGCCATGGGTCACTCTCACAACGTTCCGGCTCGACGTAACTTCCTGAAGCTGAGCGCGCGTCTCGCCGCGCTCGGCCTGACCAGCCTCGGCATCGAACCGGCCCGAGGCTTCTTCGTCCGCGACGTGCAGGCCCAGCGCCGCGTCACCGACTACAAGGCGCTGGTCTGCGTCTACATGTTCGGCGGCAACGACAGCAACAACGTCATCGTTCCGGCCGACAACTACACCGCCTATTCGACCGCGCGCGGCGGCAGCGCCGGCGTCGCGCTGGCCGCGAATACGCTGCTGCCGGTTCCCGGGCCTGGCGGCGCCACCTACGGGCTGCACCCCTCGCTCACCGAGCTCGTGCCGATTTACAACGCCGGCTATCTGGCGTTCGTGCTGAACATGGGCGCGCTGAACATGCCGCTCACCAAGCAGCAGTACCAGGGCGGCGCCTCGCGGCCGCCGAACCTGTTCTCGCACTCCGACCAGACCACGCAGGCGCAGACCGGTTCCGCCACCCAGTACACCGGGTGGGGCGGGCGTCTGCTCGATCTGTTCGGAGCGACCGATTCGCTGTCCGCCGTGTCGGTGTCCTCGCCGGCCATCTTCCTCGACGGTGCGGATGTGCGCAGCAACGTGGTCCCGCCGGGGGCAAATCTTAGCCTCTATGGGATGAATTTCTGGCCGCCCGCGGCCGCCGATGCCCGCCGCCAGGCCGTGAACGCGATGGTCCTGATGGACGGCGGGAATCCGATTCGGGAGGCGGCCAACCAGATGTTCGCGGACGGGCTGCAGCTCGCCGACACCCTCACCGCCAGCGGCGGCCTGCCGCCCGGAACGTCGGCGTTTCCGACGACGTCGCTTGGCAACCAGATGCGGGAGGTGGCCCGCCTGATCCGCGTCCGCTCGCAGATGGGCCCGGGCCGCCAGGTGTTCTTCTGCTCGATCGGCGGCTTCGACACGCACACGAACCAGCTGGGCACCCATGCCAACCTGCTGCGCGATTTGTCGCAGTCGTTGTCGGCGTTTGCCTTCGCGACGCTCGACCTCGGCCTGGCCGGTCAGATCACCACCTTCACCCAGTCCGAGTTCAGCCGGACGACCCAGACCAACGGGACAGGCACGGATCATGCTTGGGGTAGCCACCAAATCGTAGTTGGTGGAGCGGTCCTGGGTGGGATTTATGGCATGATGCCGGACTTCGTCCTCGAAGGTGATCATGACGCTTCGAATCGCGGAGTCTGGATTCCCACGATAGGATCAGTACAGTTCGGCGCGACGCTCGGGCGGTGGTTCGGCGCGACGTCAGGCGAGCTTGCCTGGGCTTTTCCGAACCTCTCGAATTTCGCGTCCGCCGATCTCGGATTCATGCGGAGCTGACATATGGCGAGTATTTCGGTCGCGCGTCTCTTGCAACTGCGCGTGCCGATCGCATGGCAGGAAGCGGTTGAAGTCACCCGGCTCGCCGGTATCGTGGCCGAGGGGGAGATGTCGACCATCTCTCTGGCCGGCTGCCTGCTGTCTGACGAGGGCAGCGTCGCCTTGACGGCTCCGGTCGGTCCTCATCTTTCGCCGATGCAGCTGCTGGGCGCGATGCTGGACGGGCACTCCGCGCCGCCGGAGCTGGCCACGCTCGTCATGCTCGGCGACGAAGCGCCGTCTGGATTTTCGACGCCGTCGCAGGAACGTCCCAAGGGGCTGTCGCTCGAGTGGTTCGTCCGTCCGAACCCCGAGGTCGAAGTGGCGCGGCTCGCGGCGCGCGGACTGGCCGCCGAGGAGGAGCAGGGTCGGGCGAAGTCGCTTTCCGATCTTCGCGCCCAGGTGGCGGAGCAGCCGACGGCGACCCCTCTTCCGGCCGTGAAGAAGCCGATGCCGCCGTGGGTGGAGTACGCAGCCCTGGGAGCCGCGGCCACGCTGGTGGTTGGAGGCATGTGGCTCGCGTGGAGTTGGTGGGGCAGCGGCGTCGCCAACACGGTCACGTTTGCCGAAGTCACGTCCGCCGTCAGGACGGCAGCCAGCGCTGTCGTGGAGCGGGTGGCTCCAGCCAGTCCGCCGGCCGCTCCCGTCGCAAGCCCGCCACCGGCCGCGGCGCCCGCCGCGTCCCGCGCATCGCGTTCGAGTGTTGGTGTGACGAAGTCCGCCGCTCCTGCGGCTCTCTTCGCCAGGTCCGTCCCCTCGCACCCCACGCGCACAGCAGACGATGCGGTCGCCAGGGGGCCGGACGTGACCGAAGAGGTCGTCGTCTATCCGATGGAATCGCGTGTCTATTCGCAGGAGGACACCGCAGTGGCGCCGCCGGCGCTGGTCTACCCGAGGCTGCCGTCTCAGCCGAAGGCGGATTCTCGTCCGACCGACTCGTACATGGAAGTCGTGGTAGACGAGCGCGGGGAAGTGCAGCGAGTGCGCTTGCGATCGACTGACGCGTCGCTGAACGATCGGATGCTCGTTTCCGCGGTCAAGGCGTGGCGCTTCGAGCCCGCGGTCAAGGACGGCGTTCCGGTCAAGTACACGCTGCGCGTCCCGGTCCTCCAGTGAGCGCGCCGTCGGCGCGCAGCTTTCTCGGCGCGACGTCGGACGGCGTTGCGTGCGGATTGCGCCTCGAGCGAACCGGGGCGTTTGTGATTGCGGACTTGAAACTGGCCGGCGACTCGTCAACGCGCCGGCGCGGCTTGCTCGGGCGGACATCGCTTGCAGATGGCGAGGGGCTGGTGATCGTTCCCTCTCAAGGCATTCACACCTTCGGGATGCAGTTCCCGATTGACGTGCTCGGCGTCGCGCGCGACGGGCGCGTGCTGAAGATCCGGAGCGCGGTGCCGGCGCGGCGGCTCGTCTTCTGTCTTCGCGCTTTTGCGATGGTGGAACTACCGGCGGGTGCAGCGGCGCGCATGGGCGTGCAGGTGGGGGACACTCTCGTGGCTGCGCACTCAATGGCATGACCATCCAGTCGTCAAAAAGACGTTCGTGTCATATAAAAGGCGATTTGCCCCAAAAACGCGGTCATTATTCTCGCTCCCAGAGGACTTCCATGCGGTGGTGTGAACAGGGAAATCGGCCGCAATGGGGGGCAAGTTCCTTGAACCCCCAGCAAATCAACCACTTGACGGCTCGACAGGACGGCGCCGGCGTTACGGGTACCTCGATTGCTCAATTGGAGCGCGTCACGACCGCCAAGCTGGCGTCGGACACAGAGTCGCAGGGGGTTCGGGGCCTCCTGCGCGCTCCCCAGAACCTAGCCCTCCCCGATTGCGTGGAGCGATAGAGATGAAGAACCTTCTGAAGCGCCTGATGTCCGAGGATCGTGGACAGGACGTCATCGAGTACGCGTTGCTGGCAGCCGGCATCAGCGTGATCGCCATTCCGACGGTGCCGGCAGTCGGCGCGGCCGTTGGCACGGCCTGGACCGGCATCCAGGCCCAGGTTGGCCTGATTCCGGGCGCCTAGTTCGAACCGACGCTACCGGCGCCCTGCGTGAGGGCGCCGGTTCGTCTTCCTTACTGTCGAGCATGACTAAGGTCCTTCGGCGCCTCGCTGTCGACGACTACGGCCAGGACATCATTGAGTACGCGCTGCTCATGGCCGGTCTAGCCGTCGTCGGCATCGCCACCTGGCCGGCCATCACGACCGGTATTGGCCTGGCGTACGGCCGGCTCGATACCGGGACGCAGAATCTGTGGCGAGTGCCCGACCCTACCCCGTAGCAATGACCATGGCCGAAACTGCCGCCCTTTTCGTTGCCGGCGTAGCCTGCCTGACCGACCTGCGAAGCGCCCGCATTCCAAACGTCCTGACGTTCAGCGCGGTTGCCGCGGCGCTCGTATTTCATGCTGCTGCGCCCGGCGGCCTCGGCCTGCAGGCTGCGGGCCTCGGCCTGCTTGTCGGCCTGCTGGTGTTCTTCCCGTTTTTCGCGCTCGGTGCGATGGGTGCCGGTGATGTCAAGCTGATGGCCGCGCTCGGCGCCTGGCTCGGCTGGTACGGCGCCATCAATGTCGCCCTGTTCGGGGCCGTTGCCGGGGGCGTGCTCGCGATTATCGTGTCGCTCTGGCACGGTTACCTGGGCACTGCCCTGGCGAATCTGAAGAGGTTGTTCTTCCACTTTTGGTTGACCGGCATGCAGCCGCTGCCGGAGTTGACCCTGGACCACGGCAAGGGGCTGCGCCTGCCGTACGCTCTGCCGATCATGGCAGGCTTGCTGGTGACCTTATGGCGACACTGATTCTCCGCCGGCTCCGCCGCTCCCAGAGCGGCCAGGACGTGATCGAGATGGCGCTGGTGACGCCGCTCCTCCTCCTGCTGGTGATGGGCATCGTCGACTTCGGGTTCATGTTCATGCGGTTTCTCGTGCTGACCAACGCCGCGGTGGAAGGGGCTCGTGTCGCTAGCCTTCCTGGGTATTTGCCGGCCGATGCGACGTCGCGGGCACAGGCCTATGCCTCCAACGGTGGCGTCACGGGCGCCGTGAACGTCACCGTCACCAACGTGTCGCTGCCGGGCGCGGGCGGCGGTACCTGGCCGGGTGTGACCGTGACCGTGCAGAACGTGTACACGATGCAATACGTGAGACCGATCGTCACGCTCGTGGGCGGCTCGATGGCCGCGAACGTCACGCTGACTGGACGCTCGACGATGCGGCGGCAATTGGGATCGTAGGGACGCGGGAGACATCATGAATCGAACCAACCGGACTCTGCTGGTGTTTGTGCTGTCGGTGATGGTCGCCGGCGCGGCCAGCTTCTTCGTCTATCGCGCCGTCCAGCAGATTCCCGTGCGTGAAGTCGAAGTGAAGAGCTACTACGTTACGGTGGCGGCCAAATCGCTGCCAGTCGGGACGCTGATCACCTCCAATGACGTCAAGCTCGTGGCGTGGCCGGCGAGCAGCCCCGTGGCGGGCAGTTTCAGCACCGCCGAAGAGGTGACGGAGCGCGGTCTCATCACGCCGGTGGCGGAGAACGAGCCGATCACGGCGAACAAGCTGGCGCCGAAAGAGTCTGGCGCCGGGCTCCCGCCGACCATCACTGCCGGGATGCGTGCCATCTCGGTGAAAGTGAACGAGGTGATCGGGGTCGCCGGCTTTGTCGTGCCGGGCACGCGCGTGGACGTGGTGGTGACGCTGTCGCGCCGCACCGGCGGCGCCGAAGCCGAGAGTCTCTCCCGCGTGGTCGTCAGCAACATCCAGGTGCTCACCGCGGGCACGAAGTACGACCAGGAACAGGCCAAGGACGGCAAGCCCGTGCCGAGTACGGTGGTGACGCTGCTGGTCACGCCCGAGGACGCCGAGCGGATCGCGCTCGCGTCGTCCGAGGGCTCGATCATGCTGACATTGCGTAACCCGCTCGACACGAACCCGACCGAAACCAAGGGCACGCGCCTCGCCTCGCTGATGGGCGCACCGGATCCTCCCCCCGTGACCAGGGTGGTGCAAGGCGTCAAGCGCGTCGTGCCTCCGCCCGCCCCGCAGCCGCCGGTTCCTCCTCCGCCTCCTGTCTACGCGGTGGAGACGATTCGTGCGGCGAAGCGGACCAATGAGGTGGTGAAATGAGACTTGTCGTTGCTGCACTCCTGGCGTGCACGGTCGCCGGCCACACGCTGGCGGCGCAGGCGCCAGACCAGGCCGAGCGCGTGCTGCTGACCGCCGGCCGCTCCACGGTCCTCAACACGGACTTCGACATCACCCGGATCGCGGTCACGAATCCCGCGATTGCCGACGCCGTGGTGGTGAAGCCGCGCGAGGTGCTGGTGGACGGCAAGGGCGCCGGCACCGTCAGCCTGATT